>JAHDCI010000172.1 GCA_020629955.1 Myxococcota bacterium | reverse complement strand
TCTTCTCGCGCTTCTTCACCACGGATGAAGAACGCAACGGCACCGGTCTCGGTCTTGCGATTGTCCGAACGGTTGCGGAGTCCCACGGGGGTGAGGCGAAAGCCGAAAACGCCGCGCCAGGAGCGCGTGTCTCGCTGCGAATTCCGAACCGCGGCGCGTAACGCGCTGGTGCACCTGCTCGCAAAACCTCTATTTTTTTTGTGCAATTCGAAATACGACCAAACGCACACGTGACGCTTCGCGCAAATGGGTGAGGCTGCTAGCATCGCGCCGTGACTGAAACGTTAAGAGAAAGTCCTCTCCATCTAGAACACAAGGCGCTCGGCGGCCGACTCGTCCCCTTCGCGGGGTACGCGATGCCGGTTCGATACGAAGGCGTAGTGCAAGAACACACCGCCGTTCGCGAGCGCGTTGGGATTTTCGACGTGTCGCACATGGGCGAACTCCTCCTCTCTGGCCCGAAAGCCGTCGAGGTCGTCGATAGCCTCATCACCAACTCGCTGGCTCCACTGAAGCCGGGACGCGCGCTCTACACGGTTTGCTGTAACGAGCAGGGGACCATCCTCGACGATCTCATCGTGTACCGATTGCCAGAGGATCGCGTTCTCGTGATCTGCAACGCGAGCAACCGCGCAAAGATTGTCGGACACTTCCGCAAGCACGCCGAGGGGCACTGCGAGTTCGAAGACATTAGCGACGATCACGCGCTCATCGCCGTGCAGGGTCCAGAGGCAGCGAAGCTATTGCACTCGCTAGGGGCGGAGCGTTCCGCGACGATCAAATCGTTCCGCGTAAAGAAAGATCGATTGCTCGATCGAAAAGTGAAAATCGCGCGTACTGGCTACACCGGGGAAGACGGGTTCGAGATCCTATGCTCCAACGAATGCGCCCCGCCGATCTGGCGAGCGCTGGTCGAAGGGGGCGCGACCCCCTGCGGCCTGGGCGCGCGCGATACACTTCGTTTGGAAGCGCGCCTCTCGCTCTATGGCAACGAAATTACCGAAGAAACCAATCCTTACGAAGCGGGTCTGGGCTGGGTTGTGAAGCTCGACAAGGGCGACTTCGTCGGTCGTGATGCCCTTCAAAAAATCAAGGCAGAGGGCACAACCCGCAAGCTCATCGGCTTCGAAATGAAGGCCCGCGGCATCGCTCGACACGGCCACGCTATTCTCATCGGAGATGACGTCGTCGGCGAAGTCACGAGCGGAAGCCCGGCGCCAACAGTTGGCAAAAATATCGGCTTAGGGTACGTCCCCAAGGAGTCCGCTTCGGTGGGCACCGAAATCATCATCGATATCCGCGGAAAGAAAGTTCCCGCGGAGATTATTAAGACTCCGTTCTACAAGCGCAAAGGAACCAAGTAATGGCTGTCCCCGTCGATCTTCGCTACACCAAGGACCACGAGTGGGCGAAAATGGAAGGCGATCTCGTTCGCATCGGAATCACGGATTACGCGGTTTCGGAGCTAAACGACGTTACGCTAGTTGAACTTCCCTCCGTTGGGACTGATGTACAGGCCAATGAGCGCTTTGGCGAAGTCGAGTCGGTGAAGACGGTGAGCGAACTTTTCGCGCCCGTCAGCGGCGAAGTTGTTGAGGTCAACGACGAGCTCGAGGAGAGCCCTGAGAAGGTCAACGAGACCCCCTACGGTGAGGGTTGGCTGGTCGTCATCAAGCCGTCCGACCCGGCAGAATTCGAGGCGCTCATGGACGCCCGCAACTACGAGGACTACCTCAGCAAGATCGAATAATGCGTTACCTTCCGCACACTTCCGCCGAAATCGAATCGATGCTCTCGAGCATCGGCATGAAAGAGATCAGTGACCTTTTCGCGTCCATTCCCCGCGAAAACGTTGCAGCTCCGATGAATCTTGAGCCCGCGCTCGCAGAACCGGCCTTGATGCGGCATCTGACCGAACTCGCGAACAAGAACTCCACGAGCGCGCTCTCCTTTCTCGGCTACGGGATGTACGATCATCACATTCCGCCAGCCGTCGACCAACTCCTTCTTCGAAGCGAGTTCTATACGGCCTACACGCCGTATCAGGCGGAAGTGAGCCAAGGAACGCTGCAGGCCATCTTCGAGTTCCAGACCATCGTCTGCGAACTCTTCGATATGGAAGTGGCCAACGCTTCGATGTATTGCATGAGCTCGGCGGTGGCCGAAGCAACGCTCATGGCGCGTCGACTGACAAAGCGCCGAAAGATCGTCATGAGCGGCGCGGTCCATCCCGATGCCCGCGGGGCAACGCATACATATCTCTCCGCCGTCGACAGTGGCAACCCCGCGATGCTCGTCATTGCGCCTGAAAACCACACGACGCCGGGCGTTCTCGACGCGATCGATGCCGAAACAGCCGCGGTGGTTGTCGGTTATCCGAATGTCTTTGGAGCGTTCGAAGACCTGGAGACAATCGTCGCCAAGGCCCACGAAAATGGTGCTCTTGTCATCACCGCGACCTCCGAACCTTACGCGCTCTCCGTTGCGAAAGCCCCGGGCTCGTTTGGCGTGGATATCTGTGTTGGTGAGGGCCAGGCGCTTGCGGCGCCTCCGCAATACGGCGGCCCGGGTGTCGGGCTTCTTGCGGCGCGCAAATCGATGGTGCGCCAGCTCCCAGGCAGGCTCGTCGGTCAAACGGTCGACCAGGACGGCGAGCGCGGGTTCGTGCTGACGCTGTCTACGCGCGAGCAACATATCCGCCGCGAAAAGGCGACCTCGAATATCTGTACGAACCATGGCCTCATCGCACTATCGATGGCCATTCGGACCGCCATGCTTGGTCGGCAAGGTTTCACGCAGGCCGGAGAGATCTGCATGAGAAATGCACGCTTTCTCGCTGCGGAAATCGACGCCATCGACGGGCTCTCCTGCCCTCTCAAATCAAAGCCGCACTTCAACGAGTTCATCGTTCGTCGAACAGGGGGCAAGCCGGCGCGAGAGCTCCTCACCAAACTGGCAGAACGCAGCATTCTCGGCGGAGTCGCTTGCGATTTCGATCACGGCGACGCTTCTGAGTTCCTGGTCGCAGTCACCGAGAAACACGATCGGGAAGCCCTCGACACCCTTATCGAGGCACTCAAGGAGCTCGCTTAGAAACTCTCTCCGTTTTCAAGGTTCGCAAAGCCTCTGGAAACAAGAGCACCCAGAAAAGCGCCCGAACTCTCTTCGAGTTTGGGCGTTTCTCTTTCTCAGCCGAAACGATCTCCTGATGAGGGTTTTCGAATGAAGAGATAGGGTCAGCTGCTATGCTCCGCGCCATGTTGCACGATGTGACCTCCCGCTTCTCTCGACTCGGAGCGTTCGCGCTGACGCTTATTAGCTCCGCGGCGCTCGCTCAACCCGGACCCGTCGTGGTGATTCCGGTTCCGAGCCAAGGCGTGACGGAGGCGATTGCGAACGCGATCATGGAAGCGGTTCCGAATGGACTTGGACAGGTGGTCGAAGACCGCGAAGTCGTCGGCGTGACAGATCCGGAACGCGTCGGCGCGATCATCGCGTGCGCCGACAATGAACCCTGCCTCGGTGAGCAGATCCGCCTCTCGGGCGGTGCGTTCGGAATCTTGGTTTCGATGGGTGTTGAGGCGAGCACCATCGCGCTTCAGCCACGAGTCGCCGGGAACGGTAGCGCCCTCGGCGAGCCTACAGTCGTGGCGGAGGTGACCCTGGATGATGCAACGGCCCTGCAAGGACAGCTGAGCGAGGCCTTCGCGACCATCGCCACGCAGCTGCCCGCCCCTCCTCCTCCCCCAGCGCCCACCACACTCTTGGTGGCAACCAATATCGATGGCGCGAACGTCTCGATCGACGGCGAAGTTATCGGACAGACGCCTCTTCCACCGGTTGAAGTGAGTGCCGGAGGTCATACGCTCTCAGTGACACGCCCGGGTTTCCTTCCTTACAACCGCGCGCTCGAAATCTCCGAGGAAGGACTGCGCACCAATGTGGAACTCGAGCCCGACCCGGAGTTCGCATCGCGACTTGCCGAAGAGGATCGAGCAGCGGCGGAGCAGTTTATCGTCGCCGACGAGGAGAGCGATTCCATCCTTGAAAAGTGGTGGTTTTGGACCGCCGTTGGCGTCGTTGTTGTGGGCGCAGCAATTGGCATCGGTGTCGCTGCGTCTGGTGGGGAAAGCACCCCTGAGGGCTTCGAAGTCCCGTCTATTCCTCTTCCCTAACCTCTACCGTCGACCTCAGCTCATGCGCTTTTTCTCCAACACTCTCCTTTTTGCCTCCCTATTTGCCACTCTCTCGGGGTGCGCGTCCGAAGGCCCTCCCCCACACATTGTTCGTGTCATCGCAGATGACGGCACGATGGCTCTTCCGGTCGCAGCGAGTGCGATCGAAGAGGTCGAGGTGATCATTGTGCCCGACCCTGCCGACGGAGACTTCGTGCGGATGGACCCGATGATGCTGGATGACGATGGCCTCGTTGAAGCTCGCGTGACCGCGGCTGGCGAATGGGTACTGAAGCTCTCGCGCGCCTACCTCGACGCGAACGCTGACACGACGAACGGCTTTCGAATCGATGTTCCGCTCTTCACCAACCAGTCCCATGAAGACCAGGTTCGGGACCCAACCCTACGTGTGAATTTCGTGCAGGGGACAGAGCGAATCGGACAGAGTTCCCCACGCTTTGTACCGTGGCCCCTGGTTGGCGGAGAGGTGACCACGGTCGTCATCTCATGCGATCCGAGCTTCGAAGCCGAGTGTCAGTAAGCACCTCTCGCGATGCATGATGGTCGCAGGATGCTCGATGACTCGCGTTTATGCTTCGGTAGTGACGCCCCAAGAGGCTTTACCCACCACCACCAACCCGGCTCGGCACTCGATTCGCTCCGCCGCGTGCGCGTCGCTCTCGTGCTCGTGCTGGCGACGGCGGCCCTCGGAAGCGGATGCACTCGGCGCTCGTCGTACGTAACGACGCGTCAAATAGGCGGCGAAAGCGTGCGCGGCGAGTTCATCTCCCCCGCGGCGTACGAAGCGTTTCTACGAGGGGAGATGGCGCTCGCGAACTCGGACTACGACGCCGCCATCCGGGAGTTTCGACGGGCTCAACTTCGGTCTTCCGATGGACTGATACTCGGCCGGCTGGCGATCGCCTACGCACGTTCCGGCAATATCGCCCTCGCAGAGCAACTTCTACGCGAAGAGCCTTACGGAGCGGGTGAGGCGCATGTGCATCTTGCGAGCGCAGAAATCGCCTGGGCACAAAATCAACGTGAGCAGGCATTTCGCGCACTCGCGAGAGCAGAGCTGACCGGTCACTGCCGGCGCTGCGCGACTCTGTCCGCCGCATGGTCAGACGCTGCCGCAGCATCCACAGCGAGTCTTTCTCACCGACTACGAGAGCGGCGCTCAATGCCGGACCAGAGCATCGAGATTGCCGAACTTGAACTCGAGGCAGGACGCTTTGAAGAAGCGCGAAGGAGCCTGCGCGCGGCGAACCTTGGCGCCTTCCCGCTGCGTTCGGCGTCCGCTCTTCTTGGCGTCGATGCGTACGGGGAGGCCGCCACTTTCGCTGCCATTGCGAGGGACAGCGCGGAAAGGAGCGGCCTCGAAGGGGCGGCACGCGAAGCCAGCCTCGTGCTCGAGCGCGCTCATATCGGCCTCGAGGTCGAGCGCTTGCAGGAGGATTCCGCGGAAGAATCGGATGGAGGGCTCCTGCAACGCATCGCTGCATCTTGTGATACAGCTCGTCTTACCGTGCAGGAGATGGGACTAGGCGCGCTCGCGGAAGAGCTTCGCAACGGATGCGAGGACGCAAGATGAGCGCGCCGGCGATCCGAGAGTCTATCCCGCCTCTTCCCGAGCCTTCCGCCGATCCGCGGATTCCGCTCCTTGGAACCTTCGCGACGCTTCTCGCGGTCCTGACCTACATTCTTCGACAATGGGTTCTTCGGCTCGGTAGTGAAAGCCCTCTCGCCAGAGAGACACTCCTGCAAGCGAACGAGCTCGCCAGCTTCCTCCGAGACGCGAGCGCCCTCGCGGGCTTGGTCGCACTGGGCACTGCGATTTGGACACTCGTCCTTCCAAGCTCACGGATTGGAGGCTGGACCCGGATGGGGCTTGCCGGGCTCGCTGGCATTTTCATGCCGACGCTTGCACTCGCGACCCTTGTACCGGCGCGCCGAGTGGGTCTCCTCATCGTGCTCATCTCGGCCGGCACGGGCAACCTCATCGCTGTCGGACTCGCAAGTTCGCTCGCCGTGAGGCGCGCGCCAAAAGAGCGACGCCTTGCGATTGGATTCGGCGCGGCGACCGCGTTCCTTTCATTTCTCTCGACCTCTGTTGGGATCATGGGGCAGCTCACGGTGTGGGAGCAGGCCTACCGCGTGCAGCACTTCTTGCAGGTCGCCGGGCTCCTTTGCTTTCTCGGCACGGTATTCGCTCTGATCGCCTGTAGCTGGCCGAAAGTGCGCGCCCAAGCTGGTATCGCGCTGGGTCTAGGGCTCGTCATCGCGGGAGTCCTTTTCGCGGGGGAGAAGGTCGCGGAGAACATCACGGGCGAGCGGTATTCTTCACTCTTTTACGCCGCAACCCATATCGACCTCGCGACAACGGTGCTTCCACGATCGCTCTATGAAGCATCCCTTGCCCTGTTTTTGGGGTTTGGAATCTCGTTTGGCGCGCTCGGAACTCGCGTCTTCGGATTGGCCCTTTGCCTGTGGATGATCGCAGGCTTTTCGCCGAGTACACCGTATACGAATCTTTGGATGGTGCTTTCGCTGGTGATGGTTTCCTTAAGCTTTCTCTCCAGCGAAGAATCCGAAAACCGTTCCGATTCACGGCGCGAGCAGACAGCAGCCGATCTTGATTCGACTCGGGCGGAGATCGAAGCCGCCCTCGGACTCGATGATTCACATGCGGAGTAGAGCGCTCAGCGCGTTCTTATGCGTGGTTCAAATCTATCGAATGGATCCCCGCACGAACGTCGACGGGTAGCTCGATCTTCTGGAGGCCATGCAAATCCTCGGGACGATTCTGGGTTAGGATGCTCAGATGAAGGTTCTTCTCTTCGCAGTGCTCTCTTTCGTCTTTGGGGTTGGCTGCATCCTCACTGGCCTGCTTCCGTTGTTCACCAACGGCCGAGTCAGCGAAGACGAAGCGGCGCCTTTTGCTGTCGGTCTCGGGGTCCTGACTCTCGTCTTTATCGTTCAGATGGCGATCGCCGTATTTCGAGCCACGAAGAAGAAGCAGGCTCCCTACCCCGCCCCAGGCGGACCTCCGGGTCACTTCCGTCACGGACCTCAAGGATATCCTCCGCCGGGTTACCCTCCCCATGGCCAGCATCCGCAACCCGGATACTCGCCTCCTCCCGCCTATGCTCAGCACAGTCCGCAAGGACAGCAACCGCAGGGTTATGCACCTGCGCCACCACAGGGTTATGCACCTGCGCCACCACAGGGTTATGCACCTGCGCCACAGGGCCACCCTCAGCACGGGCACCACGGTCAGCAACCCCAGCCAGAACCTCAAGCGTACACCGCTCAGGCGAAGCTACCGGGCGACGAAGACGCCTGACGATGTGAACCACGCACTGGCCTAAAATCTCGAAATCAATCCCCGGTTCGATGTGTTTCATGCTCGTGACCTTGCGCACCTACGGCCCTTCGCTCTAGCCAATCGATTATGCGATTTCCCGTCTTCTTCATCGTCATCGTGCTCGTCTGGGCCGCAGCGCACATCTACGTCGTCCGGCGAATTCTGGGCCCGTGGGAACCAAGCGCGCGGATCCGCAAAGCGATTCAGGTAGGCTTCTTCCTGCACTTCTTCGTCGCTCCGACGATCATGTTTTCGGGACGCGCATTTCGGAGCGCCGGAGCACTCGAGCCTCTGAAGTTCGGTGGCTTCATTTTGATGGGCGCGTTCGCCGTGCTCTTCACCTTCTTTGCCATTCGAGACCTGCTCTTCTTCATCGGCGCAAAGACTGTGTTCCGTTCGCATGATCCGGAACGGCGAAAGTTCTTCGAACGAACCTCGAACGGCGCGTTGGCGACCCTCGCCACAGGGCTCACGGCGTGGGGCGTGAATGAAGCTCTTCGCGTTCCCCGCCTTGAGGAAGTGGACGTGCCGATCGAAGGACTTCCGGCTGCGCTCGAGGGATATAAAATCGCGCAGCTCAGCGATATTCATGTGGGCCCCACGATCAAGCGCGCAGAACTCGCTGCTATGGTCGAAGTGGCAAACTCCGCGGACGCCGATATGATCGCGATCACCGGCGACATGATCGACGGACATGTCAGCTCGCTGGCGATCGACGTTGAACCCTTTCAAGACCTCCGCTCACGAGACGGCGTCTATTACTGCACCGGAAATCACGAGCACTATTGGAACGCCGACGAATGGATCGAGAAGACGCGAGAGCTCGGGATGATTCCTTTGGTGAACGAGCACCGAATCGTCGAGAGAGGGGGCGCGAAAGTGCTCGTGGCCGGGGTACTCGACTACTCAACTCGCAACCAGCCGGGCGGCTCGGATCCCGCGGGCGCCATCGCGGATGCGCCGGCCCATGACGTAAGCATCCTGCTCGCACATCAGCCAAAGAGCATTCACGCGGCGGCGGAAGCGGGCTACACCCTCCAGCTCTCGGGACACACGCACGGCGGCCAGTTCTTCCCCTTTTCGCTCGTGGTCGGCTTCGTTCATCCCTTTAGCGAGGGACTCGGAAAACAGGACAATACCCACATCTATGTGAATCGAGGGACCGGCTACTGGGGACCTCCACTTCGTACAGGCGTGCCATCTGAAATCACCCTGCTACGGTTGACGCGCGCATGAACCTCTCTTTTCCAAGCCGCCGCCCACTCCCCGCTCTACTCTGCGTTCTCGCTGCTTCGATGCTTCTCTCGCTTGGATGCAGCCGCGGCCGAGACCCCGAAGAAGCGGCAGAGGCCGCGCTCTCCAGAGCGCCTTCAACAAGGGTGGCGCCCCCTTCCACAACACAGGTCCAGCCCCCGAGCGCTCCCCGAGTCCGTGCCGCTGCGAGGCCCCCTGCTTCTCCAAGCGCAGCGGGCGCAAACTTGGGGGCGGGCAACCCTGCAGCAGAGCGCCTTCGAGGAATCGGCGAGGTCATCGCGGGAATGCGTCGCGTCGCGGAAGCGGCGGCGGAGGCCGGCCAGACCCCTTGCGAGCAAGCCTACCTCAGCACTCGCGCCGCGGTCGATTTCGCAAGTGAGGCGGAGTTCCCGGGAAATCCGGAATGGCGAATGCTGGACCGTGAGCCCTTCCTCTCGCGTTGCAACGAGCTGCCGGAGAATGCCCAGAACTGTTCGCGATACGACTACCGCGTCGACAATCGCGAAGAATGCGATGCTGCGGGTGAAGGCCTCTCCCCGCGTGCGCAGGCGGCATTTGCAGCGTTACGAGTTCAAACGATCCGTCCGGAACGCTAACCGACTCATCCCCTGTGAGTCTCCGCGCCCGTCTCGCCCGCGCTGAGGGCCCGCTTCTCTCAACCTTCGCCATCGCCGCGTCGTTCTCGACCTACTTCGCGATGTACGCGTTCCGAAAACCGATCGCCGCGGCGAGCTTTGAAGAAGCGAGCGTCTTCGGTGGACTTCTCGGCTTCAAGACCGCCCTCCTCCTCGGTCAGCTTCTCGGGTACACAACCAGCAAGTTCCTGGGGACGCGCTGGCTCCCGGAAGTGACCCGAACGCAGCGCCCGCAATTGCTCGTAGGCCTCATTCTCGCCGCCGAGCTCGCTCTCGTCGCGTTCGGGCTGCTGCCACGCTCGCTGGGGATCATCGCGCTCTTCGCAAACGGGTTGCCTCTCGGCATGGTCTGGGGTCTTGTCGTCCGATACCTCGAAGGTAGGCGTAGCTCCGATTGGCTCCTCGCGGGGCTATCCTGCTCGTTCATTCTCGCCAGCGGCGTGGTGAAAGATATTGGACGGTTGTTGATCCGCGCAGGAATCACCGAATCATGGATGCCGGCGGCCACGGGAGCGCTTTTCCTGCTGCCCTTTCTGCTCTCGGTCTACCTGCTCGACCAACTGCCTGAGCCCAACGCCGAGGATGTCGCGCTGCGTACGAAACGCGTCCCGATGTCGAAGGCGGAGCGGCAGGCGTTTTTTCGAAGCTTCGCGCCGGCACTTCTGCCTCTACTCACGGTCTACGTCTTGCTCACCGCGTTTCGAGATTTTCGCGACAACTATGGGCTTGAGGCCTTTGAAGCGCTGGGCGTCGCCGGTGATAGCGCTGTCTTCACCCGCGCGGAGCTCCCGGTCGCGTTCCTGGTGCTCCTCGCCCTCGGTGCGCTCAGTCTCGTCAAGGATGCGCGTCGCGGCTTTTACGCAGCCCTCGGCTTAATGACGCTCGGCCTCCTACTTCTCCCGCTGAGCACCTGGGCTCTTTCGGCAGGATTCGTGGGAGGCATCGCGTGGATGATTCTCACCGGGATCGGCTCGTATCTCGCCTACGTTCCTTATGGGAGCATTCTCTTCGAACGCCTCGTCGCCTTTCGAGGCGTCGCCGGCACCGCGGTCTTTGGCATCTACCTCGCGGACGCTTTGGGCTATGCCGGATCCGCGCTATTGCAAATCGCCCACGACCTTGGCAGCGCTGGGACAGGCAGCGCGGAGACGCGCCTCGAAACCCTACAAACGCTCGCCTATGCGACGGGCGGCGTTGGCGCGACGTGCATGCTCTTCGCCGGATTGTGGCTTTCGAAACAGCCCCGAACGGAACCCTGAGTCGGCCTAGCAGGGTGGTGAAAAAGGGCCGATTGTAATTCGTTGGCTGTTGGCGTGCGCAGATGCGTCCGATGATCGGACTCGCAGTATACATACGTGGCGAGAATTGGATGGCGTTTGAGCGCGTGAAAATACCGCGAAACGGTTTCGGACGTTTTTCAGCAGCCTCCTAGGACAACGCGTCGCGCTATCGAGTTACACCGATTCGCGCTAATGTCGGAGG
>JAHDCI010000171.1:5233-10934 GCA_020629955.1 Myxococcota bacterium | reverse complement strand
CGAGGCTCTCCCATTCGTCGTCCGAAATCTGCAGCGCCGCTTCCCACGAGGAAGGTTTGCCGGGACGTTCACGCCATCCATTCCCAAGCCGCTGGTCGAAGAGCTCGGCCGCCGCGCTTGAGGTCCACGTGCGGGTATGCACGCCATTCGTAATATGCCCGATCGGAACTTCATCACGCGGACGCTCTGGCCAGAGCGAATGCCACATACGCCGGCTGACCTGCCCATGAAGCGCCGAGACCCCGTTGGTGCTTCGCGCCTGCTTCAGCGCGACCACGGTCATGCAGAGCGTCTCGTCCTCGTCGCCCGGACGCTCCCGGCCCAGATCGACGATCTGTTCCGCGTCGATGCCGAGCTCCTTCGCGAGCGGCGAGAGCATCTCTTTGACGAGCGGAGGCGCAAAGCGATCATGTCCGGCGGGCACGGGCGTGTGCGTCGTAAAGACGGTGCGCGAGCGAGCGCGGCGCATGCCTTCTTCAAACGTGAGCCCTTCCTTCTCTTGATGTTGCCGCGCGAGTTCAAGCGCAGCGAACGAGGAATGTCCTTCGTTGAGGTGGACGACCGAAGGTGAGATCCCGAGCGCGTCGAGTGCACGAAGTCCGCCAACGCCAAGCAGAAGCTCTTGCCGAATGCGGGTTCGTTCATCGCCTCCGTAAAGGCGCGACGTCAGGTCACGGGCGTCGCATCCGTCGACGTCGGCATCGAGCAGAAGGAGCGTTACGCGCCCCACGAAGAGGCGCAGCACGCGCGCAACAAGTCGCTCTTCTCCCGCCATCACCTCGATTCGAAGCGGCGATCCATCCGCGAGCGTTTGCTCCACGAGAGGAAGCTTGCTGAGGTCCGTTGCGGGATACTCCGCGTGCTGCTGACCGTCGGCGTCGATGCGCTGCTGAAAGTACGCCTCGCGATAGAAGAGCCCAACGCCGATCAGCGGGAGTCCCAAATCGGACGCGCTCTTAAGGTGATCTCCGGCCAAAACCCCGAGTCCGCCGGAGTAGATGCGGAGCTCTTCGCTAAGTCCGAACTCCATCGAGAAATACGCGATGGGCCGCGATCGCAGCGCAGGAAAGTGACGGTCCGACCAGGTCGTTCGCGACGCGAGATATCCCTCAAGGTCGCCTTCTGGCGCACATCCCCAGGCTCGCGTGCGTTTCGCAGATTCGATTCTCTTGTTCATCGTTCTCATCTCCAGCCAGCGCAACGACTGGCTCTCCAGCGACGTGCTCGAAACTTCGTCGCAACGTTCTCTTGAGACGCTCGCTACTCGGCGACACGCCTTTCCAGCAGGTCGTCGATCGGCGCGAAACGATTCGCGAGCTCCCGCACGACAGCTGCGGTGTCTTGCTCCATCCGCTCCCCATAGAGCGTCACGTCGAGCACGAGGTTGTTGATCGCCATGTCCACGACCGCGGTCTCGTCCGTCTCCACGGCACGCGCGTCTTCGCTCTGATTCACGGTGCCAACGAGCACTCGCGCCTGATCCACGATGAGCACCAGCTTGTGATCCCAATGCCCTTCGAGCGCTTCCTCCTCAAGGCCATAGGTCAGTGAACGGCCCGCGAGCGGCGGGAGTTTCGAAAAGCTGAAGGCGACGATCGAAACGCCGCGACCCTCCGCTTCCGAGAGAAGCGGTTGAAGCGTTTCGGCCTCCCGCGCCCAAACGGAGAGATGCACGGAACTCTCCGCAGCGGCGACCATCGCCTGCGCCCGCTCGAGGATCGCATCGTATCCGGAAAGAACCCACGTCGTTGCCTCCGGCACGCCACTTCGCAACTGATTCAAGGACTTTTCGAGCGATGCGAGCCCTTGGCTCATCCGCGCCTCCACCATTTTCAGAAGCTGCGCTGGCGCGATCGGCGAATAGCGCTTGGGTTGCTCGCTGACCGCCCGAATCGCTCCGCTCGCAGAGAGCTTGCGGAGTACGTTGTAAATCGCCGAACGAGGAACGCCGGAGCGCGCGGCGAGCTCGTAGCCCGTCGCCGGATGCGCCTTGAGGAGCGCGACATAGGCCCGCGCCTCGGTCTTCGTAAAGCCGTGGCGCGCCATCGCGTTCACAATTTCGTCTTCGATCTGATTCATGCGCTTTTGGTCCCTTGACGCGCAAGGAGGATGTGCCAGTAGTAACTCAGTCATGAGTTACGTCAAACCGAAGCTTCCACACAGCGAGCGTTTCCGGCTCTCGCTCCTCGTCGCGCTTCTCTTGGGGGGTCTATCGGCGACGGCTTTCGCGCAAGAAAGCTCAGCAAATATCGATACTTCGCCGGAAACAGAAGCCACCGAAGAGGGCGGCGAAGACGCTGGTGCCGAAAGCGACGAAAGCGAACCTCAGGCCGAATCAGAGTCTCCTGCGGAAGCCAACGGGGAAAGCACATCACCGGCGGAAGAAGCGGCGGCCATCCCCGCCGAGAGCCTCCCGGAAGCGACCACGATCGACGGATTTCAAGACATCGAATCGAGCGCCGATATTCTCCCTATCGAAGAAGCGGCGACCGAAGCGGTCCCGTCAGTCGAGGCGGACGAAGCAGAGACACTGGGACAGGACGAGGATGAGGATGGGGAACAGGACGAGGACGAGGACGAGGAGAATGACGCCCAACGTCATCGCTTCGTCTTCGGCTCGTACGGAAGGCTCGTCGCCGCATCGGATCTTCGCGGCTCGCTAGGACGTTCCAGCAACGTCGTCGCATTTGGCCCACGCGTCGACGAAGACGTTTACGCGGAGATCGAGCTTCGACGCGAAGACCAGATCACCGATGAAATCTCGTCTTCAGTCGTCGCTACCCTCGCCCTCTCGGGCCCGCTCTTTCATCTCGATGGTGAGTTCGATGAGCAGCTCGCAGTGCGTAACCTCTACGCGCAGATCCGCGGCGCGCTCGTTCCCGGTCTATCACTCTGGGCGGGCTCGCGGATGGTGCGCGGCGACGACGTTTATCTTCTGAACTTCTGGCCTCTCGACAACCTCAACATCATCGGGGGCGGCGCTTCGTATCAGTGGGAAGACAAGCTCCACGTACGCTTGCATGTCGGCCTGAACCGGCCGCGCGATCCCTTCTTTTACCAAACGCGCGATGTCGTCGCGACACGCGGGTTCGATCCCGAAAACGTTACCTTCCTCAATCGCCCGCGGGTCGTGACCGCGCTCCGCGCGACGGCTTACCCCATCGGAACCAACCAAGATTTTGGTCTCAAAGCGGTCTTCTATGGCGAACTTCATCAGCTCTCTTCTGGCGATAGAGCACGGGAAGATGGAACCATTGAAAACTTGCCATCAGACAGCGGGTATATGGTCGGCGCGCAGCTCGGTCTTTGGGCAAATAGAAACGCAGACGGCTACACGCAGCGGAATTTCTTGAACGTCTTTTTCCGCTACTCCCGGGGCCTCGCGGCCTTCGATACCTTCGACGCTCCTTTCCGCACGGGAACCGTTGTCGAAAGCGGAAACGCAAGCGAGCTCATGCTCGCCCTCAGCGGAAACTTCGAATACGGCCCACTCGGCATTCAGGTCGGCGCCTACTATCGCCGCTTCCGCGATGCGGATCCCAATGGTTTTGAGTCGGGAACGCTACGCGAAGGCGCGTTCAGCATTCGTCCCCACGTCTTTTTCGGCGACTACGCCGGCCTTAGCGCGGATCTCTCGATTCAATCGATGAGCACCTCGGAGCTCGACCCGCGAACCGGAGAGCGCGTCGGCGGGAGCATCTTTAAGGCTGCGCTCATTCCCTTTGTCTCGCTCGGCGGGCGCGGCACCTACGCCCGGCCTCACCTTCGTCTCATCTATTCGCTCTCGCGCCGAAACGACGCCGCGCGCCGGCTCTATCCTTCGGCAGATACTCGCTCCTCTCAAACACTAGAACACTTCCTCGGCATTGGCGCAGAGTGGTGGTTCGACAGCACGAGCTATCGATAGAAATGGGCTTCGTCATGACATCGTACATTCGCAAGTTTACCCTTCTTCTTGTCTCGGTCGCCGCACTGGCCTGCCAGAGTTCCGAACTCGACCCTGTCGAAAACGTCCAGGTCGAAACGCACGTCGAGGACTGGCGCAATGAGGTCATCTATCAGCTCCTCACCGACCGCTTCGCGAACGGCTCCGCCCGCAACGACGTGCGGACGTCACCGGGAGACCTCGCCCGATATCAGGGCGGGGATTACCAAGGCGTCATCGACAACCTCGACTACCTCGAAGAACTTGGGGTCACGGCGATCTGGATCAGCCCGATCGTTCTGAACGTCGACCATGACGCGGGCGTCGATGCCTACCACGGCTACTGGCAGGTCGATCTCGAGCGACTCAATCCGCACTTCGGCGACCTCGCAACCCTCCGAGCGATGGTCGATGCCTGTCACGAGCGCGGCATCAAGGTCATCGTCGATATCGTCACGAACCACATGGGTCAGGTCTTCTATTACGATATCAACCTCAACGGCTCGCCGGACGAGAACGTCTTTGGCTCGGGCAGCACCAGCCCTCTAGGACGCGTCACCGAGTATGACCCCGACTACGACCCCCGCGGCATTCAATCGGAGACCTCCCTCGGCGAAGCGGGCCTCGCGCCGATCTCCTTCTTCGATATGCCGGAGATCTTCCGCGTTCCGCCGAATCCGCCAATTTTCCAAACCGAAGCGGCCTACAACCGCCGCGGACGCGTGACCGATTTCAATATCGAAGAGCAGGTCGTCTATGGCGACTTCCCGGGCGGGCTGAAGGATATCAATACCGAAAACCCCGAGGTTCGGGACGAACTGATCCGCATCTTCACCGATTGGGTGCTCCGCACCGATATCGACGGCTACCGCATCGATACGATCAAGCATGTGGATTACGAGTTCTGGGAACGTTTCGCCCCGGAAGTTCGCGAACGCCTCGCCGCTCAGGGCAAATCAAACTTCCTGATGTTCGGCGAAGCCTTTGACGGCAACGACGAACTGGTCGGCAGCTATACGCAGCCCGGTCGTCTCGATTCTGTCTTCTACTTCCCGCAGAAGTTCCAGGTCTTCGACGATGTCTTTGGACGCGGTCAGCCGACCCGAAAGATCGAAGAGCTCTACAACCAGCGCGCGGCGAACTACGGTTCGACGCCTCAGTTCGAAGGCATCGGCATTCCGCCAACACAGGCGCTCATCAACTTCATCGACAACCACGACCTGCCGCGTTTCCTGTTCGAGGCTCGCGACCCTCGGCGACTTCGCGCCGCCCTCTCCTACCTCCTCCTCGAGGACGGCATCCCGTGCATCTACTACGGCACGGAGCAGGATTTTGCGGGTGGCAACGACCCGGCAAACCGTGAAGTGCTCTTCACGACCGGCATGCCGCGCGATGGGGAGACCTTCCAGCATATCGCCCGCATGACGCGTATCCGCCGAACCTACCGCGCGCTCACGCATGGTGATTTCCAGATCCGCTGGGTCACCGACCGAACGGGTGACGAGCAGGATGCGGGCATCGTCGCGTTTGAGCGTACGACCCCGGAAGGCGACTACGCACTCGCCATCGTCAACTCGCAAGGCGATCACCGCAGCGAGACCAGCGCGAGCACGCTCGGCGGCGGACCGATGGTGGTCGGCGCTCCTGCGGGGAGTACCTTGGTCGATGTCCTCACAGGGGACCGCTACACGGTCAACGGCGCGCAGGAGCTGAGCGTCGGAGTCGAACCCTTTGGCGCGGTGGTTCTGATCCCCGAAGCCGACGTCGTGAACTGAT
>JAHDCI010000171.1:3640-5133 GCA_020629955.1 Myxococcota bacterium | reverse complement strand
GCGCCCGGAATGCAATCCAATACCGAGACCCTCGCACCTGGCGGAATGATGCGTTTTGACGCGGCCATCGCATGGGCACTCGACGAAGACGCCGGGCCCGTCGTTGAAGCCGTGCGCTCTCAATTTACGGAAAACCCGTGGCCGAGCGTTCGCGATGAATGGGCGGCGTGGCTAGAGGGGACAACACCCGCGAGCGAAATGGGGCTCGAAGAGGATCTTTACGCGCAGTCGCTCGTCGTGCTTCGCATGGGCCAGGTTCGCGAAGCCGGAGATGGCTTCGGGCAGATCTTGGCGAGCCTTCCGCCAGGGCTCGGCTTTGTCGACGCGCAGTGGAATATCTCGTGGGTCCGCGACATGGCCTACGCGGTGGCGGGGCTTATCCGCGCCGGCAAATACGAGGAAGCCAAAGCCGCGATCGAGTTCCAGCTCAACGCACCGCGCGGCCGTCATACGCTCGAAGTCGGGCGCCCCTACCGCATCTCGATCACCCGCTACTTCGGCAACGGCGAAGAGGAATCGGACTGCAACGCAGACGGCCCGAATATCGAGTTCGATGGATTCGGTCTTTTCCTTTGGACCCTCGGCATGTACCTCGACGCGACAAACGATATGGCGCTCCTCGAAGCGCACTGGCCCGTGATTCGCGACGAGATCGCCGAAGTGCTGGTCTCGCTTATCGATCCAAGCGGCGTCATCGCCGCAGACTCTTCCATCTGGGAGGTGCACTGGAACGGCAAGCAGCGCCGCTTTACCTACACTTCGCTCGCCGCTGTGCGGGGCCTCTGTGACGCCGCCGCGATGGCGACGCGGCTTGGCAACGATTCGGAAGCAACGCGCTTTTCGGAAGCGGCCACCGGTATCGGAGACGCGCTCATGCGCGGCCACCTCGACGCCCGAGGCGCGCTCGGTCAGTCCGCCGAAGACATCATCGCAGGCAGCGGTTATCTCGACGCCGCGACCGTCGAAGCGGTGAACTGGGGCGTCATTCGCCCCGAAGGAAATGTCGCAACGCGTACGCTTCAGGCGCTCATCGAAAACCTGACGGTGGAGACGGGCTTTGGCCTCATGCGCAACGATGACGGCGGCTGGTACGACTCCCAGGAGTGGGTCTTTGTCGACTATCGAACGCTTCAAGCGCTTCCGGATGCGCACCCCGCGCATGACCCACTCACGGAGTGGCTCCACGACCAAGCGGAAGCCAATGAGCTTCAGATCTCGGAGCTGCTGACCGCCGATCAAGGCGAGTACGCAGGCTCGATTCCGATGGTCGGTTTCGGCGGCGGCGCCTACATCATGTCGACGGCATCGCCAATGGCCGCGGCGTGCGGAATGTATGCCGACCGTGATGTCGAAGGGCCTGTCCCCGATGGCGGTATGTCGGACAGCGGCGTATCGGACGGCGGCACGTCAGATGCTGGCACCGATTCGAGCGCCGGCGATGGCGGCATCCTCGACGATGACGTTGCGGGCTGCAGCTGCCGTACGGATGGCGC
>JAHDCI010000171.1:0-3540 GCA_020629955.1 Myxococcota bacterium | reverse complement strand
CTCGCGCCGGGCCTCTACGCCTACAAGCTCATCGTGCAGGACGGCGGCGACCCCTGGCGTCTCGACCCCGCGAACGACTACCGCACCTTTGTCGACGGCATTGAAAATAGCGGCCTACGCGTCCGAGATTGCAGCCGTCCTCTTCTCGATGCGACGAGCGTCACCACGAGCGCGACGGGCATCGAAGCGAGCGTTGCGATTCAAGCCGTGGAAGAGATCGCATCGGTGCGCGCGGAGCTTCGTCACGACTTCGAGATCACCGCCGTGGATGCAAGCGCGCTAAGCCTTGAAGGGAATCGACTAAACGTCTCCATCGATGGCCTTGAGACCGGCAAGCATACCCTCGCTGTCTTCGCGACCGGCGAGAGCGGCAGCGAATCCGAGAGCTTGCTCCTCCCCTTCTGGGTCGAAGAAGAAGCCTTCTCTTGGGAAGACGCGATCATCTATATGACGATGACGGACCGCTTCCGAAACGGAGAGCCGAGCAACGATGTCTCCATGCCAAGTGCTCCCGGCGCAGGCTTCGAAGGCGGCGATCTGCAAGGCCTCACCCAGGCGCTCAACGAAGGCTACTTCGATGACCTCGGCGTCAACGCGATGTGGCTCACGCCCTTTAACGAAAACCCGGAAGGGACGTACCTCGATAGCGGCGGAACCTGGGAGGTCGCGGGCTATCACGGCTACTGGCCGACCTCGGCGCGCACCGTCGATATGCGCATCGGCGGGGGCGAAGCGCTCAAGGAGTTTATCCTCGCCGCGCACGCCCGCGGCATCCGTATTCTCATGGACCTGGTCGTGAATCACGTGCACGAAGATCACCCTTACGTGACGCGCCACCCAAGCTGGTTTAACGAAGGCTGCGTCTGCGGCGAAGGAGACTGCGGCTGGACAACGCGGCGCCTCGATTGCCTCTTCCGTCCGTACATGCCGGACGTAAACTGGCGCGTCCGCGAAGCGGGTGAGCAGTTTGTCGAGGATGCCCTCTTCTGGCTCGAAGAGTATGACCTCGACGGCTTCCGCATCGACGCGGTGAAACATGTCGAAGATGCCGCGATCCTCAACGTTGGCGTTCGCGTACGCGAGCGTTTCGAGACCGCAGGGACGCAGTACTTCCTGATGGGCGAAACTGCGATGGGCTGGGATCCTTCAAGCGGTCCCTCCGCCGGCGGCAATATCGAAAACTACGATACGATCAGCCGGTATATTGGTGAAAACGCGCTGAACGGACAGTTCGACTTCCCGCTCTACTACGCCGCATCGCTCCAGTTCCTGAACGACGAGCCGGGACGCGGCATGTCGCATATCGAGTTCTGGACCCGCGCGAGTTTAGAGCGTTATCCGGCCGAATCGATCATGACGCCCTATATCGGATCGCATGACGTGCCGCGCTTCATGACCCTCTCCGCGAATCCCGATCTGGCGGGCAATCAATGGGAGAATACGCCTCCGCCGCCAGGCTCGCAGGAGCCCTACGATCGCATGTACGTTGCCTTCGCGTGGCTGATGTCGATCCCAGGCGCTCCGCTGGTCTACTACGGCGATGAGTATGGCGAGTACGGCTCGGCCGACCCGGACAACCGCCACCGCATGCGTTTCGATTCGGAGCTCACCGAAACCGAGCGTGCGCAACGTGAGCGAGTCTCTGCACTCTTCCGCGGCCGTCGCGCGATCCCGGGTTTCCGAAGCCGGGCGATCGAGACGGTCTTCGCCAACGAGAGCGTTTGGGCGGCGGTCCGCGGTGAGGGTGACGAACGCGCTGTCGTCGTTTTGAACGCGGGGCCGAATCCGGAAAACGTCTCCATCGAGCTGCCGCGTGAACTTCGCGGCGCGTACAACGACTTCCTTAGCGGCGAACGCATCGAGATGAACGGCGGGAACATCAACCTTCCTGCGCGCTCCGCGCTCTACCTCACGCGCGCGGAATAGACGATAAGCTCTCCATGGCGAAGGTAACGCTCGAAGGAATCGAAAAGTCGTATGGGCCAGTCTCGGTCCTGCGAGGCATCGATCTTGAGATTGCCAAAGGAGAGCTGGTCGTTCTTGTCGGGCCAAGCGGGTGTGGAAAGAGCACCTTGCTGCGCGGGATCGCCGGCCTCGAACCTTTCACTTCCGGGAGCCTGAAGATCGGAAAGCGGGAAGTCAGCGGGCTACCTCCGAAAGACCGCGATATCGCGATGGTCTTTCAGAGCTACGCGCTTTATCCGCACCTCTCCGTCCGCGACAATCTCGCGTTCGGTCTCAAGCTCAAGAAGATGAGCAAGGCGGCGATCGACGAACGCGTCAAAGAGGTCAGCGAGATGCTCGGCCTCGAATCACTGCTTCAGCGCCGGCCCGCAAAGCTCTCGGGCGGACAGCGACAGCGGGTCGCGATGGGGCGCGCGATCGCGCGGCGGCCGAAGGTCTTTCTCTTCGACGAACCGCTCTCGAACCTCGACGCGAAACTTCGCACCAAGGTGCGTCTCGAAATCCGGGAGCTTCATCGTCGCCTGGGAACGACCATGATCTACGTGACCCATGATCAGATCGAGGCGATGACGCTCGCGGATCGGCTCGTGATTCTGAACGGCGGCGAGGTTCAACAGATCGGCGTGCCGACGGACGTCTATGCAAAGCCCGCGAATACCTTTGTCGCGAGCTTTCTCGGAACGCCGCCGATGAACCTTCTGCCCGTTGGCGCGGCTCATATTGACGGCCCCCGACCGGAAGCCGAAACGCTCGGCGTGCGTGCACACGAGCTCTCGTCCGAAGCGCTGCCCAATGCGACGGTCCCGCTCATCGAAGGGCAAGTCAGCGCTCTCGAGCCTTTGGGCGCGGAGACCTTTGCTTACGTTGATTATGGCGGCGAGGTTCCACTTCTTGCGCGGCACACGGCCCAAGCGGCGCCCCAGATCGGCGAAAGAGCGCGCTACTACGCGGCGCCAAACCATCTTCACTACTTCGATCAAAACGGGCAGCGACTTTGAGGCGCGCCGTGCCGATAAGCGCCTCGTTGTGGATGAGGCGCGCGTTCGCGCTGTTCGCGTTCTTTGCGCTCTCAACCACCGCTCACGCACAAGAGTTGACGCTTTGGCACGCGTACGGGGAAGACGAAGCTGCGGCCCTCGAAGAAGCGATCGAGGCGTTCGAATCCGAGACCGACTACGAGGTTCGCGCGCTTCGTCTGCCTTTTGATGTGCTCGCATCACGCCTCGAGTCCGCCATCCCGACCGGCAATGGACCGGATCTCTTTATCGACGCCCACGAACGTCTCGGCCGCTACGCGCAGCGTTCTTTGGTGCGCGCTTTCGAGACAGTCCCAGACACCCGCACGTTTCTCGATTCCGAGGTCGCGGCCTTTACGCGCGAGAGCCATCTCTACGGGCTTCCCCTCTCCATCAAATGTGCCGCGCTCTTTATCAACCGCGCGCTAGTGCCAGACTTCGACGAGAGCGCCCCACTCGAAGAATCGCTAAGCGGTCTCCCGGAAGGCGTCACGCCGCTCGTGATGGAATCCGAAAACGCGTACTACGCCGCGGCCTTCTTTCACGCGTTCGGAGGCGG
>JAHDCI010000170.1 GCA_020629955.1 Myxococcota bacterium | reverse complement strand
AAAAACCCGTCGTGGTCGTGTCGCCATGATGGAGTCATCGGCCACTCGTCCGCTCCGTTGCGTCGCCTTCGGCGATTCACCGCTTTTCCTCGAAAATTCCGCCCTCATGCGAACATCGAAAAAGACGGAAGGTTTGACGCGTTTTGGCGTACTCTCTGTCCGGGAGCGGAGTTGCTCCGGGAAGGATCTACGATGGAAAAGAATGGTGGAAAAGGCGCCCCGGCAAAGGGCGGTGCAGGCGGTAAGGGTGCTCCCGGTAAGGGAGCTCCTGCAGGCGGCAAGGGTGTCCCCGGCAAGGGTGGCCCGGCTGGCAAGGGCGGCGGCGGCAAGAAGTAGTCGCTAGCTCTGAAAACAAAAAGACCTCCCGATCGTTCGGGAGGTCTTTTTGTTTTCTACTGGGGCGCGGTTCAGTTGGCCGGACCCGCCTCGATGCGGAGCGTATACGCACCCGTCTCGCCCGCGCTGAGCGTGTTGGCCCAGACCTTGTACGTTCCGCTTTCCGTTGCGTTAAACGTGATCTGCGAGTTGGTGTTGTCCGAGTTGTAGTCGTCGTTCTGCGCGACCTGGTTGCCGTCCGGGCCAAAGAGATGAAGGAAGGCATCCACCTCGGTGGATTCCATCGTTACCACGATGCGATTTCCGGAGTTCGTCGAGAAGGTGTACTCGTCGTAGTTCGAGCCGTCCTGCTCGTGCGCCGGATCGCTCGAGTCGATCGTTCCACTGTGGTTTTCGTTGACCGTGCCGTCGCCCGAGTCGCCGCAGCCGATTGTAAAGAGCGAGAGGACAAAGAGGATCGAGAGTTTGCGAAGCATTGGTTGCCTTTGGGTGGGGGTAAGTTTCGCGGTTTTACCACGCCTCCCCGAAGATTGGGATAACGTTCGCGTGACTACCCCTGAGTTTGCATCAATCGTTTCGCGTGGTCTTGCCAGTCGCGTAGGCGAGCATCGGAGACCGGGACCGCCTTTGCGAGGGCGCCGAGCTGCTCCGGGCTGAGGTTCGCGATCGCTTCCACGGTGAAGATGCCCGCATCCTGAAGTTTCTCGGCGGTCTTCGGGCCGATTCCCTTGATGCTGGTCAGCGCGGATTGACTGACTCGCTGAGCCGGCCGCCGAGAGCCAGTACTCTGCGCCCCCGCGCTTTGGGGTGTCTCGATCCGCTCCTCGAGAGCGGAAAGCCGGGCTGTGAGCGCGTTCTGGACATCCGTAATATCGTCGAAGAGAAGTTCGGATTCGCCCTGTTCCTCGAGGTTCTTCTCGAGACGGGAAATGCGTTCGATGATGCTGCGAATAGGCTCGCCATCCTCAAACGGCGGGAGGTCTCGGACTCCGGAACTAAGCCCTTCGGCTATTCGAGCATCGAGCAGTTCTGTCAGTTCATCTCCGAGCGTCGCGGTTGCGTTTCGCTGCGCTTCAAGTTCGCCGCGTATCCGCTCCAAAGCTTCGTTTGTCGCGGATGAAGGAGAAGAGGACGCTTCGGCCAGCTGCGCCTTTACGCTTTCGAGTTCTTCCCGAAGCGCCTCCCGTTCTGCCCGAAGCGCCTCTCGTTCTGTCTGGAGCTCATCGAGCGCCGCTTTTGTCTCCTCGAGTTCCTCTCGGAGGGGCGCAAGCTCCGCCCGCAGCTGATCGAGAGCATCGTGGAGCGCTTGAAACTGGCTGCCATCTTCCGGCTCTTCCGGTGATGGAGGCGCGGATTCCAGGGCGACGAGACGCGCGCGAAAATCCGCGGTTGGGACGCTCTCAAGCTTTAGAATTCGAGAAAGAAGACTGGCGCGATCCCGCTCGGCTCGGAGCAGCGCCTCACGCAATTCTCGTGTCCCTCCGTCGGACGTCGACGACGCGTGCGTTCGCATCGCGCCGGTTGCTCGAGGGTCGGCAGCGAACGCACGCTCATCTTGAATTTCGCGGATCGCGCTCGGTCTTTTCTGCACGAGCTGCTTTTTTAAGGAGACGCGTCCGAGCGGCTGGGTTCGTGGCGTCGCTGCTGGGAGATCGGACCACGGGCTGGTCGACACCCTCTTCTCGATGGGTTTCGTCGTGCCGGTTGGTGCTGGGCTTCCGGTAGCCGTTCGTTTCGAGGCCGGGCTGAGCGAGACGGTTGGCGCCTCTCCATTGCGCGGGTGCGCGATCCGACGCGACGGCGATGGATGACCCGTTGCGGTAATCTTCGCGGCCGTCGGTCTCGCGAGCGGAGGAGGAGACGAGGGGCGCATGACCGGCGGTGGTGCCGACGGGCGAAGGGGAGGGCGCGCAGCGGCACCGGGCTCGCTCGCAGGCCGCTTGCCCGGCATCGTGCTTGCGCTTGAGCGAGGCAGTGGTGGCGGCGCGGAGGGGCGGAGCGGTGGTGGAGAGCTCGGCGTTCGCTTACCGCCAAAGGCCTTCAACTCCCGGGTCGCACCGCTCTTCGGCCTTGGCGATGGAGTTTGATGTTCGCCGAGGAGCATATCTTTCGGCGCAAGGGTCCGTCCCAGTCGAGCCTGTGGCCGGAGCGGCGGCGGGCCCATCGAACCAGGCGGGCCTGGAACGTAGTGAGACGCCGGTGGGCGTTCTGTGTCGGGATAGGTCGACTCCGGTGTTTCAGTCTCTTCTTTGGTCTCGAATCCGTCGTCACCCATGCGAGGTAGAGGGTACCGCAGATCGAGAAGGAGCGCGACGGCTCTCGATCAAAAGAGGTGCGCGCCAAAAATACAGAAGTGAAGGCTGTTCATTGCCGTCCTCCGCTAACGTTTTTGCGCCGCTTTCGCTTGTTCGAGGGCAATGCGCGCCGCTTGCAGATTCCCCTGACGATGATCCCTCCAGCCCCGAGCTCGCGCTTCCGCGGCGAACTCCTTTCGGGCCCCCGCCTCTCCGAGGGAGATTGCGCGTTTCAGGTAGCGATCGCGGAGTGCCCCTTCTGAAAGTTCGAGCGCAACCCCGAGGTATCCGCGGGTTCCGTTGATTGGCTTCGCGTCCGCAAAAACACGGGCGAGAAAAAGTCCCTCTCTCTGGCTCGCTTCGCCGCCGCGGAGCGCCATCCGTAGAACACAGAGATGAGCGCTCGTGATCTTGCCTTGGTGCGAGCGGCGGAGAAGGCTCACCGCTTCCGCGGGATCATCTTGAGTAGGATTTTTGAGCGCACGGAATGCGCGGATGAGACGCCAATGCGGGTCGCTGCTGCGAATCGGTTCATGGCCTGGCGCGACTTCCGCGATCGGCCCCGCGGGCTTGCCCTCCAGCACAAACGCTTCGAGTGTCGCGAGCGCATCTTTCGCCTTCTCACCGATCCCTCCAAGGCTGAGAATCGCGCGAATGCGGTCCAGTTCGATCGAGCTCAGGTCGGCGAAGTGGTCCGCGTGATAGGAAGCAATCTGCATGGCTTTCAGCAGATCTTCCTCCCCGAGCTGCGCTCGGCTCTCCCAAAAATCGAGGAGGGCCGCTCGTCGATAGCGTCCTGGAATCGCGCGCAAGAGTCCGCCCCAGACGTACACGCTCGCTTCGGGTCGAAGGGTTTGGATGTCCGCAGGAAGAAGCTCTTTCGCCGCACCGAGTTCGATGATGCGCGCGGCGATGATCTGGGCGATCGCGACTTCGCTCCGCTCGATGGCTAGGCTTCGAACTCCGACATAACGCTCCACGCAGCCCGTTAGGCGCTCACGATCTTGGTCGCGTTTCCCGATACTCTCCTGCACTCGAATTTGCAGATAACGAGAGATCGTACTGCCACGGGTCCGCGCGTACTCTGCGTCCGCGAGCTGCGTGGCCAGCGAATCGAAACTCGATTTCGAATCCCACGCGATCAACGCGCTCCCCACCGCTTCGGGGCAACCAGGCCATTCGTTGTTCCGGAGTCGTCCGACCAGAAGCTGCGCGGTCGCGCGCTCGGAAGCCTTTAGGGGGCGCGGATCGCTGAAGAGCAGTTTTAGCGCGCTCGTGATCGACTCGGCGGCGAGACGACCCGTTCCGGAATTTGCCAGCCGAAAGAAGGCGGCGAGCCCGACGGTGCGTCCGAACTGTCGATAGCTTTGCGTCGCCGCGGCGAGAGCGGGGCCGATCGGAAATTCCATCGGCTACGCTCCTCGCCGCATCGTGCGGACCTCGCTCATCCGCGCTCGCTCACCACGCCGAGCTGCGGCACACGCTCGAATGCCTTCGCGAGACGATCGAAGGCCGAGGAAGCTTCTCGTGCGAGTGTCTTGCGATCTTTGGATTCGCTTTTTAGCTTCAGTTCGACCTCGTTGAGTCCCTCGCGGATCCGCGTCATCTCCTGTGCCTGAAGCGCGCGGACGGTGGCGTCAGCACTTAGCTCGAACTCATCCATTTGCTGGCGAAGATTGCCCAGCGCGAATGTCAGAGAGAGGATGCGAGAAACCGTCCGGGATTCCTCGCTCTCCTTCCCGCTTCGGTTCGCAAAATCTTCTTCGCTGGCCGTTTCTCGCAATGCTTGAAGCTCGTTATACGTGCGCCTCCAGGTGGTCGCATCTCGGCCATCCCAGGCATCCATCGCGCGTTCGGAGAGATCCTCGATTCGCTCCTCCCATTGTTCGCGGTCCATTCCGAGCATGGTGCCGCTCGCCCGGTAGACAATCCCCCGTAGCTCATCGAGCAGGCGTTCAAAACGGTGCAAGGGTGGGGAGAGACCCTCGCCGGAACTGTCGCGGAACTCCGCAACGATTTGAACGAGCTGCGCCGTGAGGCTACGCGCTCGATCCGGGTCGCTCCGCAAGGCTGCGCGAAGCGAAGCTGCCATCGGAAGCGCATAGGTCTTAAATGCCGCGGCATCTCTCCCCCAGAGCGACTTCTCGAGTTCGTCCACCTGTTCGAGCAGCGCGTCCACAGCATCCCCGGAAGGGATCTCGAGACGTTGAGGTTCAACGCGCGCCCACAGTTCTTGTCCAAGAACCTCGGCTTTCGCTTCGATGCGCATCGCTTCATCGCAAGAAACAACGAGGTTCACGGGGGTACCGATCGGCGTGTCGGCGGGGACGCTAAGCGCGAGCGTTTTGATCGGAAGCCGCCCTTGCAAAAGCCTCAACACCACAACCCCTGAGCTGTCCGCGGTCGCAAACGAGTGGGTCTCGCTGGCGGGGAGTCCTTTCCCTTTTCCAATCACGACGACCCGCTTCCGTCGCCCGCCGCGCACGACCTCCACACAGAGGTCCTTCGCGACAACAGAGGGCTTACTGAGGGAAGACGCTCTTGGCTTTAGGTCACCGCGATAGACGGAAAACGGAATCGATGCGATCGCCGCCTCACCGTTCCCGAAGAAATCCAACGTGAGCGGCTGGTTCGCCTCCTCGCCGAGGACGAGTTCGAAGGAGAACTTATCCTCCCGCGGAGGCTCACTCGCGAGCGCGCCCTCCGAATCGCTGATGCATACCTCTCGGGTTCCTTCGGGGATCTTGGAAGTCGTCAACTCAAGTTCGTAATCTTCTGAATCGCTGACAAGTGGCGAGTGGAACTGCACTTCGGCGTGCTCGGTCGAAAGTCGGAGGCCGCCGAGCGTCGCGGCGCGGACGGCGGCGCCCAGCGCAACACAGGTGTCGACTTCCTCTTGTAGCGGCTGTTCGCTTTTGCTCTTCGCACACAGCTCCGCCTTCACGCTCTCAATGACCAGGGGGACACGCGTCGAACCGCCAACGAGTACTACGTGGTCGATCTCCTCAATGCCGACCGCCGCTTCCTGTTTCGATTGGGCGAGCGCACGCCGGCAGCACTCGATCGAGCGGTCCACCAGCGGCTGGATGGCGGCGTTGTACTCTTCGCGGCCAATCTCTCCCTCGTAGCTGACCCAGTTGCCTTCCCGGTCCATCAACACTTTGTCTTTGTTGATCGATAAGACCTCTTGGGTGCTCAGTCCTTCTTTGATCTCTTGAGCGAGGTGTCGAAGAGCGAGTAGACGACGTTCATCCTCGGGCTCACGAATGTCGAGATCACTCAGCGCGTAGCCGCGATCCTGGAGCTGCTTTTGCAGCACGGATGCAAAGGCGCGGTCGAAGTCGTCTCCTCCAAGATAGTTGTCCCCGTCGATGGCGAGAACCTGATACTCGCCTCCGATGCAGCGAAGGATCGAGACATCGAATGTGCCGCCGCCAAGGTCGTAGATCAGAAAGCAGCCATCCTTCAGTTTTTGCCGAAACGTGTGGTAGATCGCGGCGGCTGTCGGCTCTTGGAGTAGGCCGAGTACGTCAAGACCCGCGAGTTCCCCAGCTTTTCGCGTGGCCTCCATCTGAGGAGCATCGAAATATGCAGGGACGGTGATCACCGCGCGCTTCACGATGACATCGACGTCTTCCGGGGCTGCCTCCTGAAGGTGCGTTGCCATCCGGGCCGCGACGGACTTCAAGATCTCTGCGCTGATCTCTTCCGGCGTCATGTCGTTGGGGCCGATACGCGTCGTTTCGGCGATGCCCATCTTTCGTTTGATCGACTCCACCGGTGGGTGGGCTTCGTCTCCGCGCTTTGTTCTCGCCGCACGGCCGACAAGAAAGCTCTCGTCGCTTTCGTTCCATGCCACCGCGGAAGGAATCGTCTTTCGACCAAAGCGATCCGCGTAGGTGATGAGCTCTCGCTCCGAAGGATCGAGAATCGAAATCTCCGAGTTCGTCGTACCGAGATCGATGCCCACCGGTCGATCGAACAACAGGTTCTGCGTATTGGGATCGGAATCACTCATGGTTGCTACTTCTTTCGCGTTCTCTTCGGCACGCTGCCGTTTAGGATCGGATCGGCCTCAAGGTCCGAGAGGTCGGGAGTCGGAAACTCGAGTGCTTCCGAGATAGAGGGAAGAACGGTTAGGTCTCGTTCGCTCGCTTCGAATGCTCCGCGTCGTCTGCGCGTTGGTCGCGGAGGTCGCCCGACGCGTGGCCGGCTTTCAGGATGCGTTCGAAGCGCGTAGAAAGCGCGATCGGCCGGGTGCCGCGTGAGCGCTTCCCACGCTGCGCGGATCGCGTCGCGCTCGGTTTCCGGCGCCGCCTTGATGATCGCTTGAAAACGCTTGGTTAGCTCTGCGATATCCGAATCCGGATCGAGACGGTAGCGATCGTAAGGGTTGATCTTCGGTGCGCTATCGTGCCCGTCGTTCATGGGCTCTCCTCAAGGGAGATTCCGAGGCGCTTTAGCGCCTGCGCTGCCTTCCGAAGGGTCGGTTCCTCATGCGGCCACAACGCTCGAGCGCGGAGCAGTTCTTCCTTGGCCGCCTCGACCTCGCTTCGCCGGAACACGGAGGTCCCAAGGATGCCCGGGCCGATACGGACCAGGCGCTGATTCGCGCTGCGTCCGAGGTGAAGCGCCATCATCAAACGCGCGTTTCGATGCGTCGGACAAATTCGCAGTGCGAGCTCAAGAACATCCTTTTCGCGCTCGGGGTACATTTCTGACTCAAAGACCAAGAGCTGCGCACAGCGCGAAGCGAACGCGATCATCGTAGGGTCTTGTTGAACCTTTTGGGACAAGGAGTAGCAAGGGTCCCGAATGAGATCGCAGAAGCGACGCAGAGGTTCGTATCGTTTCTCGTGGTAGAGCCCCCAAGCGAACTCGGAGGTCTGAAGTGCGAGAAAGGTTTCGACTTCGGTATCCTGGGTTGTGGCCTCCCAGAGATTTCGCGCGCGACGGATCGCGAGAAGAAACGCCTCGGGTTCATCGCTGGAGAACGCATCTTCAAGTGCAACGCTGAGCCTCGCGCATGCATCTCGCGTGACGGCGTCACGAAGCTGGGAGGACAGGCGTTGAATACCGCGCCGTTCCTCCTCGGAGAGCATCGAGAATAGACCTTTTATTCCACCTGGTGCGATTGTGGGATCGCTCAGATAGGAGAGTTCGCGAAAAGCCCGTGCCGGCGTCCGTGAAGATGGCATTTTTCCGTCTGCGATCGGAACGAGTTCCCTCGCGTATCTCCCGAGGCGGCGAAGGGGTTCCTCGAGCGCTCGCCGCACGGCCTTGTTTGCGACTTCGTCGCTGCCTTCAGATTCGCCCGCAGCCTTTCTCGCGATTTCCTCAAGGTATGTGCTTTCGTTCGCGAGAAGTGACCAAGCGAAGAGAGATATGCGAACGCCGGCATCCACCGAGGAGCGGTCGATCAAACGGTCTCCAAGTAGGGCGAGGTGGTGCAACGCTTCTGCGTTGAATGCGTGCCACGGCAGCCTCTCGGGTTCGAGGAGGAGCCCAGCGAGAGCTTCGGGATCGCGCTGCAGTGCGCGGTCGATCTGGTCGTTGCTTCCGCGAAGACTCTCGAGGAGGCCAGCCGCCCGGTCTGGAGGAACGTCTTCCACGGCGCCGCCGAGCGCGCTCCAGAGGGGACCGAGCCACGCGAGATCACGGAGTCGTCGCAAGAGCGCTTCGTCCTCCTCACGCCACTTCGATCCCGCTCGCCTAGCCACCATGGCGAAAGCTTCACCCAGGCGCGGGGTCGGAGGCAAGGCTCGCGTGGTCGCGTTCTTCGCTCATTCGTCGTAGGCTCCTTTGGCCATCCGTACGCGACGCGCGCGGGGCGAACACGGAGCGATGGAGATGACGACGCAACTGGTTGGGCTCACGGGGGGGATCGCGTGCGGAAAGAGTACGGTGGCAGCCTTATTCGAGCAGACGGGTGCAAAGATTGTGGATGCGGATGTTCTGGCTCGTGAGGTGGTCGCTCCCGGCAGCGACGGGCTCGAAGCGATCGTCGCGGCGTTTGGTACGTCCGTTCTTTTGGAGGATGGCAGCCTGAACCGGGAAGCGATGGGGGCTCTTGTTTTCGGCGACGACCAAAATCGGAAACGACTCAATCAGATCACCCATCCGAGAATTGCCCAGGCGACGATGAGTGCGATCTCCCAATATCGCGCCGCGGGCGAAACTCGCGTGGTTTACGATGCCGCCCTGATCGTCGAAAATGGCATGGCGGACGCGTTTCGTCCGCTCGTGGTGGTGAGCGCAGACGCGAACGTTCAGCTCGCTCGTCTAATGGCGCGCAACGGGCTCAGTGAAGAAGAGGCTCAGGAACGAATCTCCTCGCAGCTCCCCCTCTCCGAGAAGGAAGCGGCGGCCGATTTCGTGATCGACAATAGCGGCTCTCTCGAAGCGCTCGGGGTGCGATTTCAAGAGGTGCTTCGTGCGCTAGAAGGGTGGCAGAAGAAATGAGAGGGGTTTCCATGTCAGATCAAGGGACAGCGCTTGTGCTCGGGATTCTCGAAGATGAGCTCTCACGGCGGATTGCGTCTGGGCTGCTCGAGAAGGGATTTCGGGTTTGGGTCATCGCGAAGGAGCGCTCTCGAGCAAATCGATTTCGTGATTCTCTTCCGAACGCGATTCGTAGCGGGCTTCAGATCCTTGAAGGCGATGAATCCGCGATCGATTTTGGCCTCTCGGGTCGCGAGTACGCGATGTTGCTTCGCGAGATCACCCACGTGCATCACCCTGGCACTGCCCGAGTACCCGGCACGCCGCCGCATGTTGCCGAGCGGGCAAACGTCGACATTACGCGAGAGCTCGTCGAGTTCGCGGAGGCTGCCGCCGAGAACGGGCGACCGCTCGATCACTGTGTTCTGTGGTCGACGCTCCGAGTCTCTGGGCGAAAGAGTGGACGGTTTACAGAGAGCGAACTGCCAGCGGAGAGTTTTCTCGATCCCAGCGAAGGTGCGATGGCCCGGTCCGAGGCTATGATTCGCGAAATCGAGACCCCGTGGACCATCCTTCGTCTTCCATATCTGACCGGGGACTCCCGCACGGGTGAGGTTGTGCACGGCGGAAAGCTCCAAGGGCCGTACCTTTTTGTTCGTGCGATGCTCAGTGCGCCTCCGGATGTTCGGGTTCCAATTCCCATCGCCTCGGAGCTCGAGATCAATTCCTTGCCGATCGACTACGTGAGTAGTGCTGGGCTGACGCTCGCGCTCGATCCCCGAAGTCGCGGCAAGACATTGCATCTCATCGATCCACGCGCGCCGACCGTGCGGCGATTCTTCGACCTGCTCGCGGAAGAGCTCGCGAGACCCATCCCTCGAGCGTACGTACCGACGCTTGGTTCCACGCTCATGCGGGCGCCGGGGGTCGATCGCATCGTTCGCGCAGGCGGAGCGTTTTTAAAGCAGCTCGAGACCGACGTGACCTACGATGAACGAGAGGCGCGCGCCTTGCTGGAAGACGCCGGCATCGAAACCCCGCGCATTGATGATTACGTCGGGGCGATGATCGACACGACGCGTGCGTGGCGCCAGAAGAGCCAAGATACGCTCGGCTTCGAAGCGAGCGATGTCTAACGAGAACATTGCGAGACATGACCTAGGACAGGTCGTTGCGCATCGAGAGGCGATTCGCGCCCATTGTGGCTCGATTGAGCCCGATTGTGTTTTTTCGTAAAGCCCCTTTCTTCGCGCCGAGGGGGCCCTACATCGAAGAGTGTCCCCCGTGCATTCCTCCCTGCAAAACCTCTCCATTTGCGCAGTCTGCGCGGCTTTCATCGGCGCTTGCTCGCCTGCGTTGACTCGTACCGAAGCGCTCTCGACAGAGACCGAGCGTCAAGCGGAGCGCTCTTCCTGCACCGTTGTCTTTTTGCCAGGCGCCGGGGATACCCCGGAGCACTTCGCAACCCACGGTTTTTTGGAATGGACTGAAGCTGCGGTTCCCGATGCGGAAATACTCTCGATTCCCGCGCTCGTCCCCGACTACAACGATCCGGGGTTTCCCGAGCGCCTCCGCACGGCGCTCGGCGATCGCGAACACGTGTGGTTGGTCGGGGTCTCCATGGGCGGTGGGGGTGCGCTCCGCTCGGCAGCGCTCTTTGAAGACGCCAATGTCGTCGCGCTCGCGCCCTATCTCGGCGGCTTCCGAAGAGCGCGGCATGTGCGGGGAGCGGAAGGTGCTAGTCAGCTCTTTAACGCGCAGGGACCGCGCGATGAAGACCTTCATTACGACCGGGCGTGGCGCTTCACGGCCGAGCATCCCGACCGGGTGTTTTTGGGTTGGGGGCGCTACGATATTATTGCGTCAATGAGTGAATCGCTCTCGATGGAGCT
>JAHDCI010000169.1 GCA_020629955.1 Myxococcota bacterium | reverse complement strand
GCGCGATTAGACCGACTCGCGCAGTTCCTTCGGAATCAGCATCGAGGGGGATCCTGTCGCCATCACCCAGAGCTGGTGAGCGGCGCGAGTCGCTGCGATATGCATCAGATGACGAGATTCGTTGTCTTCTGGGAACGAACCCATATTCGCCTCGAGCAAAACGACATAGTCAAACTCAAGCCCCTTCACCTGCGAAATATCTGTCACGTCGATGCCGGCTCGGAATGGAAAATCCTGCTCTGCGATACGACGAAGGTTCGGCACCTCGCTGCGCTTCAAGCCCTTGTAGTAGAGATCCGCCTGCTCTGGATAACGCGTGATGAGACAAACCGACGCAAGCGGTTCTTCGCGGGCCAATGTTCGGAGGGCGTCGGCCAAGAACGCGACCGTCTCACCACTATTGGCGAAGCGGAACAACTCAACGGGCGCGCCATGACGAGTCGCTTGCCCGGTGACCTCGTTCTTGAGCGGGCCGAGGACTGCCGTGGCGTACTCCAGGATCTCGTGCGTCGATCGATAGCTAAGCTTGAGCGGCTCCACAGACACATGGTCAAGCCCGAGTTCCCCAAGCACCGCCTGCCAACTCGTGAACCCATTGTCCATATACAGCTTCTGCGCGACGTCGCCGGCGAGCGTGATGCTACGCCGATCCGATGCGGTATCGAGAACCACGGCCAGTTCGAGCGGGCTGATATCCTGTGTCTCGTCGACAAAGAGATGCTCGTACGAGAGCGCAGCTCGTTTGCTTCGAAGTGGGCCCACGAGGCGCTGGTAGAGACGTAGAAGGATTGCGTCATCTTCGCGATCGAGGGTCGGCACCTCAACTTCGTCTGCGCCATCGATGCCTCGCGGCGAAGCTTCTTTCTGTACCTTTTCTCCGGAGCGCTGTGCCTCAAGTCGTTCTTCAAACCAAGCAACCGCCGGGGGGATCCGGCGCGCACACCACGCGTGAGCCCAATCGAGCTCTGTCTCCGAAGGCTTTGGTCCTTCGTGATAAGCCTCAAAAGCCGCGCCAATACGCCCGCGATCGGTCAACAGCTCTGCCCAAATGTCGACAATACCGCTGCTCTTCGCCCGCGCCTGCACCGCGGCTCGTTCGATCGAGTGCCGCGATTGCACCGGAAGCGATTTGCCCTCTTTGCCCTTCAGCCAGAACTCAAGCGCCGCGAGCTTCTCCGGCATGCCTCCCTCGGTCTCACGCCATACTCGAAGCGCGCGCCCTCCGCCGTCGAGAGTCTTCGCCGTTTCCACAATCATCCGCGTGACATCCGCAGCGATTTCCGCCGCGCGGGTCTCAATGAGCCGAAGCATCACCGGGTGCTTCTTCAAGCGCGTCACGTGCGTCGGCGTATCGTCAGAGTAACCGCGAGGAAGATGCGGGAGGTGACGGTCGCGGACGCGCGAGATCCAGCGCTCGTACGTCGTGACCGGAACGTTTTCAACACCGAGCGCCGGAAGAACGCGGCTGATGTAGCGAACCAATGCATCGTTAAAGACCACAACGAGCATGCTGTCACTTCGGAAGCGCTGCTTGTCTTGGAACGCGAGATACGCCATTCGGTGAAGACCGATCGTGGTCTTTCCGGAACCGGCACCACCTTGGATCACCACCAGTCCAGCCGTCGGGCGCGAGATCAGTTCGAACTGCCTCGCGTCGATCAGCGGCGTAATCTCTCCGAGCGATTTATCTTCGCGCTCTTCCCCGCCGCCGACTCCGAGTTGACCAGGCTTTTGATGCTTCTCCGGTCGCATCGCAGCTCCCTGGCCGCCCTTCAGCTTTGTCGCGCTTACTCCGGCGCTTCGCCACTCACCGCGTGCGTTTCGGATCAGCGTTCCCTGAGGCGCCGTGATTCGACGAAGTTTGCCCTGCCCGATCGCCAGTGCGCGCCGGGTAAGAAGCTCGCCGTAGACCTCGCGACCCGCGATCATTTCCTCGTAGTCGTCGCCTTCTTCGTAGCGGTAGTACACTCGGCTGATCGGTGCGTCGCGCCAATCGACAATCCGAACGCCCGTCTTTGAATCGAGAAAGGTCGTTCGCCCGATCAAGACCTCGCGCTTGCGTACTTTGTCATCGACTTCTTCCTCCAGGACCAGTCGACCGAAGTAAGGCGAGCTTGGGTCTGCGATTCCTTCGGTCACCTTCGCGCGTCGTGACGCGACCTGCTGGAGGCGTTCCATCTCCTCGATGAGCGGCGGCACATCTTCCATGCGAGCGTTCCGGATCTGGTCACGCAGATCGATCAGCTCTTGATCGTAGTCGATAAGCGGAGTTTTACGTGTCGCGCGATGCTGCTTCAGCGTGCGAAGGACTCGGGAGAGAACCTTCTCTTCCTGAAGGACGATTTCGCCGAGCTCGCCTTCAGGAAGCGTGCGCTCTTCGGCGGCGTCCACCTTCGCCGTGTTTTCACGGACGGTGTTTTCAGTTTGCTCCCGTACCTGCTCCGTCATCTTTGCCTTGCCCCTCGCCTGCGACACATCGAACGAGTTTTCGTTCCCCGCCTCCGCAGAGTAGTCCGTAGAGCTAGCACGCTGGTGTGACAGTGCCAGCGCCGAGAAGGGACCGTTTTGTCCGAAATGACGCGCAACTCTTCCACGAGGAACGCCGGTCCGAGCATTGTCCTTTTTGGGACACACGCCGCATCTTATTCGTTGACCGAAGCTCGCATCGAAACGCTCAACGCTTCAACCGACTTGATCCCAGATGCGCCCTACAGATTTTCCGGAGCGACCGCGCTCAACGCGTCACGATGTCGAATCTGCAGCTCGGAGAGCGGGATCGAAACCTTCGATATCTCGAGGTTGGCACCGCCAACTTTGCCAAGTACGTCGAAAGGCACGCCCGCCGCGGCTGCACGAGAAGCCACCAATTCTTGATGCTGCGGCGCGAATGAAATGATCGCGCGCGAGGGCTCTTCGCCGAAGAGCAGCGGCGCAGCGATCAACGCTCCCCCAGGAAGCTTCACCTGGGCACCGATATCGCCGGCGATTGCGGATTCCGCGAGTCCGACCGCAAGACCTCCATCCGAAAGGTCGTGAGCGCTCGAAAGAAGCTTCGCTTGTGCGAGGCCGCGAACGAGCGATTGCAAGGTGCGCTCCTGGGAAAGGTCGAGGGTCGGCGCGGGACCAAAAACCCCATCGAGCTTCAGGTTCTGCCACTCGCTGCCGCCGAGATGCCCGAAGCTCGGTGCTCCAAGGTGCGCGATGACGTCCCCTTCCTTCTGGAAGCCGGTTCGAACGATGTGTCCGGGATGCGCGATCTGTCCGACGACAGCCACCGTCGGCGTCGGCAGGATCGCCTTACCATCGGTCTCATTGTAGAGGCTCACGTTCCCGGAGACGACCGGCACCTCGAGCGCGAGGCAGGCGTCGCGAATCCCATCGATGGCGCGAGCAAATCGCCACATTGTTTCTGGCACCTCGGGGCTACCGAAATTGAGACAGTCGGTCAGGCCAAGTGGCACGCCGCCGACCATCGCGATATTCCGCGCGCACTCCGAGACGGCCATCGCCGCCCCGATATAGGGATCGAGCTGAACGAACCGACCATTGCAGTCCACGCTAAGCGCCAACCACTTCAGCAGTGCTTCCGGGCCCTCGCCGCAGAACGCGCGAACGATCGCGGCATCCGCTTGTCCCGGTCCGGCGACCGTTCCGCTTCGAACGATGTGATCGTACTGACGCCAAATCCATTGGCGGCTTCCGATATTCGGTGAGCCAACGAGCGCAAGAATCTCATCTTCTAGATTCTGAGACGCCTCGATTGCGGGGGCGAGCTTTGGGGCCCGGGCCTCGGCCTGTGGGCGCTCGTATTTGGGAGCTTCTTCGGCCAGGAGATCCAGGGGCAGGTCAACGACGGTCTGCGCATCCGGCAGCGACTCACCCGGTTCCAGCGGATCGTATCCGGCGGTTGCTTTGCACACGAAACGGCCGCTCTCGGTGACCTTCCCAATCACCGCGACATCGAGCCCCCACTTCTCACAAATGGCGATGACCTCCTCTTCGCGCCCCGGTTTGGCAACCATCAACATCCGCTCTTGAGATTCGCTCAGGAGCATCTCGTACGGCGTCAGCGCTTTGGCACGACGGGGAATGCAGTCGAGATCGATCTCCACGCCGGTCTTTGCGCGCGCCGCCATCTCCACCGACGAAGAAGTAAGCCCTGCGGCCCCCATATCCTGAACGCCTTCGAGACAATCCGCCGCGAAGATTTCCAGACACGCCTCAAGCAGAAGCTTCTCCATGAACGGATCCCCCACCTGAACCGTTGGTAGCTGGCGCTGACCTTCGTCCTCTTCAAACTGCGCGGAGGCCATGGTCGCCCCGTGAATACCGTCTCGGCCGGTTTTCGCGCCAACGTAGAGAATCGAGTTTCCAACCCCCGAGGCGACGCCGTAGAAGAGCTCGTCCGTTTTCGCGATGCCGAGCGCAAACGCGTTCACGAGAATATTCCCGTTGTAGCTCGAATCGAACTGCGCTTCGCCGCCCACCGTCGGCACGCCAATGCAGTTGCCGTAGTGGGCGATCCCTGAAACCACGCCGCGCAAAAGCTCTGGCGTTCGCTCATGCTCAGGCGCTCCAAAACGCAGGCTATTGAGGATCGCGATCGGTCGTGCCCCCATCGTGAAGACATCTCTGAGAATGCCTCCAACGCCGGTCGCGGCCCCTTGAAATGGCTCGATAAACGAGGGGTGATTGTGGGATTCCATCTTGAAGACGGCGCAGTAGCCATCACCAATATCGACCGCGCCGGCATTCTCCCCCGGGCCCTGCACGACGCGCGGTCCTTCGCTCGGCAATCGCGCAAGGTGGAGCCGTGATGATTTGTAGGAGCAATGCTCGGACCACATAACGCCGATCACCCCAACCTCGGCGTAGTTCGGCGTGCGGCCGAGAGCGTCGCAAGCTCGCGCGAACTCTTCCGCGTTGAGCCCCATCGACTCGGCGACCTCGACGCTCACGTCTTGGTTTTCCGCATTCATTTGGAGACTCCTTTTCCGTCCAGGTGCGAGGCCAACGATTCGAATAAGAGCTTTCCATCGCTCATCCCAAGAGCGGCCTCGGTGGCACGCTCCGGGTGAGGCATCAGGCCAAGGACGCGCCGGTCTTCGGAGTAAATGCCCGCAATATTCTGAGCGCTGCCGTTGGGATTCCCGTTGACCATGGTCGGCATGCCGGGCGTTTCGCTCGCGATGTATCGAAAAGCGATCCGATTCTGGCCCTCAAGCTGCTCGAGCGTCGCCGAATCCGCGTGATAGCGACCGTCCGCGTGTGCGATGGGTAGCGTCAACTCACGGCCGGTAAGCCCACCCGTGAAGACCCCTTCGGCTTCCACTCGAAGCCGGACATTCCGGCATTCGAAACGGCAGTGCCGGTTCCGCGTGAGAGCTCCCGGCAGGAGCCCAAGCTCGGTCAAGATCTGGAAGCCGTTGCAGATGCCCAAGATCGGCCCACGAAATTTGCGCAACGCTTCCCCGGCATTCGAGCGGGAAGCGATCGCGCCCGGTCGCAAATAATCGCCGTAGGAGAACCCCCCAGGCAGGACAACGGCGTCGAAATCGTTGAGCGAGGCCTCACGATAAAAGACGTAGCGGGCATCAAATCCCATTACGTCTCGCAACGCGTGAAGCGAATCGAAATCGGAGTTCGACCCTGGAAACTGAAGCACGGCGACACGAGTCATGGGAAAACGCTAGCCGAGGAGATCCTGTCACGCTTGCGTCGTCTTTGTGACAAGGTCGGGTGCGACATGTGTCAGGCGGGTCGAACGTTGGGGCGAATCAGCGGCGCGCGAGGTGAGCCATGACCGAGCGAAGGTCCTGCCAAACCGGCTTCTTTTGTTCGGGGCTCCGCAAGAGATAGGCGGGGTGATACGTCGAGAGTGTCGGGATTCCGCGAAACTCTCCCCACTTCCCGCGCCAGCCTCGCCCTCCCGGCGACACCTGCGCGAGGCTCTCCGATGCGCAACGTCCCAGCGCGACGATGACTTTGGGCATGACGATATCGAGTTGTCGCTCAAGGTAGCTGAGGCAGGCTCCTGCCTCGTCGGGCTTCGGGGTTCGATTGTTCGGGGGACGACACTTCACCACGTTCGCAATGTACACCTCGTCCTTCTTTAACTTCATTGCGCCGATCATTTTGTCGAGCAGCTCGCCTGCCGGTCCGACGAAAGGAAGGCCCTGTTGGTCTTCGTGAAACCCGGGTCCTTCACCGACAAACGCGATGATCGCTTCTTCGGAGCCTCTCGAAAACACCGAACGTGTCCGACCTTCGTGAAGGCGACAAAGCGTACATTGCGCGGCTTCCCGGGCGATGAGTCGCAAGCGATCCCGCTTTGGATCTTCTGCACGCGAAGGCGCCCTTCGTTCGGCTGGCGCTGGTTCGGGAGGTGCGGGCTCAGGGATACCGCGGGGCGGCGTCGGCGAGGGCTCGACAACCTTTTGAACGTCAAGCTCGCGAGTTTCCATGACTCGCGCAGGCGATGTCGCAGGGTGCATGGACGGAGAGGCGGGCAAAGCGCCGGAAGCGATCTCGTCCGCCCATCGAAGGTGCGCACGCAGGGCTTCGCTCAGCGCGCGAATTTCATCCCGGGGATCCATCTCGCTCACGCGAGCGTATGTATCGTAATGTTTGCAAATAAGCGAACGGAACTCGTTGCGAAGTGGCCGCGCATTGGGCAGGATCCCTGGCGAATGGAGAACCTCGGAGCGCGTCTGGTCAAAGCAGGAATCGTTTCCCGCGAGGAGGTCGAAGCGGCCATCGCCAAAGGAAGCGAGGGTGGCGGTATGCTGGCGCAGCGACTCCATGAAGCTGGCATTCAGGACGATGCGGTTCTTGGCTTGCTCGTCGGAGATGGATTTGGGCCACCGATCGATCCCCGAATGGTGGACCTGGTGGATCCGACAACGCTCTCAACACTCGACGGGGTCGCGGCGCGCGCGCTGGTTGCGATGCCCATCGAAGACCACGGAGAACTCCTGGTCGTGGCCATGGCAGACCCATCCGATCGAGACGCGGTCCTCGAAATAGAACGGCTTACGGGCAAAACAGTCGAGCCTGTGCTCGCGCCCGTATCCTTGCTCTTGCGCGCGATCGAAGCGGCCTATTCGGACATGCCAAAGACCAACGAGCCCATCGAGCTGACGCGGAAAAGGCCCGCAGAAGAGCCTGTGCCTTTGGTTCGCCCGAAAGGGGCCCCTGCCCGGAAGACCTTCGCCAAGCCGACTGCCAAACGGCCGTCCCGACCTCCCCTTTCGCGTCCTTCACGATCGCGCGCGTCGTTGTCGAAAGACCCGTTCGACTTTTCATCCGCTGGGCGACGAGACAGTTGGGACGATATGCCCGCGCCAACACCGGCGCGGCGGCATCAAAGCTCTGTCTCTCTTGAATTCCCGGCAGGGCTCGCACTGATTCGCGCGGCACTCAACCGCGACGATGTCGTGAACGCCGCGTGCCGCGCTGGGCGGGGACTTGGGCGCGGGCTTGTCTTTTTGACCGTGAAGCGCGACGTGATGCGCGGCTGGGATGGCGAGGGTCGCGGCATTTCCAAGGATGCAATTCGCAATCTCTGGATTCCGACCACGAGCGAGTCGATGTTCTCGCTGCCCGTGCGAGACGCCATGCCTTATCAGGGGCCTTACGGGCTTACCGCCGCCGACAACCTCTACCGCGCTGCGGTGGGAAGTCGTGGCGCTTCGATCTGGGTACAGCCGATCGTTCTTCGTGGCCGAGTGGTCGCCCTCCTCTGCCTCGACGAGCCCTTCCCGGACGTTGGAGCGCGACTGGAGGAACTCGCGCACCAAGTTGCAACTGCGTTCGAGCGGCTGATCGTCCAGCGCAAGGGCGACTGAAAGCGAGCCCTCGTCGATTTTGGTCAACTCGGCTCGCCACTGGCCGACAACTCACCGCACCCATCATCTTCGGGCGTTCGGTTGTCTCCATGGCGAAGACGGCCTAACACCCGCTTGGCCGCGTTTGCGGTCGCTCAAAACACCTATGTCGATGGGTGGGGAAATACATGAATCGAAGTGAATCTTGGGCTGCGCGTTTTGCGCTTCTCGTAACCTGTGTGCTCGCGACGGCCTGTGGCGACGACGATATGCTCTTCTGCGGAGAGGGATTTATGACCACCGCGGGTGAGTGTGTGGAAGTGGTTCCCGATTCGGGCGTCGATGCAGCGGCAGACGCCGAAATCGACGCGTCCGAGGATGCAGAAGTAGACGCGCGCACGTGCGCGGAAGAGGAGACTCTCTGCGACGGAATCGACGACGACTGCGACGATCGCATCGATGAAGATCTTGTGATGGATTGCGAGGGCTCGAGCGAATGCGCTCCGGTTCGCCAGCGTTGCGTCGATGCCGAATGGGGAGCTTGCGTAGAAGGGGACCCGGCGCCCGGATGTGAATGTACGCCGGGCGAGTCGCGTGCGTGCGGGGAGACCGAAGGAGCGTGCGAAGCCGGCGTTCAGCGCTGCGACGATGGGGCATGGAGCGAATGCGATGGCGCGATCGGCCCCACCCCGGAGACCTGCGATGGAATCGACAACGATTGCAACGGCACCATTGATGACGGGGCGGCGAGCCCGCTGGACGTGTGCGGTAGCGCGACGGGTTCGTGCACGCAGGGGCTTCTCCGCTGTATCGATGCCGAGCTCGTGTGCGAAGGCGAGACGGTTCCCGCCACCGAAACGTGCAACGGCGCGGATGACGATTGCGATGGGATGACCGATGAGACCTTGCTCGAGGCGTTCTATCTCGACAGTGACGGCGACGGCTATGGGACCACCCGATGCGACGCGTGTTCGGCAGAGGAATGCGGTCCGGGTCGCTACGTTCCTCGTGGAGGCGACTGCGACGATACTTGCCGAACGTGCTTCCCCGGCGCGAGTGAAAGCTGCGATGGTTTAAACAACGACTGCGATGACGACGAGCGAACAGACGAGGGCGTTACAACAACGTTCTATCTCGACGCAGACGGTGATACGCACGGCAACGCGTCCTCGCGCACCGAAGCCTGTAGCGCGCCGACCGCTCAGCATGTGACCCTCGGCGATGACTGCAACGATTCGTGCGCGACCTGTTTCCCAGGCGCGACCGAAGTTTGCGATGGCGAAAACAACGATTGCGACGTCGACGATTCGACCGACGAAGGCCTGCTCTCGACGTTCTATCGCGACTCCGACGGAGATTCGTTTGGGCAAATTGGAACCGAAGTTCAGCGATGCGAGCGGCCTCTTGGCTACGTCTCCAATCGACTCGATTGCAATGATGATTGCCCGACCTGTTTCCCCGGGAGCCGCGAGGTTTGCGATGGTCTGAACAACGATTGCGACCAAGACTCGCGCGTTGATGAGGGAGTCGATACCCGCTACTTCCGAGACAGAGATGGGGATGGATGGGGAGTATCGACCTCCACGCGTCGCGCGTGCTCGGTGCCTTCCGGCTACGCCGACCGCGACGGTGATTGCGACGACGTTAGTTCGTTCACCTTCCCCACTCAGACGGAGTACTCCCCACGCCAGAATTCGCTCGGAACCTACGACCACAACTGCGACGATATTGAGACCCGTCGATGGACACAGCGCAGCTTCGAGTTTGACCCCTGCGACTGCGACTCCCTGGACGATATCCGTTGGGACGCACTCTTTGTTCCGGCGTGCGGGGTCTTCGAATGGGCCACCGAGTGCCAGTATCGTTTGGGCGAATGTGTTCGCATTCGACGATTTATTCGGCAGGAGTGCCGCTAGACGCATCTCTTCAAAGCGCCGAGTGAGTGTCGAGAAGCGAAATCCGATCGCCAAAGCATCGCCATCGCGCCCCGCACAGACCGCCGTGGGCGAAAAAGCCCCGAAAACGCCCCGTTTTCCGGAATGCTCGGGGCGCATCTTGTGTTGACCACCCCCAATTGGCCGTGTAAGGCCAAGCGCCGCGTACCTTCCGGTAGCCGTTATGAACCTCAGAGCCCTACGATTTCTTTCTCTTCTTCTTGCCCTCACCGCCATCTCTGGCCGGTCCTTTGCGCAGCCCGAGGCTGTTCAAGAGGACGCCGAGACCGACGCAGAATCCGCGGAGGATTCGGCCGAGGAATCCGAGGAGGACCTCGACGACGAGGAAGAACTCGATAGCGAAGAGGATTTCGAGGACGAGGACGAACTCGACGAGGAAGACGAACTCGAGGACGAAGACGAACTCGATGAGGAAGATGGCGACGAACCGGCTCTGCGCGCTCCCTCACTCGAAATGCCCGACGTTGCTGTCGAGGAGGACGAGGGAGATGAAGAAGAGGCATCGGACGAAGAGGAGGATGACGAGGGTGACCTCGGTGACGACGCCGCTCTTCTCGCGGATACCGAACCCGAACCATCCGACCCAACCCAGGTACGCTGGACCGCTCCACACACCGTCTTCAGCCTAAACGGCTATTTCCGAGTCCGCGGCGAGTTGCAAGACTCCTTCTTCCTCGGACGTGAGGATGAGCCCTTCGGAATCTTCCGACCCGCAGACAACGATGTAACCCCCGCAGGCGGTTGTGGCGATGAAGCCAACCCGGGCGCCAGCGATCCGCGTACGCGTGAGCCGGGCGACAACTGCGGTGACACCGAAGCACTTCGATTTGCGAACACACGCCTTCGACTGCGGCCGACGATCGCCCTCAGCGATGACGTTCGCGTCCGAATGACCCTCGATGTTTTCGATAACCTTGTCCTCGGTTCCACGCCGGACGGAACCGTATACCTCCCGCCGGGCGCAGCAGGAACGACCGCAGCGGGTGCCGGTGATGTCGATTTCGAACGCCCGGAACGCACGCCCGGTGTGCCACTCGATTCGTTCTCTGCGACGCAAAACCCACCCCAAGGTTTCACGAATAGTCCGCGAGATAGCATCTACGTTCGTCACGCGTGGGCGGAAGTCACCAACCGTGGGCTCGGTCAGCTCCGTTTCGGTCGAATGCCCTCGCACTGGGGTCTCGGTATCCTCGCCAACGAAGGCATGGGCATCGACGCCGACCA
>JAHDCI010000168.1:8088-11023 GCA_020629955.1 Myxococcota bacterium | reverse complement strand
GTGCAGAGGCATAGCGCGGCGATGCCCCGCGCGGCAAGACCTATGCAGATTTCCTCGAAATCCCTCCTGGCCCGTTTGCCGAACCCGAAACGTTCGTGCGTCACGCGAGGCGGACTTCGTCACTCGAACCCGTCACCGGGAATCGGCGCCCCGCACAACGCAAAGGAAGTTCTCATCGCTCAAAGACGGCCCAGTCCTCGCCACGTATGCACGATCTGAGTTCACGAAGCGGACGCACCTGCGCTCGGCATCATCCAACGAATCGAAATCGGCCTCTTTCACCAGAATGCTAAGGGAGCGGAATCGGGCTCGCTTCCACGGCATCGACGCGACGGCAAAACTCCGCAAGCGCCGTGTAGTCCTCCGGAGAGACCCGCGAGAGCGGTACATCGATTCGCCGAATCACGATCAGCCACTCACCGTCGGCGCGCACTTCTTGCGAAAACTGGATGCCGGCCGGCCCGTCAAGACGCACGTCGCGCATACCTGCCGTTGTGGCGGCGTGACCTTCTCTCGCGATACGAAGCGTCACCTCTTGATGAATCGGAGGGCCTACGACCTGGGGCGTTTGGCGAGTATCCGTCCGAGCAAAGCGGGGTGTGAGCTGCGAGGGAAAGAGCCCTGGAAGCACCCGCGCATCTCCGCGCTCCTGAGTAAGTGAAGGCGAGCTCGCCGCATATCGCATCACAAAGGGGCTCTCGGGCTCGTCCGTTCCCTCCATTCGGAGTCGGTCAAGCGTCGCCCCGTTAAAGAGCCGCGCGAGGTACGCTTCTTCGAATCGCTGCGGAACAACCGCAGGAGCGATGCCTTCCAGATCTTCGCGCCACTGAATCGCCTCGTGACCCTGCACCTCTTCCACAATACTCATCGAGGCGGCGCCATCCGCTGCCACGCGGATCTCTGCCTGGATGCGTCGCCCATCCGCCCCCGGGGCTTCCGGCAAGGTCACCGCGGCGCTCTCCTCCGAGAGCACGAGGGCATCCTGTCCGCGAAGCGCGGGCGAGATGTATCCGAAAGGGATGCCGCGGGCCGTTGGCTGTAAGTAGACGAGCTCATCACCGAGACGCAGCTCCGTGACGAGATTGTTGTACGTCTCTTCGTCAGGAAGCTCCGAGCGCGTTTGATCGTTTCCGAAACTGCGCGCGAGCACCAATCGCGAGGATAGACCTGCGAGACCGAAGAGGTAGTGCATCACGCGCGCGCGATTTCCGGTTCGGCCGCTCAGCATAATCGACGCGTGCCCAAAAACATCGTTGTTGTTCTCGACGTTCTCCAAGACCCACGCGTAGATCGCGCGGGCTTGCGCACGCTCGTCGGTTCCCGCTTCGGAGACAAGTCGGTCGGCCAATCGCTGCGCGGTTGGGTCGGCAATATTTCGGTCCGCCAGCGCGTCGCGCAGCCCTTCGAGCATGGCTTCCCAGCTCGCGCCTGCACCCCAGTTCACCGAGGGCAAGAACTCCCGAGAAGAAACGCTCGCAGGCTCCTGGACCAAAGGCAGAATCTGTGAGGCGCGCCACCACAGAAGCGTATTTCCACTCTCGTCGCGCGAGCGCTCGAGACGAGGCGCAGGCCCCCTCGGGTCGATCATCGGCTCCATTCCTGGCGGCAAGATCACGAGCTGCTCGGTTCGGTAGAAAGGAAGTTCGAACCCTGAGAAATAGAATCGCTCGCCGAGAATCGCACCGGGAATCCCGGCGGGCGCATCGATCGCTCGAACGTATTCGGACTCGATATAGTCCCCAACCTCGAGCGCGGGGAGAGAGATCGTATCCTTCCCCTCGATCAGATCCGGTTCTAGGACGCGACCGTCCGGCTTGATCGTTCGTAGGTTGAGAAGAACCGCGCCATAGGGCGCCTCGAACTCACCGAGCTCGTCGATCGCTTCCTCGGACTGAAGTCGGTAAATCTGGTGCGTAAGAGTGACCGAGGAGCCATCCGGGAACGCCTGCGTCGCCGCGTAGTCGAAGACCAGCACCTGCGGCGCAGCTTCGCCTCGTGGGGATGCCTCGAAAGAACGGATCGCTTCGAGTCCATCGGCCCGGTGGGACATCAGCGGCTCCACCCCGCCGCGCGCGAGCTGCAGGCGACGGAGCTCCACCATCGCGGAAGACTCTTCCTCGAGTGCCGACCGAAGCTCTCGATCGGCGGCCTCTTCATCACCGATGGCAAGCGCGCGATCGATGCGCTGAAAACGAACGTTCGCGCTGGTTGGAAAACGCGCGCGAAGTTCATCGAGCACGCGACCGATCTCGGCTTCGTCCGCCTCCGCTTCCGCGAGACCGAGATGAGCGTGCAGCCAGCGGGTCCTCGCCTGGGGCGGTTCAAACGCCGTGATTCGCTCAAGCTCCGCGCGAGCCTCGGGATATCGACGCGCCCGAAGCATAAGACGATAGCGAGCCGTCGACCGGTGATCGCACTCCACCATCGCATCCGTAAGCTGCGTAAGCTCTGCGATACGGTCGCGCTGCTGCGCATAGGTCAGCGCGGCCTGAATCGGAGCGCACGCACCAGGAGCGTGTTCGCGTGCAAGTCGGAGATGCTCGCTCGCCTCACCATCCCAGCCCTGGGAAAGCTGAAGGTCAAGCATCCGTAGCCGGACATGCGAAAGCGCCGGGTTTGTCTCAAGGAGTGCACGGAGGTTCGCAATCGCTTCCTCAATTCGCCCTTCGGCCGCCGTCAACTCCGCGAGCCGTAGCGCGGGTTCCACGGCCTCCTCATCGAACTCGATCGCCGCGCGATAGAAGCCACGTGCCCGGTCCCGTTGAAGCTCCTCATCGAGGACCGGGTCGCGAAGAGCGATCGTCGCTTGCAAAACTCGCATGGGAACTGGACCGCGATTGCTCCCGACCTCCCGAAGCGTTTCCCGAGCGCTCACGACATTTCCGTGCGCCAGCTCGACACTCGCGATCAGATACCGGAGATACGCAGGTGCCTC
>JAHDCI010000168.1:0-7988 GCA_020629955.1 Myxococcota bacterium | reverse complement strand
CCACGAGCGACGAGGACACCTGATGCACGGAGGCGATCAAAATCGGATTCGGATGCCGGCTGCTGATCTTCAAATCCAATTGATGCGATCCGCTACCACCGGGGAGTACAAAGAGATTCGTACGACGCAGCGGCGCGCGGCGATGATCGAGCCGGCCGATGAGCTCCCCATCCCAATAGACTTGCACGGCATTCGGAGTCTCGACCCGGAGCAGGGATGGCCCGTGTGTATCCACGCTCGCCTCGAGGTAACGTGTACCTCCACCTGGCCGCGGGCCGCCACCGAGATGGACTGCGCAGCCTCGGGAACCGAGAGTGCGTGTCTCGTTCTCGCCTCGTCCAAAACCGAGGTCGTAACGGCTCTCGAGCGGCGCCTCGATCACGACGCCATGATCTTCGTCGAAGCCGAGCAGCTCACGCGGTCCAAAGGGACCCGCCGCACGCCACTCGGTAATGCATCCCGCATCGCTGGCAATCGCCGCGCCCGATTCGCCGGCTCGCTGCGCAAGAACAACGAGAAGATTCGCGACATCCACTTGTGCAGTCGCGGGCAGGCCAGGAAGCGCTGCTGCAAGTGGTTCCCGGACGTGCTCGACAAAATGGGGCGCGCTCTCGAGGAGCTCCTTGAGGTGCGCGAGGGCAACGCTCGCGATCGCTCCGTTTTCGATTCTCGCGGCGGGATCGCTCTCGCTTTCCGAAGCGGCGCCGATCGCGGATACGAAGGCGTCACGCGCACCCGCCAGCTCCGCATGAGTTTCGAGTACAATGCCGTGCGCGAGATGCGCGCTCGCGCTCTCGGAGTCCAAGCGGAGCGCCCGGACCGATGCCTCTCGGGCTTGCTCGAAATCCCCTTCGTCACGAAGGAGTTCCGCCCAAGCCAGGCGCTGCCAAACTTCAGGATTGTTCGGCTGCGACACGCTCGAGGCGCGAAGCTGCTCGAGCGTTCGTGCTTCTTCAGGGGTCGTCTCCGTACGCCGCGGACACCCCCAAAGTGCGAGTGCACAAAGCGCGGTGAGGAACATCTTTTGGGTCATGGGATTCACTGGACCTGCACCTCAATATTCGGCTGGCTGAGGCGATCGACCTCTTCGAGCCACGCGCGGAAGCGGGGGTACTCCGCCGGGGAAATAGAATCGCGAGCAAACGAAAGCTGCATCTCGATGCGAACCTCTCCGCCGACTTCTCGGGTCTGAAGAGAGAAGGTCCCAAACTCACTCTCTGCGCTGCCTCCGGGCGGAAGGGAAACCACGCTTGCGCCAGGCGGAAGTGCGAGCGTCCAGCTTTCCGCGACCTCACTCGTTCCGAAAAGATCGACCGGCGTCCGCCGGGATGCGCGCGGCGCGAGTTCGGGCACCAACGCGCGCACGCTCGAAAGCGGCACCTCGAGTCGATCGCCGCTTCGCTGTGCAAACGCGGGCGCCTCCGCCGCGTACGAGAGTTCAACAGGAGATTCCAAATCGCTGAGCGAAGAGAATTCAAGGGCATCCAGCCGGAGGCCAGGATAACGAGTTCGGAGCTGACGCTCGAGACGCTCTTCACGGGTCCCCTCGGCCTCGTAGCGGCTCCGATAGCTTGGTGCCTCCGCACCGCGAATGGTCTCGCGCGCCTGCAAAATCGCGCTGCCATCCGCGACGAGCCGAACGCCAACATTTCGCTGATGACGGTTTTGCTCCGGCGAAAGCACGGGCGTGCGGCGAAGCTCGGAACCCTCCGGCCAGACATGCAATACGGTGACCCCCTGGTCCATTTGCGGAAGCTCCGTGATGCCGGACTGCTCGGCCGTCCCGTCGATATAAAGGTCGAGCTCCGGCACGTATGCGATCGCATGATCGAAGACCGAGAGGCTTGCCGGAAGGTCGCTGATCTGACCGTTGCGACGGGTCCGCACCAAGATCATATGCGCGTCGATGCCGGCAAGGGTAAACATCGCGTACAGGAGCGAAGCCTTATCTTTGCAGTCGCCAAAACCTCGCGAGACGATCTGGGGAACCCGATAGGGCTTGTAGCCGTGAATGCCGAACTCGAGGCCGACGTAGCGAGTGTGCTCCACCACCCAATCGTGAATCGCGATGACCTTCTCTCGCGTTCCCCGCTTTCCGCGAACAAGCTCTCGAACCGTCTGCCTTAAGCTCTCATCCGGCTCCAGCTGATCCGCGATAAGCCCCCAGTACCATCGACCAACTTCTTCCCAGGTGCGATAGGTCGAGACGTGCAGATAGGGCGCGACCTCCGTCATGCCTGGCATATTCGGCTCGCTGCGGAGCGGCGCGACATTCTCCGCGATCAGACGTGTGCGGCGCTGTCCATCGACCACCTCTTCGGTGCGGGAGAGTCCCTCAAGCGCGGGCTCGTTAAAGTGGAAGGTTCGGCTCTCCGGCGTAAGGTAGACCAACTCTTGATGCGCGATGGGCGTGAAGCCTTGGAGGTAGCGCAGATCGCCGTAGTAGTCGGCGAAGAGATTCTGTTCCGCGATATCGTCGACCCGCCAGCGCAGTTCCACGATATCGCCGGGTTCAAGATCGGAGAAGACCAGCACCAGCGCCCGGGTGTCGTAGTAGACCCGGTACCAAGGCTCACCGAGCTGCTGCTCAAAGAGTTCGGTCGCTTCGAGGCGCTCATCGCCGCGATAGACCCGGGCGAGACGAACGTCGACGCGCTGAACGCCCGGATCATACTGAATCGCATAGGTCCGCATCTGACGCGCGCCCTCGTCGCTATGAACCTGGGTGGCGATCTGCCGAAAGGAAGACCCGAGACCGTTTTCAAAGACCGTGTTCACCGTCAGGTCCTGAAGCATCGTTAGCGGATACTCATTGGTTTCGCTCTCCGGGACGCGCCGCGCCAGGAGCTCCTCTTCACTCGCGGCGTAGCGTTCGTCCGGCCGCTCTTCTTCCGAAATCTGCGCGAGCAACTCGCGCGTCGGTGCGTCTTGAGGTCGAAGGGAGAGTGCCTGCCGAAGAGCGGCGATGGCTTCGCCCTGCTGTCCGGTGCGCAGCAAAATTCGCCCGCGTCCCGCATGAAGCGCGCCTTCCCGCGGGCTTAGCGCAAGGCCGCGATCGTAACGCGCAAGAGCATCATCCACTCGACCCTCCGCTTCTTCGATGCCGGCGAGGTAGGTGAGCGATGGCAAAGAATCGGGCGCGAACGCTGCGATGCTCGAGAGGTTTCCTTCAAGGCGTTCTCGTTCTCGCCGAACGAGAGCATCCGCAATCAGTGCCCTTCTCGCGGAGAGATCGTTGCTTCGAATCTGAACCGCAGCCTCTTGGTGTGCGATCGCCGAGTCACGATCCCCGACGGCGAGCGCGGCACTCGCGCGGATGGTCTCGAAGCGATGGGCACCCGGGTTTGCATCGCCAATCCGATCAAAGATGGCGCGCGCTGCGCGCGGGAGCTCAAGGTGAATGAGAATCTCGGCCTTTAAGAGCTCCGCTTCAACCTTAACGAGCCGGTTGCTGGCGCTCTCGATCAGCGCATCGAGCGCCGGGAGCGCACCTTCTGGGTGCAGGCCCTGCCGGACGAGCTCGGCCATCAGGAGGCGCCCCTCCTCGCTCTCAGGTTCTCGATCGAGCAAACGCTGCACAAAGCCCATTGCCTCATAGCGATGGCGAGCGAGCCGGGCGGCGAGCTCTGCGTGATCCGGTTGAGGCTCAAGCTCAGCGGCCTGCGCCGAGAACTGTCGAGCCCACTCTTCCGCGAGGCCGTCGGCACCGGAGAGCACCAAATATCGAGCGTAGTCATGTCGGTCACGGGGCGTCGCTCGAGCGCTCTCCGCCGCTTCACGAAGGCGTTCAAGAACCGAGGCCGGAGCGCGCGGCGGACGCGCCGCTCGCCCGTTGCCTTCGCGAAGGTTCGTTTCGAAGCGTAGGGTCAGCGGACGGCCGCGAGGATCCGCGATTCGTGCATAGAACCCCATCGCGCGGTCGGTCGCACAAACTTTCACAAGTAGCCGATTTCGGCCGCTGCGAGCCCCGATCGGGATCGCGAAGCGGTCGGGGTCCGGCAACCGAAGCACATCGTCTGCAAAGACCTCTTCCCCGTTCCACCAAATCTTACTCGCTCCCCCTGCCCCGAAGTGCAGCAGCGCTCCTTGCGCGCGCTCGAAGACCACGTCGGTCGCAGCAAAGGCACACGTATTATCGCTGGGCCGCACCAAATTGCGGAGGTCAACGTAGTCCACGCGCGATTGGAGCGGCGAAACGCGCCACTCGACTTGCTGTCCCTTGCCTTCGTAGCGAGCGTCCGGATCAAAAGGGCTCGTCTCGAGCGCAATCTCGCGTTCGAACCCCCGACGTCCTTCGTTATCGAAGGGCCCGATCACTTGCCATGAAGACGCGCGAATCGATCCTAAGCGATCGAGTGCAGCTCTCGTCTCTTCGAACTCGCCCGCGCGAAGCGAAGCTCTTGCAAGCAGGTTCGCTGCGTAATCCCTCCGCGCTTGAGGCACACGCCTCGACTCCGCGACCGCTTGCAGCAGCTCACGCGAAAGCGGAGGCGGTACATTCTCCCAATGGGACCAGAGCTCGAGCAGCGCGATCATACCGCGCGGCCCTCGCTCCCCCAGAGCTTCTGCGCCGAGACGTCGCGCTTGCTCAATATAGGGTGAGTTCTGCGCCATCGCTGGCGCGTGAGAAGAAGAGATAGCGCCAAAGAGAAGCGCTAAACCAAGAGTTCGAATGAGAGATCGAGAGTGCATCGCGTACCGCAGGTGTACGTGCGACAAGCGCAGAAGCCAAGATGTTCCGACAAAGCGACGATCCTGTTTCGCATCGGTGCCGAACCCTCGATGCTTTCGGTCCTGCGAGACGAACGTGCGGGTCCGGCGAGCGTGTTGCCGATCGCCTAGCTAACTGAAATCACAGCCATTCTTTCCGCCGCCGAGGGGCGGCCGAGGACGCGCGCCGGTGGGGTTTTCTCGAAGGCATCCGAAGACGCTCGTGGAAAGGGATTCAGCGCCGACTGGACGGGTGAGCATTCATGCTCATACTCCCGCCGTCGAGAGAGCTGGGGACCGGTCATACCGGACCAGGATGGGGCGGCCGAGGAGAGCACGATGAGTGAAGAGATGAAACAAGCGAGCCTTCTGCGCCGGGGGGCCGATAACGATGGCCGAACCCGACTCGTCGGTCGCGGCCCCTTGCTGTCTGAGCTCGCGCGCATCTTCGAAACCACCAAGGCGGAGTTGAAGCCGCAAACCGTGACCGTGCTCGGCAGTGCTGGGATCGGAAAGTCGCGCGTTGTGCAGGCCTTCGTGGAGCAGATACGAAGCGTCTCGCCGCCTCGCCCGCGTGTCTATCGAGCCAGCGGTCGCGAAGGGGCCCTCGCTTTCGCGCTGATCGAACGTCTACTGAAGGCGCGCTTTGGGCTCATTGAAGGTGCGCGGCCGGAGGTCCTCCGAGATCACGTTCGAAACGAAATCGCGGGCGTCGTCGGCGAGGAACGAGCGAACGAGTTCCTTCATTTTCTCGGCGGCTTCCTCGATCTCGATCTTCCGGAGTCGCCACTGAGCGAAGCGCTCGAGCGTGACGCGCGCGAGCTCCGCTATATCAGCCGCGCGGTCTTACGCCGCTTTCTCGAGATCGACGCTGAGAGCGGCCCCTTGGTGCTCATCTTCGAGAACCTGCATGTGGCAGATGCTCACTCACTCGAGATCGTCGAATACCTCGCGAAGAGTCTCAAGAAGGCACCCGTCCTTTTGCTCTGCGCCGCCCGACCCGAGTTGCTCGCTCGCAAACCGGAATGGGAACAGCTGCCGGGCTACCACCGCGTTGAAGTGTTGCCGCTCAGCGAGGACGAATCGGCATCGCTCATGCTTCACGCCCTGGAGCCGCTCGGTGACGTGCCAAACGAATTTCTCGATGCGGCGGTCGAGGTCGCTGGCGGAAGCCCTTATCTGCTTGAGCAGATGGTGAAGGCGTTCTTCTCGGCGGGTGCGATCACGCTTGAGGAGGACGGCTCCTGGACGGCACATCTCGAAAAGCTTGAAGAGGCACGGTTGCCGCTGACCATCGAAGAGGCGATCGCTGCGAGAGTCAGCGCGCTCAGCGCATTCGAAAGCGAAGTCCTCGAGCGTGCGTCCGCCATGGGCGGCGTCTTCTGGCTCGGCGCCCTGATCTCGATCGAGCGTATCGATGCAAAGGCGCCCTCGCTTTGGGGCGGGCACGAGAGCCTCGAGCAGCACTATCGCGACATGCTGCAAAGCCTTGCGGAGCGGGACTACGTCCTGGAGATGCCCGACTCCACGGTCCCGGGCGAGACGGAGTATACCTTTAAGCACAACCTCGAACGCGAAGCCCTCTATCGACTGATGGACAGCGATAAGGTCAAGCGGCGTCACGCGGTCGTCGCCAGGTGGCTTGAGCTCAAGATTCCAGACCGCCGCGAAGAACAACTCGAGCTGCTCGCCCAGCACTACGAGCAAGGTGGCGCGACCGCCCTCGCTGCGCGCCGCTACATCGAAGCTGGCGATCGTGCCCGCGATCGTTTCGCGAACCGGCGCGCGATCGCCTACTACCGAAAGGGTCTTGCGATCCTCGAGGAGGGCGACGTGAAGCACCGCGTCAGCGCGCTTCATCACCTCGGCGATGTGCTCCAGATCGAGGGAGACCTCGAAGAAGCACGCGAGGTCTTCGAGGAACTGCTGACCGTCGCGTTCCGTCTGGACCACAAAGCGAAGGGTGGCGTGGCGCACAATCGTATTGGTCGTCTTCTTCGCGCGATCGGTCATCTCGACGACGCGATGCGCCACCTCGGGACGGGCCTCGCGCTCTTTACGGCCGCGGCGGATGACCGAGGCGTCGCTTCGAGCCTTGACGATATTGGCAAAGTTCACTGGATGCGTGGCGATTACGAGTCGTCCGAGCGTTTCATCAAGAAGGCGCTCGCGATCCGACTCGAACTCGGCCACGAACGTTCGATCGCGCTCAGCTACAACAATCTTGGTCTCGTCTACCAAGACAGCGGCCGTTTCCAAGAGGCTCAGGGCGCCTTTCAAGAAGCGCTCACACTTCGACAAAAGGTCGGAGATCTATCGGGCATCGCGCAGACAATGAACAACCTCGGCACCATCCATCAGGACGACGGGGACCACGAGCGCGCGGTGATTCGCTACGAAGAAGCGCTGAAACTCGCAAAGCAAGTCGGCGACCGCATGCGCATGGCCGTCATTCTGACGAACCTTGGCGAGTCGCGATACCGGCTCAAGCAGCCAACGCAGGCGATCGAAACCCTCAAGGGCGCCGAAGAGATCTCCGCGACGCTCGGAGATCGCATCCTCGAAGGTGAGATTCTGAGAGGTCTCGCAAAGGCCCATATGTTGATCCACGATTTCGGCCTCGCACGCGAGTACGTCGAGCGCTCCATCGCCCTCTTCGAGGAAGCGCGCGGCAAACCCTACGTGGGAGTCGCGCTCCGAACTCTTGGCGAGATCAGCGCTGCAGCCGGATGGGGCGGTGAGGAGTACGAAGCGGCAAAGAACGCTTTCCTTCGCTCCATCACGCTCTTTGAAGAGCTTGGAAACGATATCGAACTCGCGAGCAGCCTTGAGGCCTACGCCGGGTTTTTGGAGAAAAATACCGACGGCGATCCCAGCGCAGCGCACGAAGCGATGCAGCTCCGAGGCCGGGCCGACGGTGTTCGCAGTCGGCTTCGACAGAGCGAGAGCGAGAGCGGTCTAACGCTACTCGATCCACTGGCCGATACAGACGCGTAGTGCGTGGTTCAAATCGCGAGAAGGGCCATCTTCCGCCAGGAACGCCGATCCAAGCTTCGCTCTTCCTTCGATATATGCGCATGTCGTTCGTCGATCGAAGCCCGCCTCGGCGCCCCTGACGAAAGATCATCCCTTCCATCGATTTGAACCATCGATTAGCAAAGAAGTTCGACAAGGCGGGCTCCAATCGCGCGTCCCAAAACCAGGCAAGCGCCGCGTGCTCTATTCGACGCATGCGCCGTCGACACAGCTCGCGGCGTCTGCGCAGGCCACGGAGCAGC
>JAHDCI010000014.1:33091-53229 GCA_020629955.1 Myxococcota bacterium | reverse complement strand
GCTTCGCCATCCGCGAAGGTGGCAAGACGGTCGGCGCTGGCGTCGTCTCCAAGATCATCGAGTGATCTTTCGGCGAGGGAAACAGATCGCGTGAGCAAAGACCAACGCGTGAAGGTTTCCCTCGCATGCGAAGTGTGCGGGGCCAGAAATTATCGGACGACGAAGCCTCGAAGCTCCACGGAGCGGCTGACTCTGAAGAAGTTCTGCCCCGCATGTCGCGTTCATACGGTGCATAGCGAAAAACGCTGAGCACCCAAATCCCCCTTCGGGCATCCCAACCCAGCCCGAATAAATCACGAGTCTTGCTTGCGTCGTCCTTAGCGACGACTCATATGTACCCGCCCTAGGGTTTTCTGCTCGTGATGGGGACTTTAGGCCAGTAGCTCTAATTGGTAGAGCAGCGGATTCCAAATCCGACGGTTGGGGGTTCGAATCCCTCCTGGCCTGCCGCTTTTCAAAAGCACAAGAGGAAAAAGATGTCGACCGCCGACGAAGTGATCACTGAAGAACAATATGCCGCCGAGACTCTAGGTCTGGAGCGCTGGGTTCAGTTTGCGTTCATCGCGGGTACGCTCGTCGCGTTCTGGCTCTTCGATAACTTCCTTCAGGGATTTATCGAGTGGGTCGCCATTAAGTCGAACATTGCCGCGGTGAATCCGACGTGGATCACGGCCGGTTCCGCGATTCTCGCGATCCTCGCGATGGCCGGACTCTACCGAAACCCGAAGGTCTACACCTTCTCGACCGAGGTTGCGCATGAGCTCGCGAACGTGGTGTGGCCAACACGCCAAGAGACCTACGCGAATACCATTGTTGTTCTGATTGTTTCAGTGATTGCTGCGATCATCATCGGTGCCTTCGATGCCGTTTGGTCCGCAGTCACGGACACCATTTACTGATTCGGCCGGGCCGTTTCCTGCCGCAATAGAGAATCATGGACGAGACAATCAACGAGGTGCCCGGCACCGAAGAGACGATGACGAACGAAGCTGTCGCCGACGCACCGACCGCGGAAGCACCGACCGCGGAAGCACCGGCCACCAGCGAAGCACCGGCTGCTGAAGTGGCGCCGTCGCATACCGATGGCATGCATTGGTACATCGTTCAGGCTTTCTCGAATTACGAGCGCAAGGTTCGCCTAGCGCTCCTCGAACGCATTCAGCGTGAGGGGCTCGAGTCGCAGTTCGGCGAGATTTTGGTCCCGAAGGAAGAGGGCGTTGAAGTCCGTGATGGGAAGAAGCGTAAGCGAACCCGTCTTCACTACCCGGGCTATATCTTCGTCCAGATGCACCTCTCGGACGAAACCTGGCATCTTGTAAAGAGCACGCCGCGCGTCAGTGGATTCATCGGTGGCCGCAAGCCCTCGCCCGTGCCCAAGCGCGAGATCGCCGTGATCACCTCTCAGCAGGAGCCCGCCCCGCGCGTCAGCTTCGTGGCTGGAGATCACGTCCGCGTTACGCAGGGCGCCTTCGCCAACTACACCGGAACGGTGGAAGAGGTTCAGGCGGACAAAGCCAAGGTCCGCGTGCTTATCTCGATCTTCGGGCGGGCAACGCCTGTCGAGCTCGAGTACAGCGAGGTCGAAAAGACCGGATGAGCCTCAAATAGATCGATCGGCCTTCTGGAAACGGAAGGCTTTTCGCTCTTTTGAGACAAGAAATACCGCGCATTTCGCGCGTATGCACAAATCGAACCCAAACGGGTTGACACGAGCTTCGCCGTAGCGTAGTTCGCGCCCCCCAACTTCGCTTCAAGAGGCGCGTTATGAAGAAGGTCATCGGAACCATCAAACTCCAGCTCGACGCTGGAAAGGCCAACCCCTCCCCACCCGTCGGTCCCGCACTCGGTGCCCACGGTGTGAACATCATGGGGTTCTGCAAAGAGTTCAACGCTAAGACGCAAAAGGACGCCGGACTCGTTATCCCGGTCGTCATCACCGTCTACGCCGACCGCTCGTTCAGCTTCATCACGAAGACCCCGCCGGTGCCCGTCCTCATCAAGAAGACGCTCAACCTGAAGAGCGGTTCTTCGGAGCCCAACAAGAACAAGGTTGGACAGCTCACGATGGATCAGGTTCGCGAGATCGCGACGACGAAGCTCCCGGATACCAACGCTGGCTCGCTCGAAGCGTGCATGCGTTCGGTGATGGGAACCGCCCGATCGATGGGCGTCACCATCGCAGAATAACTAGTTTTGCCGACCTCTCCGGGTCGGCCTTTCATCGGAATGGGCCGATGACCCAAAGACCACCTGGGTGACGGTGGGAGACAGACCTCGCTCAAGAGAGCAAAAGGTCAGTCGAAGGAGGACCAATGAAAACCGGAAAGCGGCGCAGAGCCATCCTTGAAAAGGTGGATCGTGACCAGCGTTATACGCTGGCCGAAGCTTGTGCGCTCGTTAAGCAGTATTCGTTCGCTCGTTTTGACGAGTCGGTCGATCTGGCGGTTCGTCTCGGTGTCGACCCCAAGCAAGCGGACCAGCAGGTTCGCGGTGCGGTCGTTCTTCCGCACGGAACAGGCGCTACCAAGCGCGTGCTCGTGTTTGCGAAGGGCGAAAAAGTCGAAGAGGCGAAAGCAGCTGGAGCCGATCACGTCGGCGGCGATGAGTACTACACCAAGATTGCCGAAGAAGGCTGGATGGAATTCGATACCGTGATCGCAACGCCGGATATGATGGCAGTTGTCGGTCGACTCGGGCGAATTCTCGGACCGCGCGGCCTGATGCCCAACCCCAAGGTTGGCACTGTTACGTTCGACGTAACGAAGGCTGTATCGGACGCCAAGGCGGGTAAGGTTGAGTTCCGAGTCGAACGCTCGGGCGCGATCGTGCACGTCAATGTGGGTAAGTGTTCGTTTGAAGAGGGCAAGCTCCTCGACAACGCGAAGATGCTCATCGATACGCTCGTGAAGGCCAAGCCGGCCGCCGCGAAGGGCACGTACCTTCGCTCCATCACGATCAGCTCGACGATGGGCCCCGGCATCCGTATCGACCCGAACAGCCTGACCGGAGCGGAGGCGTAATATGCCGATGAATCCAGCACAGAAGGCTGCTCAGGTTGAAGCGCTCACCGAGAACTTCAACAAGGCCATCTCGACCGTCTTCGTTAACTTCAGTGGCGTCGACGTGGAGACCATCACGGAGCTTCGTTCGAAGTTCCGCGAGGCAGGCATCGATTATCGCGTCGTCAAGAACTCCCTGATCAAGCGCGCGATCGAAGCTTCGGAGCAGGATGCTCCGGAAGAGATCAACGCTTCGCTTGTCGGCATGACCGGTGTTGCCTGGAGCTACGAAGATCCGTCCACCGCGGCGAAGATCCTTCAGGAGTTCCGCAAGGCACACAAGGACACGCTCGCGAAGAAGAATGAGCCCGAAAAGCTCATTCCGAAGTGCGCGTTGATGGACGGGCAGCTCATGGACGCTGCCGCAGTCGACAACACCCTCGCAAAGATGCCTGGCAAGGACGAAGTTCGTGCACAGCTTCTGGCGCAGCTTATGGCTCCCGCTCAGAACCTCGTCGCGCAGCTCAACGCTCCCGGACAGAACTTGGCGCTCGTACTCGACGCCTACCGACGCGAGAACGCGGGCTGAAGCCCGATTCCTCAATCTTAATACACTAAATCCCAACCAATATTTACCCGAGGCCGACGCATTTTTGAGACGCGGTCCGGGACGAAAGAGAAACAACAATGGCGAACATGAACGTGGAGCAGATGGTCGAAGAGCTCAGCAGCTGGACCGTCATGGACGTGGCCCAACTCGTTACGGCCCTCGAAGAGAAGTGGGGCGTTTCCGCCGCGCCGGCAGCTGTTGCGATGGCAGCCTCGCCCGACGGTGCACCCGCCGCAGCCGAGGAGAAGGACGAGTTTGACGTCGAGCTTGCCGAAGCTGGCGGCCAGAAGATCAAGGTCATTAAGGCGATCCGTGAGATCACCAGCCTTGGCCTTGCCGACGCGAAGAAGCTCGTTGAGTCTGCGCCGACCGTCGTGAAGGAAGGTGTTCCGAAGGCGGCCGCCGAGGACATGAAGAAGGCTCTCGAGGAAGTTGGCGCGAAGGTCAACCTCAAGTGATCCCACGCGCGGGGAAGACGCGTTTTCGCCTCGTGCGAGAACGTAGCGCGGCGGCTCTTGGTCGCCGCGCCCCTGCGCGATTCTTCGTTTTTGTCGACGACGACGGCAAAGGCGTGTAGACGGTCTGGTGAACGTCCGTAGGGGCGTTCACCTCGACCGTTTTTCGTCCATTCACGGCAGAGAGGCCGTGTCCCTAGCTTTCGATCCGCACGACTCACCCGCTTTTGAACGCGGAGTGCGGATTTCGCGACCCCCCGACCCCAGCCCGACAGGACAGCGCAGCATCATGGCGTCACCGAAGATCCAGACCAACTTCCGGACTCGGCATAGCTTCGGCAAGATCGAACGGATTCTTGAGGTTCCGAACCTCATCGACATCCAGAAGCGGTCTTACGAGAAGTTCCTTCAAGCGAATGTTCCCTCGCACGAGCGTGAGGACATTGGCCTTCAAGCCGTCTACAAGAGCGTCTTCCCGATTCGCGACTTCAACCAGACGAGCGAGCTTACCTTTGAAGGGTACACGCTCGAGCGTCCGAAGTACGATGTAGACGAGTGCCGCGCCCGCGGCATGACCTTCTCGGCTCCGGTCAAGGTCAACATCAACCTGGTGATCTACGAGACCCTCGAGGGCGGCGAAAAGGCCATCCGCGACGTCAAGAACCAGGAAGTCTACTTCGGTGAAATCCCGCTCATGACCGAGAACGGGACCTTCATCATCAACGGCACCGAGCGTGTTGTTGTCAGCCAGCTTCACCGAAGCCCCGGTGTCTTCTTTAACCACGACAAGGGCAAGACCCACTCGTCCGGGAAGCTCCTCTATCAGGCGCGCATCATCCCGTACCGCGGTTCCTGGCTCGACTTCGAGTTCGACCCGAAGGACTTGCTCTACGTCCGCATCGACCGTCGCCGCAAGTTGCACGCGACCGTCCTGCTTAAGGCGCTCGGTTACAACACTCGTGAGCTCCTCGAGTTCTACTACGACACCGAGACCATCTTCTTCGAGTCCCGCTCGAAGTACTCGAAGTCCATCGAGTACGATTTGCTTCCGGGCCAGCGCGCCACGAAGGATATCAAGGTCGACGGCGACACCCTCGTTCGTAAGAACCGGAAGTTCACGCGTCCCGCGATTCGCCGCCTGAAGAAGGCTGGCCTCGAGAAGCTCCCGATCGACGTCTCTGAAGTGCTTGGCAAGGTCAGCGCCGAAGACATCATCGATATGGAGACCGGTGAGATTCTCCTCGGCGTGAACGAGGAGATCACCGAAGAAGTGCTCGATGCCCTCCGCGAGGCGAAGGTCGACGCGGTCAAGGTGCTCTTTATCGACGGCCTCAACGTCGGTAGCTACCTCCGCGACACGCTTCTCGCCGACAAGGTGCAGAGCCAGGACGAAGCGATCGTCGAGATCTATCGTCGTCTTCGCCCGGGCGATCCGCCCTCGCTCGACGAAGCGCGCAAGCTCTTCAACAACCTCTTCTTTAATCCTGAGCGCTACGACCTTTCGAAGGTTGGCCGCCTGAAGTTGAACTACAAGTTCTACAAGCAGGAGGATGAAGATCGTCCGGAGATCGAGCACACGATCCTGACAACGCGCGATATCCTTGAGACGGTTCGCCACCTTGTGAACCTCAAGAACGACCGCGGCACCGTCGATGATATCGACCATCTCGGCAACCGACGCGTCCGCGCCGTTGGCGAGCTGATGGAGAATCAGTACCGCATCGGCCTTGTCCGTATGGAGCGCGCCATCAAGGAGCGCATGAGCATGTCGCAGGAGCTTGAGACGCTCATGCCGCATGACCTCATCAACGCGAAGCCCGTCAGCGCCGTCGTGAAGGAATACTTCGGTAGCTCGCAGCTCTCGCAGTTCATGGACCAGACCAACCCGCTCTCGGAAGTCACGCACAAGCGTCGTCTCTCCGCGCTCGGACCGGGTGGTCTGACCCGCGAACGTGCAGGTTTCGAGGTTCGCGACGTTCACGCGACTCACTACGGACGTATCTGCCCGATTGAGACGCCGGAAGGTCCGAATATTGGTCTTATCGCCTCGCTCTCGACCTTCGCCCGCGTCAACGACTACGGCTTCGTCGAGACTCCTTACCGCAAGGTGGAGGACGGCAAGGTGCTCGACGACGAGGTGCGCTGGTACTCGGCGCTCGAAGAAGAGGGCCACTACATCGCGCAGGCGAACGCCGACATTAACCCGAAGACGAAGAAGCTCACCGGCAACCTCGTCAGCGCGCGTTTCGACGGCGACTTCGTGATGATCCCGCCCGAGCAGGTCCAGCTCATGGACGTCTCCCCGAACCAGCTGGTTTCGGTCGCGGCGTCGCTGATTCCCTTCCTTGAGCACGACGACGCCAACCGCGCGCTCATGGGATCCAACATGCAGAGGCAGGCCGTTCCGTGTCTTCGCGCCGCAGCGCCGATTGTCGGCACGGGCATCGAAGGCCGCGTTGCTCGCGATAGTGGTGTTTGCACCGTCGCGAAGCGTGCGGGAACGGTCGACTCGGTCGACGCGCAGCGTATCGTTGTCAAGACGGCCGATGGTGAGCCGGATATCTACCGCCTCAACAAGTTCCAGCGCTCCAACCAGAGCACGGCTTACAACCAGACCCCGATCGTCCGCCCGGGCGACAAGGTCAACGTGAACGACGTCATCGCTGACGGTCCGAGTTGTGACCGCGGTGAGCTGGCCCTCGGTCAGAACGTCGTCGTCGCCTTCATGCCTTGGGGTGGATACAACTTCGAGGACTCGATTCTCATCAGTGAACGAATCGTGAAGCAGGATGTCTACACGTCCGTGCACATCGAAGAGTTCGAGTGCATCGCCCGCGACACGAAGCTTGGCAAGGAAGAGATCACGCGCGACATTCCGAACGTTGGTGAGGAAGCGCTCAAGGATCTCGACGAGTCCGGCATCATCCGCATCGGCGCGGAAGTGAAGTCCGGCGATATCCTCGTCGGTAAGATCACGCCGAAGGGTGAGACGCAGCTCTCCCCCGAAGAGAAGCTCCTTCGCGCCATCTTCCTCGAGAAGGCCGGCGACGTGCGCGACACCTCGCTGAAGGTTCCGCCCGGGGTGAGCGGTATCGTCATCGACGCCCGCGTGTTTGCCCGCAAGGGAACCGAGAAGGACGAGCGTGCTCGCCAGATCGAAGATGCCGAGCGCGCGAAGCTCGAGAAGGACATGGCGGACGAGATCAAGATTCTCAAGGAATCTGCCTACGCTCGTATCCGCAAGCTTCTTCTGAAGCGAGAGACCACCGCCAAGCTTGTCGACGACAAGGGCAAGGTGCTTCTCGCCAAGGGCGTGAAGATCACCGAGGAAAACCTCGACCCGATCATCCGTAAGTACTGGCGCCTCATCGAGGTCGACAAGAACAAGGAACAGATCGACGCCATCCTCGCGCAGCTCGATGAAGCCACCGGCAGCATCGAAATGCTCTTCCAAGAGAAGCTTGAGAAGCTCGGCACGGGCGATGAGCTCCCGCCGGGCGTGATCAAGATGGTCAAGGTCTACATGGCCATCAAGCGCAAGCTTCAGGTTGGCGACAAGATGGCTGGCCGTCACGGAAACAAGGGTGTCGTTAGCCGCATCCTTCCGGAAGAAGACCTTCCCTACCTCCCCGATGGAACTCCGGTTGACGTTGTTCTAAACCCACTCGGTGTTCCGAGCCGCATGAACGTCGGTCAGATTCTCGAGGTTCACCTTGGGTGGGCTGGCTGGCTTCTCGGTCGTCAGATCGGTGCCATGGCGATGGCGCGTAAGCCGGACGCGGAAGAGATTCGCGCGAAGCTGAAGCGGGTCTACAACAACCCCGGATTCGTTGAGCTCGCGGACCAGCTGAAGGAGAAGGACCTCCTCAAGCTTGGTAAGGCGCTCAAGGGCGGTCTCCACCTCGCGACGCCCGTCTTCGATGGTGCCTCGGAAGAGGAGATTCAGAAGCTCCTCGCGGAAGCGGGCGTGCAGCTGAACGGTCAGACGGTTCTCTTCGACGGGCGTACCGGCGAAGCGTTCCACGAAGATGTCACGGTCGGCATCATGTACGTCCTGAAGCTTCATCACCTCGTCGACGACAAAATCCACGCCCGGAGCATCGGGCCGTACTCCCTCGTCACCCAGCAGCCGCTTGGTGGTAAGGCGCAGTTCGGTGGACAGCGTCTCGGTGAAATGGAGGTCTGGGCGATGGAAGCCTACGGCGCGACCTACGCGCTGCAGGAGTTCCTCACCGTCAAGTCCGACGACGTCCAGGGCCGTACCCGCATGTACGAAGCCATCGTGAAGGGTGATTACACCCTCGAAGCCGGTCTGCCGGAGAGCTTCAACGTTCTGATGAAGGAGCTCCAGTCGCTCTGCCTGAACGTGGAACTCATCGAAGCGGACTCGGTTCCCCAAGACGAAGACCTGGTCGCCGAATAGCGCGACCGCGCGGCCTCGCTAGCCGGGGCCGCGGCTTTCTTCTTCCCCCTTCTACTCAAACTTCGGCCCTGCTCCATCCGGCCTTAAAACCAGGAAACTCATGAAAGACATTTTCCGCTTTTTCGAAAAGTCCAAGGACCCGCTTTCGTTCTCCGCGATCCGCATCGGACTCGCGTCCCCCGAGAAGATTCGCGAATGGTCCCATGGCGAAGTCAAGAAGCCCGAAACGATCAACTACCGGACATTCAAGCCGGAGCGTGACGGTCTCTTCTGCGCACATATCTTCGGACCGACCAAGGACTACGAGTGCCTGTGCGGCCGTTACAAGCGCATCAAGCACCGCGGCATCGTCTGCGAAAAGTGCGGCGTTGAGGTTATCCAGTCGAAGGTTCGTCGTGAGCGTCTTGCGCACATCGACCTCGCGACGCCCGTCGCGCACATCTGGTTCCTGAAGTCGCTTCCCTCGCGCCTTGGCGCGCTCCTCGACCTCAAGCTCAAGGATCTTGAGCGCGTTCTCTACTGCGAGAGCTACGTCGTCGTGGATCCGGGCCAGACCGACCTCGAGCAGGGCGAGATGCTCACCGAGGACCGCTACTACGAGCTTCTCGACGAGCATGGCGATGACGCGTTCGTCGCCGGCATGGGCGGCGAGGCCATCCTCGAGCTTCTCAAGGACCTCGATATTCACGCGATGAGCGAGCAGCTTCGTGAAGAGCTCGCGGTCGCCACCTCGATCGCCAAGCGCACCAAGTGCGCGAAGCGGCTCAAGGTCGTGGAGTCCCTCAAGGATTCGGGCAACCGCCCCGAGTGGATCATGCTCAGCGTGATCCCCGTTCTTCCGCCGGACCTTCGCCCGCTCGTCCCGCTCGACGGTGGCCGCTTCGCGACGTCCGACCTGAACGACCTCTACCGCCGCGTCATCAACCGGAACAACCGCCTCAAGAAGCTCATCGAGCTTTCGGCGCCCGAGATCATCATCCGCAACGAGCGCCGTATGCTCCAGGAAGCGGTCGACGCCCTCTTCGACAACGGCCGCCGCGGCAAGACCATCACCGGTCCGAATAAGCGCGCCCTCAAGTCGCTCAGCGACATGATCAAGGGGAAGCAGGGGCGCTTCCGTCAGAACCTTCTCGGAAAGCGCGTCGACTACTCTGGCCGTTCGGTCATCGTCGTCGGCCCGAGCCTCCGCCTTCACCAGTGCGGTCTTCCCAAGAAGATGGCGCTCGAGCTCTTTAAGCCCTTCATCTACAACAAGCTCGAAGAGCGTGGCTACGTCACGACGATCAAGAGCGCGAAGAAGCTCGTCGAAAAAGAGAAGCCCGAGGTTTGGGATATTCTCGACGAGGTCATCACGGAGCACCCGGTTCTTTTGAACCGTGCGCCCACGCTTCACCGTCTCGGCATCCAGGCGTTTGAGCCCGTGCTGATCGAGGGTAAGGCCATCCGTCTTCACCCGCTCGTTTGTACGGCGTTTAACGCTGACTTCGACGGTGACCAGATGGCGGTTCACGTGCCGCTCTCGGTCGAGGCCCAGATGGAAGCGCGCGTGCTCATGATGAGCACGAACAACATCCTCAGCCCCGCGAACGGCAAGCCGATCATCAACCCGACGCAGGACATCGTCCTCGGTCTCTACTACATGACTCGCGAGAAGCCCTTCCAGCCGGGTGGCTACCGCGAAGGCGCCGAGAAGACGGGCAACTTCCAGGGTATCTACGCCTCGCCCGCCGAAGTTCGCGCCGCCTACGACAACGGAGAGGTCTCGCTCCACGCGCAGATCCGCCTTCGGTGGGAAGGCAAGATGTACGATACGACCGTTGGTCGCGTACTCGTCGCCGAAGTGCTGCCGAAGCCCCTCGACTTCCGTTCGGTCAACAAGGTCCTCGACAAGAAGGCGCTCTCGCGTCTGATCGACGAGTGCTACCGAGCCGCTCGAAACAAATCGACCGTTCTCCTCGCGGACCGTCTCCGTACCCTTGGGTACGAGATGTCGACGCAGTCGGGTGTGTCCATCTGCATCGACGATATGGCGATCCCGGAGAGCAAGAAGACCATTCTTCAGCGTGCGCAGGACGACGTTGAGACGGTCGTTGAGCAGTACCAAGAAGGCCTCATCACCGACGGTGAACGCTACAACAAGGTCGTCGACATCTGGGCCGAAGCCTCGGACCTCATCGCGAAGGACCTCATCGACAATATCGCGCACGACGTGGTCATCGATGAGGGCACCGGCGACGAAGCCCGCATGCCTTCGTTCAACAGCATCTACATGATGGCCGACTCCGGCGCTCGTGGTTCCAACCAGCAGATTCGTCAGCTGGCCGGAATGCGTGGCCTGATGGCGAAGCCGTCCGGCGAGATTATTGAAACGCCGATCACCGCGAACTTCCGCGAGGGTCTGACCGTTCTTCAGTACTTCATCTCGACGCACGGTGCGCGTAAGGGTCTCGCGGACACCGCTCTGAAGACTGCAAACTCCGGTTACCTCACGCGTCGTCTTGTCGACGTTGCGCAGGACGCGGTCATCACGGAATACGACTGCGAGACGCTCGACGGCATCTGGGTCAGCAAGCTTGAAGAGGGTGGCGAGATCGTCACGCCGCTTGGCGAGCGTGTCCTTGGTCGCGTTGCGCTCGAAGACATCGAAGATCCGGTCACCGGCGAAGTGCTCGTCGAGTCGAACCTCGAGATCACCGAAGAGCGCGTCAAGCTTCTCGAAGAGCGCGGCATTGAGAAGGTGCTCATCCGTTCGGTGCTCACGTGCCAGACGAAGCGCGGCGTTTGCGCAATGTGTTACGGCCGTGACCTTGGTCGCGGTTATATGGCGAACATCGGTGAAGCCATCGGCATCATCGCGGCCCAGTCGATTGGTGAGCCCGGCACGCAGCTTACGATGCGTACCTTCCACATCGGTGGTGCCGCTGCACGCGGTAAGATCGAACAGTCTCAGATCGAAGCGCGCGCCGAAGGTAAGATTGTCTTCGAGAACGTGAATCAGATCACGAAGAGCGACGGCGAAGTCGTTGTCATGAACCGTCACGGCATCATGAAGATCATCGACGACACCGGTCGCGAGCGCGAGAACTTCAACCTCACCTATGGCGCCATCTTGAAGGTTGCCGAGGGCGATAAGGTCACGAAGGGCCAGGTCCTCTCTGAGTGGGACGCGTACGCGATTCCGATCCTTACGGAGGCTGCTGGTGAAGTGCACTACTCCGACGTCGTCGAAGGCGTCACGATGGAAGAGCGCACGAACGAGACGACCGGTCTCTCGCAGCGAGTCGTGATCCCCTCGCGTGACCCGGGTGCACGTCCTCGAATCACGATTGTGGATCCCGAGACCGGCAACCCGGTCAAGGTTGGCGACAACGAAGCGCGTTACTTCTTGCCCGTCGGCGCGAACATCATCCCGGCCGCGGGTGAGCGTGTCGAAGCCGGTGAGATCGTTGCAAAGATGCCGCGCGAAACCACGAAGACCAAGGACATCACCGGCGGTCTGCCGCGTGTTGCCGAGCTCTTCGAGGCCCGGAAGCCGAAAGACCGCGCGGTCGTTTCGGCCATCGACGGCATCGTTTCGTTCGGCAAGGATACGAAGGGCAAGCGAAAGGTTGTCATCACGCCGGATGTCGGCGAACCGCTTCAGTATCTCATCCCCAAGGGCAAGCACATGACCGTCCGCGAAGGCGATCGCGTGCGCGCCGGTGAGCCGCTCATGGATGGCGCTGCGAACCCGCACGATATCCTCAAGGTCAAGGGTGAGAAGGAGCTTGCGAGCTGGCTCGTCGACGAGATCCAGCAGGTCTACCGCCTGCAGGGTGTTACGATCAACGACAAGCACATCGAGGTCATCGTTCGCCAGATGCTTCGGCGCGTGAAGATCATCAACGCCGGAGATACGCGTTTCCTTCCGAACCAGCAGGTCGAGAAGGCGCGTTTCGAGCGCGAGAACGAGCGCGTCATCGCAAAGGGTGGACAGCCTGCCGTTGCGGAACCGCTCCTCCTCGGCATCACCAAGGCGTCGCTCAGCACGGACTCCTTCATCAGCGCCTCCTCGTTCCAGGAGACGACGAAGGTTCTCACGCAGGCGGCCCTCGAAGGCAAGGTCGACTTCCTTCGTGGCCTCAAGGAGAACGTCATCATGGGTCGTCTCCTTCCGGCCGGTACTGGTCTGGGCGCTTACGACAAGCTTCAGATGGTCACCGAAGACTTCACCGACGAAGTCGCCGAAGAAGAAGAGATGGCGATGGCCACGGCCGGCGAATAAGTCAGGCTTTGTTGAAACGAGGCGTACCCGAGAGGGTGCGCCTTTTTTCATGGAACTCGCGCTTCGCTTGTTTGTCGGAAGCGAACGATGATGTGCCGACGCTTCGTTTCCTTCTTGTTGCTCTGCGGATGCTCGGGCGCACTTCAAGCTCCCGTCGAGGCGGCGTGCGAAATGCCCGAGGAAGAGGCGCCCGCACCGCCTTACACGTTGGTGGATTCGGCAGCGATCGCTCGAAGCACGCTGGACGAACTCGCGTTTGAGGTCTGCTATATACGAACGTTCTCACCGATGCGTTCAAACTGCGCATCAGGCGATGCCCCGGACCTTCCGAGTGAAGAATGCTTTACTGAGTTCGCGGGTGGGTGCGCAGAAGTCGGAGTTACGTCCCAATCACGAAGCCGGCGACGCTCGCTTCATATTGGAGGCAGCACGTTTCGACTTGATCCGGACGAGCCCATTCTTGTTCGCGCAGTGCGAGCCGGCGAAGATCCCGTGCCCCTTTCGAGAGAATGCGAAGCACCCTTCTACGGCGCGGATTTTCGGATCTACACGAGCATGGAGGCTTGCTGGAGTGGCCTCGAATCACTCCGTTGTTCTGGCCGAGGTTGCCGACTTCCCGGAACGGTTGATCTTGGGTCTTGTGACGACGCCGAACGAGACGTTGCCGGGTTTGCGTTCGAACGTTTGGACGAGGAGCATCCTGAGATCGGTATCGCGGAGACCATGCGCATGCTCTCGAGCCCCGCGCCCGAAGTCGATGTTTGGGAGCTTGTTCGAGAAGGCCACGCTCAGGTGTGCGTGCAGGGGGTGATGACCGGACAACAGGAGGGGGAAGAGGAAGGAGGCGGGCTGCTCCTCTTTTCGAATCGTGTGGGGGAGTGCGACTATCGCGACATGACCTCGGTTCGCCTCGACCCGTATCGATACCGAGCCGAACGGTTTTCGAGGGTGCGACAGTCCAACTGTCACGAAACGGATGTGTGGACCCCGTCCGCCGGACCGCTGACGCGCGATGCAAATGGGGTCTTTGGGGTGGACGAGAGTTTTACGGAGCTGTCGATGGCTACGCAGTTTTTCTCGTTCGATGGGCGCTGGTTCTTCCTCGACGATGAGACTTGTCAGCGATGGGCCACGGAAGACTACAGGAGCGAAACGGGAACCAACGCCGACTCGTGCTGTCGGGAATAGGTGCGTCCTTCATTCTTCCTGATTCCGCTCCTTGTTGGCTGCTCCGCTTCTGCGTTGTCGCGGCCGTGCCCGACGTCGCCTCCGTCGGCGCAGCCCAGTACAGCCGACGAAGAATTGCGCTCGACGGCCGTTGGTTCAGGCGCCGCGTCTACGCCCGCTTTCGAACGCCGAGCGCCCGAGCCCGAGGTCGTTTTCGATATCGAGAGCGCGGATGACGCGATCGAGTTCGTCGATCGTTCCGAGGAGGACCTCCACTACGTCGGGGTCTTTCGAGCGATACGCGGACAATGCTCGGTTTCCATCGAAGAGCAGGCGGAGCCAGAGTGCTGGACGGAGTTCGTGGGTGGTTGCTTAGGAGTCTCGGTCGACCCCATCACGCAGCGAATGCGCGCCGGTGAAGATGAGTTTCAGCTCTCGGGGACGAGCTCCGAGCCCCGCATCACCTACGCTTCGCGCGAGCTAGGTCCCGCCCGTATTCAGCGAGCGTGCGCTACGACACTCCACGAGGCGATACCGCGTTACTTTCGCACGCGAGAAGCCTGCGAGAGCGCCTTTGAAGAGCGGCGCTGCGAGGGGCGGGAGTGCCAGATCGAAGGAATGAGCCGCTTCGAGACATGTTCGCCGGTGACCTCCATGCTGAGCCGTCTTGAGGAGCCGAGTAGCGAAGAGATTGGACGGGTCATTCGCAGGATTGAGGCAGCGCGAAGGGGCCGTATTCCGATCTGGGAACTCGACGCGGAGAGTGGTCGCTGCCAACGCGGAACCCTCAGCGAGCGCGAAGGGACGTACCAGCTCACGCTCTCTTCTACGCTCGAGGACGGATGTCGAATGCGAGAGCAGATTGCTGTTCAAATCGCGCCCTATCGCTACGAAGCAGCCGTGATTGGCTACTCGACCGCTTACGAGGGAGATGATTGTCCTGGCGGCGGAGCGTTCGGTGCGGGGGGCTACGTTGAGCCGTCGGACCTCGCGTACGCTCGCGATCTTTTTTCTTTTGACGGCCGATGGTTCTTTGTTCGCGAGGAGGCGTGCCAGGCTTGGGAGCGTTGACTCGGAAGCGCTCAAACACTTCCCTTACAATTCCGAAATCTTGCGCGAGGGCACCATCCTGGTGGCCAGCGAAAAATCTCGCGCACTGATTCGCGCGGGCATATTCGCTTGGGTTGCGATACACCTTTTCGCATGAAGCTTCGAATCCTCTCTTCGCTCCTTTTGCTCGGGGCTTGCGGTTCCTCTCAGCCCGCGGAGTCTACCGTTACCGCCGTTCAAATCGGTGGCAGCGAGAGTGCTCGCGCGGCAGCGGCGGAAGCAGGGCCCGCGCTCGACGAAGGAGCGCTCTCGAATCTGCTCGAAGAGGATGAAGCGGTCCGAATTCGGGTTCCGGTCACCGATGCTCAGCCTTCGCGAGGGCCTGAGAGCGCGCCGGTGACCATTGTGGTGTTCAGCGACTTTCAGTGTCCCTTCTGTTCGCGCGTCGTGCCGACGATCGAACGGATCTTGGAGAGTTACCCTGCGAAGGTCCGGTTCGTTTGGAGAAACAACCCGCTTCCGTTTCATCAGCGCGCGTATCCCGCGGCATCGCTCGCGATGGCCGCGTTCGATGCCGGAGGAGATGAGCTCTTTTGGACCTATCACGATCTCCTTTTCCAAAATCAACGTGACCTGAGCGATGCAAACCTTCGCATGTGGGCGTCGTCCTCTCTTTCGGAGCAGGTGATTCAACAGGCCCTCAACACCAACCCAGAGCCGCGCATTCAAGCGGACCAGGACTTGGCGCGGCAGATCGGCGCGCGAGGCACTCCGAACTTCTTTATCAACGGTCGCCAGCTCACCGGAGCTCAGCCCTATGAAGCGTTTGCTGCGGTGATCGACGAAGAGCTTCAGTTCGTTGCGCAGCTTCGAAATACTGGGCTCCCCCAAGGCGAGGTATACGCGCGATTGATGCGTGACGCGCGAACGGATCCCCCTCCGCCAGCGCCGCGTCCGGGACGCCCCGCGCGTCGCGAGCCGGACCCCGCGGCGGTGTACAACCTGCCGCTGAGCGGAAACGAACCCTCACGTGGCCCCGCCGACGCGCTCGTGACCATTGTCGAGTTTAGCGATTTTCAGTGCCCCTTCTGCAGCCGAGTGGAACCGACGCTCGATGAGATCCTTCAGCGCTATCCCCAAGACGTTCGCGTGGTCTGGATGAACAATCCGCTCCCCTTCCATCAGAACGCGATGCCGGCCGCAGAGCTTGCCGCCGAGGCGCATCGTCAGGGCGGAGACGCGATGTTCTGGGCTGCGCATCAGGCGATCTTCCGCGATCAACGAAACCTCGAGCGCCCAGCGCTTCTTCAGATCGCGCAGCAGCTTCAGATGAATGTGCAAGAGGTGATCCGCGCGCTCGACACTCGCCGTCATCAAGCGATGATTGAGGGGCAGCAAGATACCGCGAGGCGCCTCGGCGCTTCGGGCACGCCGAGCTTCTTCATTAACGGGCGAAACCTTCGCGGCGCCCAGCCGGCGGCAGCGTTTTCCGTGGTCATTGATGAGGAGCTAGCGCGTGCCCGTCAGCTTGTTGCTGCCGGCACTCCGCGCGCAGGTGTCTATGCAGAGGCCGTTCGAAATGGCGCGACCGAGCCTCAGTTCTTGCCCGGTGGAGGCGGAGGCAACGCCGCTGCGCCCACCCCCAGAGCGGACACGGTCTACACGATTCCCTCCGTTCAGGATGCACCTTCCCGTGGCGGTCAGAACGCGCCGGTTGTGATTCAACAGTTTTCGGATTTCGAATGTCCCTTCTGCAGCCGCGTGGAGCCGACGCTTCGGCAGCTTGAGCAGGAGTTCGGGAATCAGATTCGACTCGAGTGGCGAAATTACCCGCTTCCCTTCCATCAGCACGCGGAGCTTGCGGCGGAGGCCGCGCACGAGATCTTTACGCAACGAGGCTCCGAAGCATTTTGGCAATACGCCGAGTTGCTCTTTCAGAACCAGCGCGGGGGGCTCGAGCGTGCCGACCTCGTACGCTACGCGCGTCAGATTCGGCGGGTGAATATCCGGCGCTTTGAAGCCGCACTCGACCAGCATACCCATCAGGCTCGAATCCAGGCAGACATGGCCGCGGTGCGCACGGCAGGCGCGCGCATCGGAACGCCAAGCTTCTTCGTCAACGGCCGTCTCCTTCAAGGGGCGCAACCGATCGGCGCGTTCCGGGATGCAGTGCAACGCGCGCTTCGTGAAGCGGGGCAGGGCGGTCAAGCCAATGGCGCCCAGCCCAGCCCCACCACGCCGGCGGGGACCCCGATTCAGACCGCGGCCCCGTCGGATGTGGCTGCGCCTCCCGCCAACGCGCAGCGGACACCGAGCGGTCTCGCATCGCGCGTGCTTCGTCCCGGAACGGGTTCCCGCCATCCAACGGCCACCGACCGGGTAGAGGTTCACTACTCAGGATGGACGACCGATGGGAACCTCTTCGACAGTTCGATCAACCGCGGACGCACTGCAACCTTCCCGCTCAACGCAGTGATCGCAGGCTGGACTGAAGGCGTGCAACTCATGGTCGAGGGCGAACAGCGACGGTTTTGGATTCCGGAATCGCTCGCCTACCAGGGGCGTCCGGGACGGCCCGCAGGTGTCCTGGTCTTCGACGTCGAACTCATCTCCATTCAATAGATATACGCAAAACAAAAGGCCCGATGGGATTTCCCACCGGGCCTTTCGCGATCAGGGCGCTCGGCTTCGCCCGAATCGGTGATGCGGGTTAGTTGCTGCTGCTGACCCGGCGGAACGGATGAACGAAGGATGCGAGCGCACCTGCGTTCCGCGTCGAGATCCAGAGCCTTCCCTGACCGTGGAAGCGGCAGACGAGACCTTCGCCCGAGAAGAAGAGCGACTTGAGCCCGCCAACCTTCGTAACCTCGTATTGCAAACCACCCGTAAAGCCGACGACGTGGTCGGTATCGCAGATGTAGCCTTGGGGCCCAACGTCGACCGCGTGAACTGCGCCATAGGACGCGAACATGAGGGGACCGTGACCCGCGCAGCGAAGAAGGAAGAACCCGGTTCCGCTGAAGAAACCCTTGGCGCCGCCCCACTGAGTATCGAGCTGAACCGAGGGGGCGGAAGCGACAAAAGCGCCGCTATTGAGGAAGACTTCCTGTTGCCCATTGAGCTCGAGCGTTTCGAGATCGCCTTCCGCGCCAGGCGCGATGTAGAGTTCTTGGCCGGGAGCCGTTGCGGTGTAGGTGTTCTGAAAGATCGATTCGCCGCCGAGAAGCTTTCGCTTCGCCGCGCCGAGGATGCCGCCCTTCATTTGGGTCTGCATATCGATCGCGGAGTGCTTGGCGACCATCGCGCTCGATTCGACGAGCATGGATTCTCCGGGCTGGTCGAACGTGATCTTCGCCATCCCGAAATCGGGCTTGTCTAGGATTTCATAACGCATGATTTAGCCCTCTCGTGGCGGAAGCAGTGCGGCGATCGCGCTGCCGTATTCGTTGGGGTTGCGGGTTTGAATCCAGATGCGGCCCTGTCCTTCGAAATGGCAGACGAGACCTTCGCCGGAGAGCCACGAAGCCATCCAGCCGTTTGCGCTCTTGCCGACCGTGTAGTTCAGCGTCGCGTCCCAGGCGACGAGATGACCCGTATCGATGACCAGGTTTCCGTCGCATTGAAGTTCCTGAATGCCGCCGAACGCACCGACCAACATCTGGCCGGGCTGTTGCGCGGTGGCCTGAAGGACAAAGACACCTTCCCCTGCAAAGAACGACTTAAATCCGCCGACCTTCGTGTCGATATTCACCCACGGCGAACTTGCGATGTAGCTCGACGACTGCACGAAGTAGCCGTTCGGGTTCATATCGAGCGTCACGATATCGCCGCAGAGGGTGTGCGCGAGAAGGACCTCGCCTTGACCACCTTGTGCGGTGAACGTGTTTTGGAAGAACGACTCGCCGCCGAACATCCGCTTCAGACCCTTCATGATGCCGCCTTGGGCCTGGGTCTCCATGTGGATATTGGTGCTCATCCCGACCATTGCGCCGCTCTCCGCGCGGATCTGTTCGCCGGGTCCGAGGACCACTTTCGCCATTGCCTGTGAGGGCCGATAACCGACTTCAATATGCATGATGGCCTCCTATGGGAGCAGCGGCGTTAGCCATTCGACCAACGAGCCAAGGTTTCGAGATTGGATGTAGACGCGGCCTTGACCGTTGAATTCACAGACCATGCCTTCGCCGCTCGCCATGAAGCCCATGACGCCGCCGCCGACGCTCTTGATGGTGAACTCAAGCTGGCCTTCGTATCCGACAAGGTGGCCGTTATCGACCATAAAGGGACCGTTAATATCGATCGCGTGAACCCCGCCGTAGCTATTGAACCAGAGGTCGCCGTGGCCGCTCAGTTCGAGGAAGAATGCCCCCTCTTTCGCGAGCAGACTCTTTAGACCGCCGAACTTCATTTTCATCTGCAGGTTGCCGGATGACGCGACGTACGCTCCGGACGAGAGGTAGATCGTTTCGCCATTCATGCGGCGATGCGTCACCTGTCCGGAGAGCTGCGGGGCGATCCAGACACTGCCGCCTTGGGGCGCAGTGAAGTGATTTACGAAGAAGGTCTCGCCGCCAACGATCTTTCGGATGAGCGCGATGAAGAACGCCTTCATCTTGGCGAGGAAGCCGGCTCCGGGACCGGCATTCATCTTCACTTCCATGTTCACGGGCTGATTCTTCGCGACCATCGAACCCGCTTCAGCGATGACAAGCTCCCCGGGCTTTAGATCAACGCGAAGCATGGCGAACGCTGGGCCATGCGAAATCTCGTGTGCAACGGGCGCAGTGATCGCCGCGGGCTGCGCGACGGCGAGCGCCTGACCTGGCTGCTGCTGCATCCCTGGCTGCTGCTGCATCCCTGGCTGCTGCTGCATCCCTGGCTGTGGCTGTTGTGGCATACCGGGCTGCGGCTGCACGTGCATGCCAGGTTGCATTCCCGGCTGAGGCTGCATACCGGGCTGCTGCATACCGGGCTGCTGCATACCGGGCTGCGCCTGTCCTTGGGCACCGGGATATCCCGCCTGAGGTGCTCCAGGCTGTCCCGGGTGCGGGGCTCCTGGGTGTCCAGGTGGAAAAGGTCCGCCTGGCGGTCCTTGTGGTGGTCCTTGCATTGTGTTGTTGCTCCCTTCGAGGGCTCTCTTATCACCCGACTCTGCGTCGTGTTTCAACCT
>JAHDCI010000014.1:29215-32991 GCA_020629955.1 Myxococcota bacterium | reverse complement strand
TGTTGCTCCCTTCGAGGGCTCTCTTATCACCCGACTCTGCGTCGTGTTTCAACCTACGAACGGGCGGGCGAAACATTCCCTGCGGCCTCAATTTCCGAAACGGAAGCTGGAGCTTTGCTGGCGTGTTGTATCCTCGCGCTCAAGCTCTTGAGTTCATGGCACAAATCGGAACTAGGCCGTCGCGTGCTGTCCGCCGTCGAGTTCTGCGCGCAATTCTCTTCTGGACCCTATACCTCCGCCAAATCGAATTTCTCGACGCTTCGTAGGCCACTAAATCGTGCGTTGGCTGCCCCGCTCTGGGCTCTACCAGTTGTCGAATCCTTTGCTTCATCCGGGAGCATGGCTCCCACAGATCCCCTGGTCACTCGGCTTGCCACGGCCCGGGCCAAATCATCTTCCATTGCATGCGATAGAGCGACGGTTGAAGCCTCAGCCAGCGCAATCGTATTTTCCACTCCGAGATCCTTCGTTTCGAGCCGCACAATTGTAAACAGGCGCGATTGACCTAGCTTTATGGTTCGAAACGTGTACCGCAGCGGGCCGTCGAGGGAGTGAAATCAAGCGTTCCTCGATCACCATTTCGGGGATTTGCCTCGCGCTCGCCTCGATCAGAAGAGTGTGAATTGCGTTCGCAATTGTATCCTGTGGGATTCACATCTCACTCTTGACCCCAGCAGGAGGGCACGCCCGATCTTGCCTGGTTTGATTGTTGTTCCCGGTTTTCGTCCGGAAAGGAAGGCTTCTTTGCGATTTGGAGTGTTGGTACGAAGTCTGCTCTTAAACCGGTCATGGGATGTTTCCGGAATCGTCATTTGTCGAAGTGCTCGCGCTTTACCTCTCTGCCCGCTCTGATGATGAGCGCGGCCCTCGTTGCGTGCGCGTCTCCTACCGGCACCGATCCGCTCGATCCCCCCGTTCCGCCCGTTCCCGAGGGACCGCCGCCGCCCATCGCCGCGTGTGACCTTTCGGAAGGTCCCGAACAACCCGTTGGCTCCGGCTGCACGCAGCGGACCGCCGACGATATCGAAGGGCTGAGCCCCTCAGACCTGGCGGCGTATCTCCCAGAACAAAATCCGGAGTGCCTTTACTACCTGTGGTCGTTCGCAGGGCGGGTTCGCACCGTACTCGAAAGCGACGATCACGTCGTTGCGGTCGCCGACGCGCTCGCGTCCGAATCGGACCCGAAGCGTGCAGAATCGTTGCTTCTCTTTTTGCGGATTCGGTGGTTTCAGGATTTCTACGGCGGAGAATCGGCGTTTGCGGGCAGCGATGAAGCGCGTGTACGCGAAGCGACCGCTCGCGGTCTGGCAGGCATTGCGCCTCGTCTAAATCCCTACTCCGAAGAGCAGAGCGTTCACGATGCCTTGATCGAATTCGGCGCGGCGGTGGATGCGGCGGAGCTTGGCGGGAACCACATCGCAGATTTCACCCTTCAGCTAAACGCAGCCGCGGAGGGGATCGCCACCTTTGCCGAGACCTTTGCAACCTGGTCGATGCTCACGGGCGTTGCGCGCGGCATTGGCAACCGCGACGAAGCGCTGATCGCGGCGATCGACGAACCTTTTGTTGACGCACTTCTTCGGCTCGCAGCTTCCTGCCCACCCGACTGGCTCCTCGACAATACGTTGTGGACAATCGGGCAGGTGGGCAGCATTCCTCGCTTCTCCGAACGGGCTCGCGGCGCGCTCACCGAAGCGCTCGATGCTTTCCCACGCTCTTCGAGCCCTTACCGCTGGGCGCTTGGCGCGCTGGATGAATTCCTCGATTGCCTTCGGAGCGACGGGGAACGGATCTGCAAGGACTCACTCGTCGATGAAATCGAAGCCGAGGTCTTCCCGAACCGATACGAATACAACGGCGGCTCTCTGATCGTGCTCACGCCCCTCGATCGAGAGACCGTGGACGAACTCTACTTTGCGATGATGGAGGTCCGCTCGCGCTTCTTCCGGATTCTGGAGCGCCCTGAGCCTGTTGCGGACGACGTTAACGATGTCGCGACCTTCCGTATCTACGGGAGTCTGCAGGATTACGAGGAATACCAAGGGTGGCTCTATCGTCAGCCAACCAACAATGGCGGTATCTACATCGAGCGAAACGCGACCCTCTATACCTACCAGCGCACGCCAGAGGAATCGATCTACTCCCTTGAGGAACTGGTTCGTCACGAATACGTTCACTACCTGATCGGGCGTTACGCCGCGGCAGGGGAGTGGGGAATTCACCCAATCTACGCCGGCAATCGCATGGCCTTCTTCGACGAAGGTCTCGCGGAGTTCCTCACTTGGAGCACCCGCACGGATGGCATTCGCACTCGAAAGATTCTTGTCGAGAACGTTCGCGCAGACGAATCTCGAATGAATGTTCGCGAGATCCTTGAGAGCTCCTACGGCTCGTTCCGCTTCTACAACTACGCAGGGCTCTTTTTTAATATGCTCTTCGAACAAGACCTAGAGCTGATCCAGCGCCTGATGGATGCCGCTGGCCGCGGAGACGTCGAAGGTTTCGACGCCGAGCTTGCCGTGATTCGCGACGATGCCAACCTTCAGGCGCGCTACGACGCGTATCTTGACGAGGTCCTTGCGGCGGAAGGCCTGGAGGATGTCTACACGGAAGTGCCCGCAGATCCCTGGGGCGCCGATTTTGGCGCGGTGATGAACGCGATCGAGAGTCATGCACGAATTTCGAGTGTCACGTGTTCGGCCATCCCTGGCGCGTTCACCTGCGAAGGAGAGTGGGTGGGCAGCGTGACGCCCGGGCTCGATTATGCGGGCGCTTGGCATCAGACCGATGAGGCGCTGGATGCGCTGCTCGTCGAACTTGGCGAGAGCGGGGTCTCGAACTGGCAGGCTGCGAACTGTTCGTTCACCAATCTACGAACGCAGTCGACCGACGGCGGCGGGTACCCCATTGCGAGTGTGGTCTGCGAAGGGCCGCTGGCGCTTTAGGAGCATCGCATTCGGATTGCGGGCGGCGTTCTTCTGGAGCGTCGCCTTCTCTCTTTTGGGGTCGAGATTCAGTGACCATCTAGATCGCACTTTCCCATCTTGATCTCTTCCCCTCTTCGTGCGCTTCGCGTACCATCCCCGCATGGTTCGATTGCTTGCCAGTGCCCTCGCGCTCGTCTCTTTTTTCGGAACGGTCTCCGTCGCTCACGCCGAGCGGGTGATCGTGCTCGGTATCCGCACCATCGAAGGCGATGACGACGTCGCGCGTTCGCTAACGGATTCTATCCGAGAAGCTGCGCAAACCGTTACGGATTGGGAAGTTGCCGAGGAAGGGCCGCCTCTCGCGCAGCTACTTCTTGTTCACGGCTGCGACGAGCCCGACGCGGCGTGTATGGCTGCGATCGCCGATGACCTTCAAAAAGATCGGGTCATCTACGCGACCATCCGACGGACAGGCGTCGGCGATGAATTCGATTTTTCGATTTCGCTCAACACCTTCAACGCGCAGCTTGGGCGAATCGAGCACACCATGACGGATACGATCCCGCGGAGTGAGCTCAGTCGCGGAGAACTCGAAGAGCGCGCCGGCGGCTACCTCGATCAGATCATCGGCGGCTCGGAAGTTGGCACGCTCCGCGTTCACACGGAACCGGGCGCAGAAGTGTACCTGGATGGCGAGCTCGCAGGCACCGCGGATGGAAGCGGCTGGCTCGAAATCTCACCCGTCGGCGTGGGAGAGCACTCGGTGCGCGTCACCCATTCCGAGTTTGCCGCCGGGACCGGTGATGTCTCCGTCCAGGCCAACGGCCGCAGCGAATTGAACGTGCCCCT
>JAHDCI010000014.1:17614-29115 GCA_020629955.1 Myxococcota bacterium | reverse complement strand
CAGCAACTTCCAGCTGATGCCCTACGGCAGCACTCAAGAAGCCGGCTTCACCGCACGACTTCAGTTCTAGGCGATGCGCGTCGTCGGCGGGGCGCTTCGCGGCCGCCTTTTTGGGAAACATGTCCCAAAGGGAACACGCCCGACATCGGACCGCGTACGCGAGGCACTGGCTTCCATCCTTTTGAGCCGCGACGCGATCGAGTCGCGGCTCATTCTCGATCTCTTCGCAGGCACAGGTGCCCTTAGCTTCGAGGCGCTCTCTCGTGGCGCGACCTCTTCGGTCCTGGTGGAGCGGGACCGGGCTGCCGCCAGAGCGATCCGCCGCAGCGCGGAGGCTCTTGGCCTTCAGGACCGCTGCCGCGTCGCGGCCCGAGATATCGCGGACGCGGAAACGCAGCGGCATCTTGCCCGTCAGGGGCCCTTCGACCTGATCTTTTGCGATCCGCCCTATGCGGAGATTGAGGCTGCGCACGATAGCCTCAAATCACTTCAGAACATCGGCGCGTTCTCAAGCGAGGCCATCCTGGTGATCGAATGCGCGAAAGCCGATGCCGAGCGATTTCCCGGAAAAGCCTATCGCTACGGAGATACCTCGATCGTCCTCTGCGAAGACGTCTCTGAATTGGTTTCAGAGTGAGTGCGATTCTCCATTTCTGGGCTGAGCGCTCAGGCTATCGCTGCTAAGGAGAGAGGATGCCGGATGCTCGTTGCCGCTATTCTCTCCGCGCTCAGGGCGCGCTCGCGGGGCTCTATCTGGGGTGTTTGCTGGCTGCCTTCTCCTGCTCCGTTTCTCACCCCGAGCTCGAACCCTTGGCCGAAGAGGATGCGAGCGTAGACGCGAACTTCGACACGCTCGAAGACGGCTCCCTCGATGTTGAAATCGATGTGGCATTCGATGCGCTCGCAGATTCAACCGTGGACGCGCTCGAAGACACCGGGCGACCGGAAGATTCAGGCATGCCGGATTCGGACATCGATGGTGGTGAGGATGCGGGAATGGATGCGGGTGAGGACGCCGCGATCGACGCCCCCGTCGATGCCGCGATGGACGCCTCCGACGACTCGTCGATGGACGCGGCTTTCGACGCGCCCGCAGATAGCGCGCCCGATGTGGCGCTCGATAGCGGAGAAGATGCGTGCTCGGCGACCTGCATCGATGAGCGTCGACTTGAAACGTGCGAAGGGATAACTGTCTGCGATCGCTGCGCGGACGCGACGTGTTTTGATTTCGCGCCCAGCAATATAACGAGCGCGGATCCGTTTGGGGGCACCGAGTCGATTACCCTGCCCGGCGGGATGCTCGATACAACGGCATGCGATCGGGCCGGGATGAACCTGGAGCCTGTCGCCGGCGTCAGCGGAGAATTCTTGTGCGTTTGGCGATTGGAATCCCTCCAAGTTTCGGGCCCGGTCGACGTCACAGGACGTCATGGCCTTGCGATCCTCGTGAACGGAAACTTTGAACTCAGCGAAACAGGATCGATCTCGCTGGCGGCTGCAGGAACTCGCGCTGGGGCGGGCGGCTGGCATGGCTCGACCCATGACGCGGACGCGTTTGGACCGGGCGCCGGATCGAGAGGAGAAGCCGCGATCGCGATCGCCGGGGCAGGCGGCGGCGGATTCTGCGCTGCTGGAGGACGCGGAGGGAATAGTGGGCTTCAGGATGGTGGCTCCGGTGGATCGGTGGCCCTCGCAGAAACCGCAGAGTTTCTGCTCCAACCTCTTCTTGGCGGAAGCGGCGGAGCCCGCGGACGGCGCGACCAAGGAGGGGTAGGCGGCGGCGGCGGCGGCGCTCTTCAGATCTCCGTGCGCGGGATCGCAACGCTCGCGGGCACGATCAACATTGCCGGCGCAGGTGGAGCGGGTGGCAGCGGCGGCGTTGGCGGAAGTGGCGGTGGCGGCGGCGCGGGCGGCGGATTCCTTTTCGAAAGTTCCCAGCGAATCGTGCTGGCCTCTTCGCTTGAGGTATTTGCAGCGGGCGGCGGCGGCGGTACCGGACACCGCTGCGCAGAGGAGCGCGATGATGGCGATGATGGCGATATTCTTCCGCCGCTTGGAGGCGACAACGGCAACTGTTCCCCCGTCTCTCGGACGGGAGCACACGGCGGAAATGGCGGCGTTCGGGAAGCTGGCGAAAACGGCGATTCCGGTCGCGGTCGCGGCGGCGGCGGAGGCGGCGGGGCCGGGTGCATTGTCTTCCGAGACGTCGGCACGACCACGGATCTCACCGCTGCGAGCTTAAATGGCATCTTCCGGCGGGCGGCCCCACGTTGGGTTCCAAGATGAAGATTCGAGTTGTCTTTCACGCTGGCGCGAGGGCGCTCGCCGGGGTGCGTGAGCGGGAGCTCGAGGTGCCGGAGGGCGCGAATCTCGAGGCCTTTTGGAAGACCCTGGTTCGTGAAGTGCCCGAGCTCGCTCCTTACCGCGAGCAAATGAAGCTTGCTCTTAACGGGGATTTTGCGGAAGACGACGCGACTCTTGCCTCTGGATCACGCGTCGACCTGCTGCCTCCCGTCGCGGGGGGCGCACCGGAGATTCTTGTACCGCTCGCGGAGATCCGAGATTCCGAACTTTCGCTCGACGAAGTGTGGAAAAGCGTCGTGCATTCAGGTGCGGGTGCCGTGGTGCTCTTCACCGGGGTGGTGCGCGATCATATCGGCGAAGAGAGCGTCTCGCGTCTTGAATACGAAGCCTATGCCGAGCTCGCGAACAAGGAGATGCGTCGCGTGCTCGAGCGAGTCGCGGAGCAGCACCCCGGCACGCGATTGAGTGCAACGCACCGGGTAGGCGACCTGCGTATTGGTGACCTTGCTGTTGTTGTCGGCGCTTCTGCGGCACACCGCGGGCCGGCGTTTGAAGCGGGGCGGGCGGCGATCGATCAGATCAAAGAAACCGTGCCGATTTGGAAACGCGAATGGCGAGGCGACGGCCAACCCGTGTGGGTCAACCTCGACCCGCCCACGTCATGATCCACTGACTCGACGTATCATCGCTCGTCCGCTGCGGTCTCGGTTGTCCCGCTCGAAACCTAGTCGCTCGTAGAGCCGATGTGCATCTCGCGTGCTTAGCGTGATCAACGAGCAACCTCGCACGTTCGGATGAGTCAGAAGAATTCTCAATAAGCGACTCGCGATTCCCCTTCCGCGATATTCGGGCCTGACCCACACGTCGTAGATTTTGGCGTGTTTCGTCGCGTCCGCGATTGCGCGAACGCTTCCCACGATCTCGTCCCCCGCTTTGGCAAAGATCCATGCGCTTGAGTTCTGATGAGCACGCGCAATCGCTCGAGTGGAAAAGGGCGCGTTCCAATATTCATCCTTGAGCAGTGAGCCGATCTGATTCGATTCCCGGGCGCCGCCGGAGACTTGAAGGGTCAAGTCATCGAACAATCCTAGCTCTTCCGGCCACACGTTCTCCTCGTGCGCCGCTCCGATGCTCTCCATCGCGCGTAGGTCTCCGGGCTCGCCGCGTCTCCATAGACCCCTCATGACGGCTCGCATCCGCTCCGCGCTTTTTCGCTGTCCCAGCTTGAAGCGACCGGTCATCGCAGCCGGTAGAAAACGAAGCACGGCGATGCGTTCGAGCGGCTGACGGTAGAGCGGGTCCTCTGCGGAGAGTGGACGGTGCCCCGCATCTTTTTGATGCATATCGAGCATGACGTTAAAGACGCGCGCCTTCTCGGCGAGGTCCATGACCGGCAGAACATGCCCGTCGAGATGCACCGAGCGGTAGTACGTCGTTGCTGGGCAAGCGAGGGTGGGGTCGACAAATGTCGAAGGAATCGTGGCTACGAACTCTTCGAATGAGAGCGATGCGCGAGCGTCAAGCATCGAGTGTTTTTCCCCAACAAGACCCGAGTGCCAGTAGATCACGCCGCCGAGTACGGCCGGATGAATCGTGCGAAGTCGCGGCATGAGCTGATCGTTTTCTCGGTGTATCCAGGTGATTCGAGCGAGCTTGGCCCGTCGAATAACTTCCCAGCAAGCCTCTTCGCTTGGGCGGATCTTCTTCGGGATAGTGCGGGTTTTGGCGTGAAGACTTGCAGACATGTCGATAGATTGGGAAAATGACTGGCACGTGTCTATGTTCCAGAATGCACATAGTCGATGTGCCAGAAGATTACAGGTGTGAAGCGTGGACGGAGAGGCTCTTTGGTTAGAATCGCTAAAAGCGACGCGTCGCCAACAGGGGGCGAGCGCTCTTCATGAGAGACTCGCTGAGAGTGTCCGCCGCTCGATAGAGGCAGGTCTTCTCGCTAGCGGGGATGCGCTCCCTGGCGCGAGACGACTGGCGGAGCAGGTTGGCGTGCACCGCCATACCATTGCCGCGATGTACCGATTGCTCGCTGAACAAGAGCTTATCGAACTCATCCCCCGGAGCGTTCCTCGCGTCTCCATCGAAAGAAGCACCGTCGAACGGCTCCGAGCCTCCCGCCCCCGAGATGCGCGCTATCGGCTCCGCGCTCAGCGTGATTCGCTCGTTCGCCTCGGGCACTTCGACTCGGATGCGGAGGGTAAAACGCTTGTCTCACTCTCGGATGGAATCCCTGATCCTCGCGAGATTCCGAGCGCACAAATTGCGCGCGCGATTCGGCGCGCGATGCGTTCCCGAAGCGCAGCGGACTTATTGAGTTATCGCGACCCTCGTGGGGAAACTTCGCTTCGACAGCAGATCGCGGCGCTCTTGCGTGAACGAAGAAGTGTCCCAGCGGACCCATCGCGGATCTGCATGACGCAGGGGAGTCAGCAGGCGATTTATCTCGCGGCGCAGACGGTGCTCTCCCCGGGGGATGTGGTCGCGGTGGAACGTCTTGGCTATCAACCGGCCTTCGAGGCGCTCCGTTGCGCCGGCGTTCGCTTGAAGCCTTATCCCATTGACGAGCGCGGGCTTCAGGTCGAGAGGCTCGAACAAGACGCGGAGAAGATTCGCGCGGTCTACCTCACGCCACACCATCACTTTCCAACGACGGTGTCGCTCTCGCAAAAGCGCCGCGCACACCTGCTTTCGCTCGCCCGAAAGCACCGCTGGCTGATCCTTGAGGACGACTACGACCACGAGCTGCACTACGAAGGGCCGCCGATTTTGCCTCTCGCAAGCGGTGATGGCGGCGCACACGTTCTTTACATCGGCTCCTTTTCAAAGGTGCTCGCGCCAGGGCTCCGGGTTGGGTACCTCTGCGGCGCGAAAAACGTCATCGACCGGGTCGCTACGAGACGACGCGTCGTGGATCGTCAGGGCAATCCGATCATCGAAGCCGCGCTCGCCGAGTGGCTTGAGGAGGGCGGGCTTCGACGCCACCTCACGAGGGCAAAACGTCTCGGTCTTGAACGGCGGGATGCAACGAGCCTCGCTCTTCGGGAATGCCTTCCGTGGCTTCGGTTTCGAATCCCGTCGGGCGGGATGACGATTTGGGCCGAAGCAGGCAAGCGCGCGCCTGAGCTACAGGAAGCGGCTGCCCGGGCAGGCTATCGTCTGCGTACCTCCGCCGAGTTTTCCATCGATGGCCGCGAGCGGGGCGGCGTGCGTTTTGGTTTCGCACGCCATCGCCCGTCGGAAATTGCGCGCGCTCTCCGGCGCATTTCGATCGAGATTCGCTAGTGCGGGGATCAGATCGATGGACGGGATGATCTTTCGTCACGGGCGCCGAGGCGAACTTCGGAGAGCGGACGAGATGCCGAGTATATCGAACGAAGGAAGAGCGAAGCTCGGCGTTCCTGGCGGAAGAGGGCCCCTCTCGCGATTTGAACCACGCACTAGCGAGCTAGCAGGAGGTCGTACGTTCGCCGTCGTTCGATACTCGTCCGGGCGCGTGGAAAACCGTGTCGAGCATTGGCCGAGTTGCGTTCCGTGATGCCCGATGAATTCGACAATGCGCCATCGCAGGACGCACGCGTTACGAAAGCCCCGGTGCTTCTCTTCCGACCTGCTCGACGTACTCGGTGTAGCCACCGCCGTACGTTTTCACTTTGCCCTCATCGAGCTCAAAAACGCGGTTTGAAAGCGCCGAGAGAAACTGCCGGTCATGGGAGACAAAGAGCATAGTCCCCTCGAAGTCTTTGAGGGCGTTCATGAGCATCTCTTTGGTGTCGAGATCGAGGTGGTTGGTCGGCTCGTCAAGAACGAGGAAGTTTGGCGGGTTGTAGAGCATGGACGCCATGACGAGCCGTGCCTTCTCGCCGCCCGAGAGGATTTTGCATTTCTTTTCGACTGCATCGCCTGGGAAACCAAATGCGCCCGCCAGCGTGTGAAGTGAGCCGCGTGACGCCATCGGATGGTCGCGCTGCAAGAGTTCGAAAACGGTCTTCTCTGGATCGAGGAGCTCCATCGCGTGTTGCGCGAAGTACCCCATCTTCACGCTGGCGCCGACGCGGACTTCGCCCTCGTCCGGTTCGCTGACTTTTGCGATCATTTTGAGCAATGTGGATTTGCCTGCCCCGTTCACTCCCATGACGCACCAACGCTCTTTGCGCCGGATGAGAAGCGAAAGGTCGTCGTAGATCACATGCTCCCCGAAGGCTTTGTTGACGCCTTCGATGGTCACAACATCCTCACCGGAACGCTCGGGCTGGCGGAACTCGAACTTCACGTTCTTACGACGCGTTGGTGCTTCGAGACGCTCTGTCTTCTCGAGCATCTTGACGCGCGATTGCACCTGCGCAGCGTGGCTCGCGCGCGCCTTGAACCGCGCGATAAACGCCTCCTCCTTTTTGAGCGAGGCCTGCTGGCGCGCGTACGCTGCTTCTTGCTGCGCCCGATTCACTTCGCGCTGCTCTTCGTAGAAGTCGTAGTTGCCAGTAAACGTGCTGAGCGTGCCACCATCGATCTCCGCGATCTTGGTCACCAGTCGGTTGAGGAATTCACGGTCATGACTTGTGATCACCAACCCTCCATCGAAGGCCTTGAGGAAGCCTTCCAGCCAGACGATCGATTCGATATCGAGATGGTTCGTCGGCTCGTCGAGCAAGAGCGCATCGGGGGCGAGCAATAGGATTTGCGCGAGGGCGACGCGCATCTTCCAGCCGCCGGAGAGCTTGCCAACATCCTCCTGTAGACGCTCGTTCTGAAAACCTAGACCGGCCAGAATTTCACTACCGCGCGCTTCGAGGGAGTAGCCATCGAGCTCCATGAAGCGCGTTTGCGCTTCGGAGTAGCGTTCGACGACCTTGTCAAAATCCGCCGCGTCCGGGTCGGCCATCTTCACTTCAAGCTCGGCGAGTTCCTGGCGCAGCTGCGAGACCTCTCCCGCGCCAGCGAGCGTCTCTTCGAGAACGGTGCGTCCGGACATCTCGCCGACGTTCTGGTCGAAGTAGCCAATGATGAGGCCCTTTTCGAGGGTGACGTTTCCGTGATCGGGGCCGTCTTGACCGGCGATCATTCGGAAGATGGTCGATTTGCCGGAACCATTGGGTCCGACCAGGCCGACTTTGTCTCCGCGGAAGACGCTCATGGAGGCGCCCTCGTAGAGCACCTGGCGACCGAAGTTCTTGCTGACGTTATCGAGGCGAATCACCCGCGGAGACTAGCTAGCGCGCGCTGCGTGGCAAGGATGATTGCTTTTTTGGTGAGCATCTTCTTTGCTCTTCTTTGGGGCGAGCTGCGGCTTTGCCAAAACGTTGCGTCGTTTGCGTATCGACGGAGAGAGTGACTACCTTATGCGCGTGTCCGTTACCGAACCCCTCCCGGTTTTTCATGTGCCAGAGTCTCCGGGCTTATTGATCCTCGCGGGTGCGCTTGGGCTCGGCGCTGTCTTGCTAGTCCACCTTGCAATGAAGTGGTTGACGGCGCGTGCTCGCGTGAAAGGTCCAAGCGCAGCACGGATCGTTCGAGGAACTGTCGCCTACGCACGTGGAGAAGAGCTGGCGTTTCGAATTGAGGTCGACCAAGAGCGAATCGGTGACGGCTCAAAAGGGGTTTGGGTCGAGAAAAAGCGTCGGACGATTGCGCGCCCTTTCTATATCGAGACCGAGAATGGCGAGAGGGTTCGAATCGAGCCGAGCGCGGATACGCCGCTCTTCGACAGGCTCGAAGAGTCTCGTGAAAGTCTGAGCAATGTCCGGAAGATGATTGCGGAGCTAAGTCAAGGGGAGCGGATCGTGGCGGAAGCGAACGGCGCACCCGAAGCGCGCGGCGGTTATCGAGACAGTGGGCGCGACGCCACTCTCGACGATTCGCAAGGATTGGTGCTTACCGCCAACGGCTGGGATTCGCCCTCGGAACGAAAAGTGGAAACGTGGGCCGGTGCGTTTTGGCGAGTTAGTTTTTTACTCTTCGTGTCGTTTCTTGCGGCCACGCCGACATGGGCTCGTTTGGGGCTTGGTGAACTTCAGGAGGCGTTGGTCGTCGATCGCGAATTCGACAGCGACTCTGGAAATCTCTGGCTCGAACTTGAGTTCGAAGACGGCACTCAAATCTCTGCGGCCACCGGCGCACGTGAGGTTCCCTCCAGCGTTCAAGTTCGCCGAGTACTAGGAATGCCCGATGGTTTATGGGCACTCGGGGCTCAGGAAAGCATCCACGGCGTTTCGCTCATTGCCGTTGTCGTTCTGGCGTTCCTGATGCTCTCGGTGACCCTCGCCGCCGGACGAGAGCGCCCGTGGTGGGAGCGCGATATGTTGATCTCGAAGGCGTGAGTTCGATCGCCGCGTGGCGAGTGCGGGGATCAGATCGATGGAAGGGATGATTTTTCGTCAGGGGCGCCGAGGCGAGCTTCGGAGAGCGCACGACATGCCGAGTATATCGAAGGATGTGAGAAGCTCGGATCGGCGTTCCTGGCGAAAGAGGGCCCTTCGAGCGATTGAACCACGCACTGGCTAGAAGCCCGTTAGCGACTTCTCTGGCGCGAGGAGTTTCGCATTTCGTCGAAGAAATCTTTGAGTTCCGGCCGATTTCCGAAATCCCGGCTGACGCGCTGAGCTTCGGCCACAAGATTCAGCTCGATGCTCCGTCGCCTCGAAGAGTTCTGGCTCAGCTCTTTGGAGAGAGCCTGGCGTTGTTCTTCCGACGCGCTCTCTACGCGTGATAGCTGAGTTCGGAGCGCGTCGATCTGAAACTGGAGATCGGCGGCTTCGCTCTGATCAGGTTGTGCCATCCACGTTCGGTAGAGTGAACTTGCTTCCTCGAGGAGCACCAACATCGCGGGACGCGGAACGGTTGGATTCTCGGCGTCGAGCGCTAGGGCTTCTCCGAGCTTTGCACGAAAGCCGAGTGCGGCCTCGCCTCGATCGGTCTCACCGGCCGCTCGTTCTGCACGGCGTACGCGCGAAAGGTCACCTGCTAGGCTCTCGATCGCGCGCCCCAATCTCGCGCGATCTGCCTTCGCCTGCGCTTCGCACTCACGGCGCTTCTCTTCGGTAACCCGGGCCTCGGCCGTCAGAGCGCTGAGGTTCGCGACTGCGGCTCGAATCGATTCGACGGCTCGCTCGAGCCAATCCGCTGGAGGATTGGGGGAAGTGCGAGCCCGTTCGAGCATCCGCTGATATGTGGCTGCGCGGGTGACCCACGCTTCGAGCCGGAGCGCGTCCCCGCCTGCCCTTCGGTCGGTGGCGGCCATGACGGAAACGGTCCGGACCCGGCGGGCGTCTTTTGTTGCGATACCTGCGAGGGTGTGTACGACGGAGTGAGCATCGACGGGCCGATGGGCAGGTTCCTTGGCGCACAGCTCGGCGATCAGCTGATCGAGGACGGGCGGAATGTCAGGCGCCTTCTCGGCGGCGCGCGGCATCGGTGTCTCCATGTGGTGGATCATGTATCCCACTGCCGTATTGGACATGAACGGGAACGTACCCGTGGCCATTTCATACAGCAGAATTCCGAGCGCGTAGAGGTCTGCCGATGCAGCCGCGACATCCGGATTCGAGAAGCGCTCGGGAGCCATGTATGGAGGCGAGCCTACAAAGCGACCTGTCTTTGTAAGGCGTGGATCGGTCGCGACGAGGGCAATGCCAAAGTCAACGATCTTGACGACGGACGCGCCGTCGTCCGAGCGACAGACGAAGATATTCGAGGGTTTGATGTCCCGGTGCATCACCCCGATATCATGTGCACGAGCGAGCCCGCGAGCGATCTGTAGACCGAGCGCGATCACTCGGTTCGGTGGAAGCTTCTTCTCCCGCCGCATCATCTCGTCCAGAGCTTCCCCGTGGAGTTGCTCCATGACGAGGTAAGGCGACCCATTTGTGTCGACGCCATGCTCGAAGATTTCGATGATATTCGGATGCGAGAGGCTCATCACCGATTGCGCCTCTCGGAGAAGTCGCTCGCGAATCCGTGGCTCGTCACCGTAACTCGGGTGAAGGATTTTGACCGCGACTCCCTCCCCGCCGACGCCTTGGTCTGCACTGTAGACGGTCGCCATTCCCCCAACACCGAGTACGCTACGTATTCGGTATCGACCAGCGAGGACGGTGCCCAGCCGTGGGTCGCCGGCGTCGCGTAGGACGGTGTCGTCGCTTGGACAGCGCGAAACCCCGCGATCGTACCGCATATAACAGAGCGGACAGACTTTGCCTTGCGGATCGTCGCTCATTCGGAATCGCTTCCGAGCTCCACTCGAGAACGTTTCGGAGTCGCGGTGAAACGCTTTTGGGAGAAGGGGCTCACCGGCATCACTAGTCGAGGTCCTCGATCTTCCAGACCCCGTCTTCGAAGAGGAAGCGGACGCTCTGCCCGGAGCCATAGGAAAGAACTGCGCGCCGCCCTGTCTGTTCGATCGGTGCCTCTAGATTTTCACGAACCGCGGTAAACATCTGCGCCATTTCCTCCTGGCGTTCGGGAGCCTCGAACATCTCGCGAAGAGACGCCTCGTCCAGCCCTGCGCGGTCTGCCTCCGGGATAAATCGTGGAAGGATATCGTAGCGTTCGCGCTCGACCGCCCGCAGGAAGGAGCGCAGCGCCACGCGGGGGGAACCTTGCGCGTAGAAGTCCACGATATTCGCCGCAAGCCACCATCGACCATCCTCGTAAATGAGAGGGACCTCGCTGCCGTCCGAAAGGGTGGCGGTTGCGTGAATCGGCTCGGTCATCTCGGCGCGTTCCAGCTCCGCCGCGAGAACCCGAGCTTCGTCCGGGTGCGCGTCCATTCGTGCGGCGAAGTCTTGGTACGAAATTCGGCTTCGATCTCGTTCGGAAAGCAATCCGTAGGCCCGCGCGTGGTCTCCTTCCCGGAGAGCGCTCGCTAGCTCGTCGGCTGCACCTCGCGGGGAGCCAGCGCCGCCGCAAGCCGATAGACCAAGAATCAAACCGGCCAGCGATGCACGAAAGAAATAGCGCGGTAGCTGCATACCGCAATCTCGCGAATCACCCCTCGATCCGCAACCCTAAATGCGAAACCTCAACTGGGAATCCGGTCCGGCGTGCTCGGAAGTGGCTCGATTCGATCGGCTGATGACGGAACGAAAAAGGGCGCGGCGAACCGCACCCTTCTTTCATCAGGTTCAGAATGGAGGCTCGTCGTCGCCGTAGTCGCCGCCAAAGCCGCCGCCACCACCGCCGTAGCCGCCGCC
>JAHDCI010000014.1:0-17514 GCA_020629955.1 Myxococcota bacterium | reverse complement strand
CCGCCGCCGCCGCCGTAGCCGCCACCGCCGCCGAAGTCGTCTCCGCCTCCGCCACCGCCGAACTCATCTCGTCCCCGTCCGCCACCGAGGAAGAGCAAGTTCGTGCCACGGATGTCCGTACCGTAACGCTTGTTTCCGTCTTGGTCTTCCCATTGACGATACTGGATGGAACCTTCCACGTAGACCGTGATGCCTTTGGAAAGGACCTTGTTCAGACCCTCCGCGCGGCGTCCCCAAAAGATGACATTGTGCCACTCTGTCTTTTCCTGACGCTCACCGCTCTTCGTGACGTAGCGCTCCGTCGTTGCCAGACGAATCCGCAGCCGCGCAGTTCCGCCCGAGGAGGGGTAGGTCAACTCTGGGTCCGCACCCAGGTTGCCAATCAGAATCACTTTGTTGAGGCCTTCTCTCGCCATTGCTTCACCTTGTCCTTGCGCTCGCCGCGCTTCCTGTTCGGGGCCGGACACTAACGTCCACCTGTGACACGTTCAATCGAGATTCGATCGAGGAGTGGGAGATCTTCGACATTGGGGCGACGAAACACGCTTCGCGGCGCCTGCGAGCGCGAAGCTCGAGATCGGATCTCATCGAAACGCAACGCCGGTGCGGATTCGAAGCAGAAAACCGAGCTGCCAATCCTTAAAATTTCGGGTCACATCGCCATACCATCGGCCCATGATCGCGCCGCTGCTGACGCCGAGGAAAAAGCGGCCCACGTTCAGGGCGTATCCAGCTTCCGCGCTCACGCCGGTGTAGATCGACGCCCCGTCGGCGGAATCCTGCAAGTAGGCGACATCGCCTCCGATGCCGATATGAAGACCTTCGAGACCATCGCTCATTGGCCAAAGATGCGCTCGCAGCCCCAGGGCGGGTCCGTGTAGACCGCCTCCGGGAACCGCATAGCCCGGGCTAAGCTCAAGGCTAAACCAGGAACTTGGAGCGTATTCAATGCCGAGGCGAAAATCGCCTGAGCTCATTGCGATCGCTTCGGTGTGGATCGCGAAGCGCGCGTACGGACTCTCGCTTTGGTCCGTGCGAACTTCGAGCACATATGCGTCGTCGGCGTTGACGGTGGATGATGCGCCGAACAAAGCGCAAACGAGTGCTGCGACGCGCAGCCCGGTGAACGAGGTTTGTCGCCGACCGGGAACGCGCCGACCGGGGCAGAGGGGGTGGAGTAGGGAGGGAGGATCGCTTTTTTGCTGCATGCGCGGTTGTCGGCCATGCACCCGGCGAGTTGCGCAAAATCGTCAAAAAGGAATGCCAGCCCGCCATCGCGTTGAGAATTTTGCTCCCGCGAATTTAGAAAAGTCTTTTAAAAGCATTGTCTTACGAGGCTCGGAATGCCGGAGACTCGATCGGAAGCAGCCCTGACCAGGCATCGATTCGTGGAGGTTCCGAGCTGCCAAATGTGAGGGGCCTCTCCCTCGCAAAAGTCGGTCTATGTGAGATCGCGCTTCCGAGGTTTGACGTGCCTAAAGGCCGATGCTACGTGCCGCGCGTTCCCCAAGGGAACTCCCTTTTCTCGCGAGCCGCCTTAACGCCATCGTGAGCCCCACTTTTACCGACGCGAGGAGCCTCAAAGCACTCGCGGAAGCCCCCCATGAACTTCCTCACCGTCTTCCTCTCGAGCGGTTCGCTCATCGACCTGGATGGAACCTTCTTTGTCCAGCTCATTATCTTTGGACTCGCGTATGTGGTTCTGAGGACTTTCGTCTTTAAGCCGATTATGGCGACGCTCGACGCGCGCGAAGAGGCGATCGAGGGCGCCCGTCGCGACGCTCGTACCTACGAGCAGGAAGCACTCGATAAAGAAGCGGAATTCGATCAGGAACTCCGCCGCGTTCGTCTTGCGGCTGGGGACGACCGAGAGCAGCTTCGGGCGGAAGCCAAGGAGCTCGAAACCACGCTCCTCGAGAAGGTCCGCAGCGAAACGCAGTCCATGCTCGATGAGGCGGATGAAAAGCTCACCGCGGAATACAACCGCGCCCGCAAAGCCATTGAGGACGAGACCCCTGAGCTCGCGCGTTCGATCGCCAGCCAGCTTCTCGGCCGGGAGCTACGCTAATGCGTTCACTTTCTATTTTCCGATTCGCTCTTCTCCTTGCGCTCGCCGCGCCGGTGATCTCGACCGGCGGTGCGTTTGCGCAGGAACACGCGCACGAAGAGCATGGTGACGAAGCCGAGCACCACGACGATGACCATGATCACGAGCATGCCGAGGGTGAGCACGGGGATCATGACCACGAGCACGGGGAGCATGCGCACGGCGATCACGACCACGCGCACGGCGATCATCACCACGAGCACGTAACCCTTGCGATGATTTTCGCGGACAAGAAGTTCCTTGCTTCTCTTATCGCGTTCGCGGTTCTCGTCCTCATTATGCTGAAGTGGGTTCGCCCCGGTATCCGCGCCGGGCTCACGACGCGTCGCCAAGAGATCGAAACCGCCGTCGAAGAAGCGCGGAAGGTAAAGGCGGAAGCCGAAGCCAAGCGTCAAGAGTTTGAAGAGCGTCTGGCGCGTCTCGACGATGAGATTGAGACCGTGAAGTCCGAAATGCGCGCCGCCGCCGAAGCGGAGCGCGACCGCATTGTGCACGAGGCCGAAGAGAAGGCGGCGCTCCTCCGCAAGGATACGCAGTTCCAAATCGACCAGCGCGTCAAGCAGATGCGTTCGGACCTCCGCGCGGAGAGCGTTCAGCTCGCCATTGCCGCCGCGGAAGAGATTCTCTCTCAGAAGACCACTGGAGCCGACCAGCAGCGGCTCGCCAATGGTTACCTCGATGAGGTAACGGAGATGCTTCAAAGCGAGGTGCAGGCATGAGTGCAGTTGGACGACGCTACGCGATGGCCCTCCTTGAGCTCGCAGAAGAGCAGGGGCAGACGCAAAAGGTACGGCGTGATATTGAAGCGCTCGCTTCGGCGTTTGGCGAGAGTGCCGAACTTCGCGGCGCCATGACGAATCCCTGGTACAACGACGAGCAGCGTGAGGGCATCCTCCAGCAGCTCAGCATGCGCCTTGGGACCTCTCCGATCGTGAAGAATACACTCGGGGTCCTGAAGGACCGGCAGCGGCTCGGGGACCTTCCTGCGATTGCGGAGGCCTACGTTCGTCTCGCGCAGGAGCGCACCGGCACCATCCTTGCGGAAGTCACGACCGCCGGCCCGATGGGGGATGCGTACTTCATGCGTTTGAAGCAGACCCTCGAACAAGCGACCGGTAAAAAGGTCGAGATCGAGAAGAAGCAGGATGCCGCGCTGATCGCCGGCGTTGTGACCAAGGTCGGGGACAAAGTTTATGATGGGAGCCTTCGCGCCCGTCTGAAGGAAATGGAAGAGAAGATGCTCACGGCGGAAGCCTGAGCCTTCAAAACCCACATATGATTTGTCCGCAAAACGCGGGCTGAGAGGAAAGACGGATGCAGCTACGCGCCGAAGAAATCTCCAACATTATCAAGAAGCAGATCGCTGACTATGGTCAGAAGGTCGACGTGATGGAGACGGGTACGGTCCTCACCGTGGGTGACGGCATCGCGCGTCTTCACGGTCTCGATGGCGCCATGGCCGGTGAGCTCGTTGAGTTCACGGGTGGCCTCATGGGGATGGTTTTGAACCTTGAAGAAGACAACGTGGGTGTTGCCATCTTCGGTTCGGACACGACCATCAACGAGGGCGATACCGTCAAGCGTACCGGCAAGATCGTGGAAGTCCCGGTCGGCGAAGCGCTCATCGGTCGCGTCGTGAACGCGCTCGGTCAGCCGATCGACGGCAAGGGTCCGATCGACACGCCGCACAGCCGACGTGTTGAGCTTAAGGCGCCCGGCATCATCGGCCGCCAGCCGGTTCAGGAGCCGCTTCAGACGGGCATCAAGTCCATCGACGCGATGATTCCGATTGGCCGCGGACAGCGTGAGCTCATCATTGGTGACCGCCAGACCGGCAAGACGGCCGTCGCCGTCGACACCATCATCAACCAGAAGGGGCAGAACGTTCACTGCTTCTACGTCGCGATCGGACAGAAGCAGTCCACCGTCGCGCAGGTTGTTGCGAAGCTCGAAGAGCATGGCGCGATGGAGTACACCACCATCATCAACGCCGGCGCCTCCGAGCCCGCGCCGCTTCAGTTCATCGCGCCCTACACCGGCTGCACGATGGGCGAGTACTTCCGTGACTCGGGGCGCCACGCGCTCTGCATCTACGACGACCTTACGAAGCAGGCTGTTGCGTATCGTCAGCTTTCGCTCCTCCTTCGTCGTCCGCCCGGCCGTGAGGCTTTCCCGGGTGACGTTTTCTATCTCCACAGCCGTCTCCTTGAGCGCGCCGCCAAGATGGCCGACGAGTGGGTTGTTGTGAAGGAAGACGAAGAGCCCGTCCGCAAGGAAGGCATCGACATCTTCTACAAGCGCTCGGAAGAAGAAGAAGAGCGTCTTGAGCACGCGGTGAAGGAAGCTGGCAGCGGCTACGTCGCAAAGAAGCTCCCGGATTCGGGTGGTTCGCTTACGGCGCTTCCCGTCATTGAGACTCAGGCCGGTGACGTTTCGGCGTACATTCCGACCAACGTTATCTCGATTACCGACGGTCAGATCTTCCTCGAGTCCGACCTCTTCAACTCGGGTGTCCGCCCCGCCATTAACGTTGGTATTTCGGTCTCCCGTGTTGGTGGCAACGCGCAGATTAAGGCGATGAAGGAAGTCGCCGGTACGATGCGTCTCGACCTCGCTCAGTTCCGCGCCATGGAAGCGTTCGCGCAGTTCGCATCGGACCTCGACAAGGCGACGCAGCAGCAGCTTGCTCGCGGTCAGCGTCTCGTTGAGATTCTGAAGCAGGGCCAGTACAAGCCGGTCCGCGTCGAAGAGCAGGTCGCGAGCATTTACGCCTCGACCAATGGCTTCATCGACGACCTTCCCCTCCAGGACGTCGGTCGCTACGAGGAAGAGTTCATCAACTGGATGCGCTCCTCGAAGAAGGACCTCCTCGACGGAATCGTTGAGCAGGGAACGCTGAAGAAGGGCCTGAAGGAAGAGCTCCACAAGGCCTGCGAAGAGTTCGCGAAGAACTTCGAGCCTTCGGACAGCTGAGGCTCTCGTGGCAAACCTCAAGGAAATCCGAAAGAGCATCGGAAGCGTTAAAAATACGCAGAAGATCACGCGCGCGATGAAGCTCGTTGCTTCTGCGCGCCTTCGGAAAGCCAAGATTGAGATCGAAGAGCTTCGGCCCTACGCGCTGAAGACCTTTGATGTGCTCAGCGCTGTTTCGGCGCGTGCGTCAGAGGAGGATGATGAAAAGCTTCATCCTCTTCTCGAGGTGCGACCGGCGCAGCACGTGATGCTTGTTGTCCTGACCTCGGACCGCGGTCTCGCGGGTTCCTTCAACGCCTCGATTTGCAAAGAAGCCGAGACGCTTTGGGCGAAGCTCGAGGGCGAAGGGGCGAACGTTTCCTTCACGGTGATCGGCCGCAAGGGCCGCGATTACTTCCGCCGTCGCGGAGCGAATATCCGTCACGACTTCACGGAAGTCTTCGCGAATCTCGACTTCGAACACGCGGGTGAAATCGGTCGTCAGATCGTCTCGGAGTACACCGACCCGGACCAAGAGCTCGATGCTGTCTACCTCGTTTATAACGAGTTCAAGAACGCCATCACCCAGATCATTCGCTCGGAGCGAATCCTCCCGATCCAGCCGGCCACGTTGCCGGAGGGACAGCTTGGGGACTTCATCTACGAGCCGAATAAGACGGAGTTGCTCAACCGTCTTCTTCCGATGTACGTCGACACCGAGGTGTTCCGCGCGCTTCTCGAATCGGTGGCCTCGGAGCACGGCGCTCGAATGACCGCGATGGACAACGCGACGACAAACGCTTCGAAGATGATCAAGAAGCTGACGCTCCAGTACAACCGCGCCCGTCAGGCCGCGATTACGACAGAGCTGATGGAGATCATCGGCGGCGCAGAAGCGCTGAAGTAATAGCTTCGATGTGATGGAAAGACGCCCTGGGAAACCAGGGCGTTTTTCGTTTGGCGCACCGAACGTAGGCAAGGTCTGAAAAATCGCAAAATCGGTTCGCGTTCTTCTCCGAAAAGGGGCACAATCCGAAGTGTGAAAGCTCGGTCACTATTTTTGGTCTTGCTGGTTGCCTGCTCTGGAGAGATCCACGACACGCCGATGACGCCTCCGGGCGAGTCTCCTCCCGAGGAACTCCCCGAAACGTTGACGCCCGCGCCGCCTTCGATTCGCCGGCTCACGCAGGAGCAGTACCGGAACTCCGTTCGCGATGTCCTGGGCGTCGAGGTTCAAAGCCCGCTCGAGCCGGATAGCGCCAGCAATGGTTTCCTTTCGGTCGGTGCGGCTCGGACGACCATCAGTCAGCGTGGCGTCGATCTCTACGAAACCGCGGCGTACGAAGCGGCCCAGGCTTTCGTGACCGAGACACGGGCTTCGGATGGTCTTGGCTGCCAGCCGGGGGTCGCTGCGTGTCTTGAAAGCAGCATCGCGCGCTATGGCCGCCTCCTTTGGCGTCGCCCGATGACCGAAGCAGAGCTTGAGCGCTACCTTGGCATCGCGTTTCAGGCGCAGGGCGCACTTCGAGATATGTGGGCGGGTATTGAATTCGCGGTGGCCGGCATGCTCCAGTCTCCGAACTTTCTATTCCGCGCCGAAATCGGGTCCGGCGAGACCGTTGCGGAAGGGCGGGCATACGACGACTTCGAGATGGCGTCTCGGATTTCGTTCGCCATCTGCAATACCTCTCCCAGCGATTCGTTGCTCGACGCCGCGGAGCGAGGAGAGCTAACCGACGACGAGACGCTTCGGGAGCACGTGGAATCGTTGGTCGCTTCAGACTGCGCGCGGGAGTCTGTCCGAAGCCTCTTCGACGAAATCATCGATCTGCGACAGCTGCCGCGGATGGAAAAGGATGAGTCCGTCTATCCCCAAGCGACCGAGACCCTCGGCGCTGCACTTCGAGAGAGCCTGCTCACGACCGTCGAGCGTTGGGTCTTCGAAGATGCTCTCCCATACCGAGATTTCTACACGCGTTCCGAAGCGGCCGTGAATGAGGAAGTTGCTGCGCTCTATGGGGTCTCCGTCCCAGATGAGCCGGCCTCTTATCCAAGCGTCGATCTGGATGACCGACGCGGCGGGCTCCTCACTCATGGGGCGGTTCTTGCTCGCCACAGCCATGGGGAAGCGACCTCGCCAACGCTTCGCGGAAAGTTCGTTCGAACCTTCTTGCTCTGTCAGACGATCCCACCCCCACCGGACGATGTCGGTGAGCTTCCAGAACCAAATGCCGACGCGCTCACCCTCCGCGAGCGACTCGCCTCACATCGCGAGAATCCGGCATGCGCGAACTGTCACGCGTTGATGGATCCGATCGGACTCGCGCTCGAGAACTTTGACGGTGTCGGTGCGTTCCGCGAAACCGAAAATGGTGTCGACATCGACGCGAGCGGCGAGCTTGATGGAGAGACTTACCCGGATGCGATCGGCCTCGGCCAGGCGCTGTCCACCCACGAAGACCTCGCGGATTGTTTCGTTCGCAACCTCTACCGTCACACCACGGGGCATATTGAAACCCCGGGCGAGCGACGCACGATCATGCTTCTTCAGCGAGGCTTCGAAGAAGAACAGCAGATCACAGACCTGCTCGTCGAGCTTGTCATGAGCGAAGGATTCCGGACCGTAGGAGAGGCAGAATGACCAAGCGAAGTTTAAAGCGCCGTACCTTTCTTCGCGGTCTCCTCGGGGGCGCGGCGGTCACGGTATCTCTGCCTGTTCTCGATATCATGCTCAACGAAAACGGGGATGCCCTGGCGCAGGATGGCACCGGCCTTCCCAAGCGTTTCGGGGTTTTCTATTGGGGCAATGGCGTGCAGCCTTCCCACTGGAATCCCTCGAGTACGGGGGCCGGCTTTACGCTCTCTCACGCGCTTGAGCCGCTCGGCGGCGTGAAACCCTATATCAACGTCGTGAGCGGGATGAATATCATGTCCGGCAACGAGCGTGGCCATCATGACGGCACGGTCGGCATTCTCTCGGGAGCCCCGATGGTCTCTCAAGATCCAATGGGTGCGAACTTCTCATCGACGTTCTCGCAGCCCACCATCGATCAGGTGGTTGCCAATCATCTCTCCGCGGGCACTCCGTTTCGGTCCATCGAGTACGGAATTCATGACGGGGTCATTCGCTCTGAAGGCTCGACGATCGAATACCTCAGCCACAACGGGTCGAACGATGTGAACCCGCCGGAATACCAACCGCGCGCGCTCTTTAATCGTCTCTTCGGCGACGGCTTCGTACGACCCGAGGAGACCCCCGAGGTTGACCCCAGGCTTGCGCTCCGCCGCAGCGTGCTCGATGCGGTCACCGCAGATGCAGCCGCGCTTCGGTCTCGTCTTGGGCGCGTGGATCAACGGCGTCTTGACCAACATCTCGAAGGGATCCGGGCGCTCGAGGCCCGCCTTGCGCTTCTCGACATGCCAACGGAGCGACCGCCGCGGGCTTCATGCGATGCGCCGGGTACGCCGGCAGAACACTATCCCGGAGACGCGCTCGTCGAACGCAATCAGGTGATGAGCCAGATTATTGCAATGGCGCTTGCCTGTGATCAGACGCGAGTCTTTTCGAATATGTTCAGCGGGAGTCTCAGCGGCACGCGCTACCCCGGGACGCACAATGGTCACCACTCGCTCTCTCACGATGAGCCTGGGGATCGCCCCCAAATGGCTTCGATCACGCGTTATATTATGGAGCGTTTTGCGGAGCTTCTGACGGCGCTCCGCGATGTAAGCGAAGGGGATTCGAACCTTCTTGAGCGTTGCGTGATCCTTGCTTCGACCGACAGTTCCGATAGCCGCACCCATTCGATTACGGACTATCCGATTGTAATCGCCGGTCGAGGCGGGGGGCGGCTGCGTGGAGATTTCCACTTCCGCTCCGGCGGACAGAACGCTTCACGTGCGCTGCTTTCTTGTCTGCGTGCGCTCGATATTGATGCGCCGAGTTTCGGTCATGCAGGCGGCAGGGTTACCGAGGTGTGTGGCGAGATCATGGTCTGATTCACGCGATTGCGTTACGGCGATGCCTACGCCGTTATCGCACGTTCCCTCGAAGTTGTTCCACGGCGCCTTGCGCGTTGGAGGAGACATATTCACCTTCCGGCGCACTCGAGAGGTCGCTGCATGGGATGGGCGCTTCGATCAGCGGGTGTCGAAGGGCACGGCATTCGAGCCTGCCATCTCGCTCTCCGATCAGAAACCAAACGGTTCCCGGGATGCGATGATTGAGGTAGGCAAGGTGATGGCGGTCGATGCCGAGGTCGACGATGGCTCGCCCGGCGGGGGCGGATTCGAGCGTTTCCGCGACTTCGAGCATTTCGAGTTCGGGTCGCGTTCGGTACGCACCCGAAACGTGATAGCGGACCAACACAAACGAAGCGAAGGCTTGCACAAAAATGAGCAACGCGAAGAGCAGCTCCCGTCCGGCGCGAAGCTCCGAACCGATCAGCGCGATGACCCCGAAGAGGAGCATCAGCCAAGCCATATCCCAGCGCTCGATCAACGAGGGTTCGTAAAAATAGGGGAAGAGAAGCGTGATGCCTGCGAGCCCAAAGGCCGCGTAGGGAAAGTGACGTCGCGTGCATAGCGTTTCCCGCCGGGTCCAAAAGAGCCCGCCAAGAAGGACTCCATAGCCAAGGAAGAGAATCCACGGAAAGATCGTTTCGAGTCCGAAGCGTAGATAACTCGGAAGCTCCATTCGGTAGGTTGTCGGCGTGAGCAAGAACGCCCGCGCGCCACCCAGATACCGGTCGAGGCGCTCCCCCGAAAGAAGCGGCAATGGGTCCGGTCCGAAATCCTGAAGCCGAGTCGCCTGAACGAAGTATTTATGAAGTGCGATCGGAGAGTCGGGAAAGAGCACGGCGCCGATCGCGTAGTAGCTTGCGAGTGCCGCAAGCATTGCTCCAACGAACTGTTTTGCGTGCGCGCGCCGACCGAGGAGAAAACCGACAAGGGCGAGGGGGAAGCCGGCGAAGAAGATGAGCGCCGTGATGTTGAAGTGCAGCGCCAGCGCGAGCATCAGGCCTGCCAGCATGGTCCGCTTGCGATCGAAAAGCGGTGGCGGAGAACCTGCGGCCTTCTCGGCCTCTGGCGTGGTTTCCGTCTCGGACTCCACATCGCCGGATTCGGCTGTCCCTGACTTTTCCGTTTCGTCTGGATTTGGGGTGGCCGTTACCCAGTGAAGAAAGAGTACGAGCGGCGGAAGGTACGCGACGTTATCCTCGGCCATGAGGATGAGCGCGAGCGCTCCTGGGCTGGCTGCGAACATCCAGAGAAGGAGAGCGCTTCGTCCCCGTCCACTTAGCCCACGTTCCAGTGCGACCCACCATACGCTCGAAGCGAGAGTGCCTGTGGAAAGCGCGGTCAGCGCTCGGACCGCTACGATCGGCGAAAGGCCGGCTCCGCAGAGCATGCGTAACACGTGGTGATAGAGCGCGTGGGTATCCGCGGATTCGGTCGAATAGGATTCGATAAAAAGCAGGCGCGCGTAGGTATCCCAATCAAGCAGGGGAATATCCTGGACGAGGAAGAACGAGAGGACCGCGACGAGGGCTCCGCAGAGAGGAACCTGATACGTTTCGAGTGGCTTAGAGAGCATGGGTGATCGTGATTCGCCGAGGAGCGAAGAGAGTAGGGCGCTGGAGACGAATGGGCACGGACTCCCCGCTCGGGGATCGGTTCGCCGTTAAGTAGAATGGACGCGAGCGTCGAAATCGAAAGGAGAGCACGCCATCCATGTCACGTAGGTCGACCAACGTTTCACGGTAAGGGTGGGTCTCTCGACTGAAGAGTTCGCCAGATTCTGTTCGGAAGTTCACTCGCGTAGCGGCGAGGCCTGACAACACGAGCGAAGCATTTGGTGGCAAGTCTTGCGGAAGTCGGAATCGCATGAAGATGTTCCCAAGCTCTGGAGAATCACCCTCGTAGGCTCGCCACGTTCGACCATCCGAAGAGACCTCTAGTTCTTCGACCGGTCGTGAGGGCGCGGGCAAATCGATGTCTACCCACGCGTGGGATTCGTTTCGTTCCACCGAATAGTCGCGACGATCGACGCGCACTCGTCGCCAGTCTTGCGGAACATACACCCTCGCGCTTCCGCGCATCAACGCCACAAACGAGACGCTTTCCTCCGCATTTTCGAGGTGAAAAAGAGGTGCTCCTGTGACCGCCGGTCCCTGGCTCGGATCCGGCACTGTGAATCGAGAGACGCCGCGGCCCTCGAGGCCGTGGTGACTTTGGTAGCGAAGCTGCGCGCGTAGGTAAGGGTAGCCGGAAAGCCGTCGAATCGCGTCGAGGGGGACCTCGACCTCTCTGAAGCCATTCGCGTGAAGCGTTCCGATGGAGATCGACTCACCCTCGAGGTTCAGGCGAAGCTCTTCGAGCGCGTAGTTTCGTCGATTGCGCGCACGGATCCGAACGGTGCGTTCGCCGGGGGCAAAAGGCGCTACATCGATCGCGACGTCCGAGAAAAGATACTCGAGCATCTCGAGCTCGATTTTGGGTTCGTTCTCGGTAGTCCAGTAGCCTCGGTGATCGTCCGGGTGTTCGGCCGCGAACGGGTCATTGAAGTTTCCGGGCGGCACCGCCTGCGACCAGTTGTCGTGGGAAGCGAAGAAGACCGCGCCAAGTGCGCCTCGCTCTCTCAGGGCTCGCTCCTGGCGTACCATTCGCCACTCGCGAACGAGCGAGGGTGTTCGTTCAAAGAATGCGACAAACCCGCCGAACTCGCTGGCGAAGAAAGGTCGATCGCTCGAGGCGACGAGATCGAGCGCGCTTCGCCAGTAGGTCTCGCCGGAATCGAGCATATTGATGCCTTGAACGTCGACGGGATAGTCGAGGTACGTCGCAAACGTGGAATACGTCGTCACCCCGGAGTAGGCTCTCTCCGCTCTTTCGGTCAGTGCCCGAATCGCAGCGACCCGTTGGCGGCTACGATTTTCGATCTCGAGTTCGTTCCCCGCATTGAGCATCAAGATATTCGGGCTCGCTGACACGCGCTCTTGAAGGTCGCTCCAGCGACGTTGGTAGAGCTGGGCGCTGACGTTGTCCTCGGGATCGACAGAGTCCCACGTCGATTCTGAGGGTTGCGGGATCAACATTAGGTGATGTCTCGCGATTCCTTCGAGTATCGCTTCGCTCGGCGGGTGGTAGATTCGGAGCGAGTTCACCCCCGCTTCCTTTAGCTGCGCATACCCTTCATCGAGAGAGAGGCCTACGCTGGGAGCCGAGAAGGTTGGAACCATGCCTTTGATGAGAAAGGGTTCCCCATTCAAAAAGAGCCGCGTACCTCGAAGCTCGACGGCCCGCCGCGCGCGTTGGTACTCGCATTGGCAGCTCAGTCCAACGCCGGACACGCGGACACGGATTTTGCGCATCTCCCAGTCCATCGGCCAATCGATGGTCGTCTGGGACTGAAGTCGAGTTTCCTCTGCGGACATCTCGTGAAGTCCGACGAGCTCCTCACCGTCGAAGATTCGGACCTCGATATCGCCGTCCGTGATCCTTCGAAAGCGGGTGTCGACGAGCAACTGCATCACGTCTCCCTCCGCACTTTCTTCGAGCGAGATTTGCAGCGGAGCGTTCGGATCCGGAACGCGAAAGAATGGGGGCCAGAGAAAAGGATCGGGCTCACCGCATTGGCCCGTCGCAAGCGTTTCGTTCGCGGCGAAGAGTGCGCTTGCCGCGATGAGGGAGCCTAGGGCGTATCGCAGCACACCGCGTCGTCGAGACTCCTTCGCCGTTGTCAGATTTGCCTTGAGCGTATCGTCTTCAACGTTGGAGGCTTCGTTGCTTCGGTCGATCTGAGACCACTGCCGGCGTCCGATCAACATGTCCGAGAACCCGAGTAGACTGCTCAGGAAGTCGAAAAAGATTAGGAGGGGGAGAGTCAGCGCGAAGATTAGCGCGGAACGAAGTTCAAAGCTCCGGAGCCGAAGCCACGCGAGCGCGAACGTGAAGATCGCGCCTGCGATCAAGGCGATCTGGCAAGCCCAAAACTGCGCTTGGAATGGGAACGACGTGATGAAGTAGTAGGACTCGTTTCCGAGGAACCGATGGAGGAGTCCGACGCTTAAACAAATATTGGGCAGGAGGGCGGCCCAGCACACGAGGAAGTCGGTCGCTTTCGTCGATCGCTTTCGCGATAGCCAAAACGTGAGGATGAGCGCGCCAAGCGCCGCACTCAGGAGGGAACCCCAGCGGGCGTTCTGTTCGAAGAGTGCGAAGTAGTAGAAGCCCTGTGCCGCAAAAAAGAGCCAAACAAAGACTGGCGCGAGAAAGAACTGGCCGATCGCGAAGACCAACGTTCGGGAGGTGGGGGCCTTTGCGGAGAAGAGCGAGCGCAAATGTTTGAAGAAGGCGTGGCTATGCCCAGCAGCCCATCGTCGTCGCCGAAAAACAAAGCTTGGGATATTGGGCGTGACTTCTTCGTACGAGCCCACCCGTTCGTCGTAGACGATGCGATGGCCGTCGAGCAGGAGGTCGTACGAGAGATACGTGTCCTCCGTAATGCAGTCCGCGAGGCGATACTCGCGCACGACGCGCGTGCGGAACACGGCGGTCGAGCCGGTGAAGGACACCGTTTCGAACGAGCGCTGAGAGGCCGCGTTAAAGAGCTCGAAGCCCACGTGGGAGAGCCCTGCATCCCAGATCTCTGCGAGCTTTCCGGCGGCGAGTGCACGCTTTCGCATCTGGACTCCCGCGACGTTTTGAGCACAGAGCGTCTCGATCGATTCGCGGATCCACGAGGCACGTGCGCGATGATCTGCGTCCAAGAAGGCGATGAACGTCGCGTCGCTGGTCTCTTCGAGCATCGCGTTGATTTTTGCGTGCTTCGCGCTTTGCCCCACGCCGACCACCAGCACTCGTCGATCGCTTTGGTCGACTGCAAGTACCAGCCTGTCCCCACGTTCTTCCTTCGTGCCGTATGCATCTTGTAGGGCGCGGACGGTCGAATCCGCGAAATCTTTCACGAGGACGCGAATCTCGATCGGGTCTTCGTAGTCTTGCTCGATCAGCGTCCGGACGGTATCCACCACCGTCTCCCCCTCATGATGTGAGGGGACGAGGACAAGAACGCTGCCAGCCGCGGTGACGGCCGGCGCGCTCTTCACTCCGCGAGCATCGTGAATCCAAACGAAGACCAGGAGGGCTCCCCAATAGAGCCCGAAATAGGTCAGCGAAAAGAGTGCGATGGCCAGAAGAACGTCAGTCATCCGCCGCTCGTTGAAGTGCTCCCCTCCGTGAACCGTACGAGATTGGCTCCGAAGGTGCGTCCGACTCGACGCTCGCTATCGGAGGTATCTGGCAAGAACTGGAGGATGGTGGAGTCAGAGAACATACCGCGATGCGCAGCTGGAAGTGAACCAATGGGTGAAACGAAAGCTTGTCTTCTACCCCGAACCGCCTTCTTCAAAAACGAAAACACCAGCGATATCCCGCTGGTGTTTGCTCGCATGTCGTAGCGAGGGATGAACCTCCTATCGAAGATTCAGCTGGCGTCGCAGCTACCGACTTCTTCTCCGCAGGCTCCGTCGCAGTCTTCTGGATCGTCTGCCCCGGTCATTGGATTCTCGCAGGCACCCGAGGTCCCGTATCCGCAGATGCAGTCGGACGCCGCGCAGACGCGCGTATCGCAGTTAAAGTCCTCGCATTCGCAGTTCCCGGATGCGCACTCGGCGTCCGCCGCGCAAGACTCGCCATCGCCGTTGAGCTCGCTCGAGCCATCCGGCGCATTTGCATCGTCGCTGGCATCCCCGCTGCTTGAGTCGGTCGCGGCGTCTTCCTCCGGCGGAACCTCGTCCGGGTCCGTGCACTGGTTGTTTCGGCAAACTTGGTCGCCGGTGCAATCAGAAGGTGAGGCGCACGGCGTGGGCTCTTCCGGGCAGCCGGTCATCGCCAAAGCAAGAAATGCGGTTAGAAACGCAACGATCGTGAAACGCATTCTTCTTTTGTACTTCTTAAGAGGATGGGTCGCAACGAACCGATGTGCTCGGGGACAATTTTCGAGGGGAGACTTTCGTGATCATTGGGAAATTGGGTTCAGGAGAACCGAGAAAAGAGCCGACGCGAAAACGCCGGCTCCATCGTTCTCAGATTTGCTTGCGGCTATTCGCAGGTCGGATGCATCGTTCGGAGAAGTTCCCATGCGGCGGGGTCAAGCTGCTCTGGGAGGTAGACGAGGTTCTCAAGGTCAAGGAGGAGAAGCTCCGTTTGAAGCTCTGGCCCGGCTTCGAGGTCCTGTTCGAGTCCGGGGATCTCGAGAAGGAGATCCGAACCCTCAGATTCCGGAACCGAGGGTTGCGGTTCGGGATCTTCGGTGGCGTCGACGGCGGCGATCGGTTCAATCGTCCAGAGCGCCGCGAGCGTGTCGCGCGACCGTTCTGGGCCACTCCACGCCATAACGATGCCGTCCGCGATCTCGATCTGAATATCGATCGCTTGGTCGCTCAATCGCGAATCGCTGCGAAGCAAGGGGTGGCGGGCGACGCTCTCGTCAAGAACCAAGTCGGTTCGTCCTTCGAGTGACGCTGGGAGAAGACCAAGCGTTGAGTCTCCGGTTTCCGAACCAACACATCCCGATAGAGACATGGCGATTGCAATGATAGGAAGAATTAGTCGTTTCATATAACCTGCTTCGTTTTGTTTGTTTGCTTGTCTGTTGTTTGGCGGGGTGAGCTCCAGGCGAAACGCTCCCTTCGTGTGCGCGCACGATTGTGCGGCCCGAGTGCGAACGGCGAAGAGGCATCTATTTCCGAAGGAAGGAACTGGGAGCGAGATGAATCGAAGTACGGCAGCGACTTCGTTTGGATGAGGAGAAGTTGGATTTCGGCGAGAAAAGGACCTCGAACGTCGCGGGAGATCGGTGGAAGAATCGGTTGCGTTTTTCTCGCTTTTTCAGGGTGATTCCTTCAAAAGCCATCGATTCACATACGTCTTTTGCCGCCGCTTATCGCGTGACGATATTGGTGCTTTTTCTCAGAAAATAGAGCGCGTTGGCGGCTCTACTTTTCGAACACTCTCAGTCCCTTCCTTCGAAAATAGATGTCTGACACACGGTTGCGTGTCCTCGGCCCGACAACACTGCACACGCGATGCCAACGCGAAATCATCTGTTTCGTCGGAAGATGCGACGTTCCGTCCGTGTGTTTTTGGCGGAGCGTTAGAAGTCGACACGTTCGAACCGTTCGTTTTGTGACGTGTGTGCGGCGAGCCTACTTTCTGCGACATCGACTCTCGCTTCCTTACCGGTCCAGCCGTATCATCGCGTTGTGAAGAGTTTTTGTGCGGAACGGTTTCGAGCTTCAGACCATCGGGGTGGGCAATGACACCGGATGCGCTGAGCCTTGAACGTGCTCCCGGGCTTCTTCGCGATGCGATTTCGAAGGTGGGAATCCGCGCGTTTGTCGCCACGCCCGTCTTGCTGCCGATTACGGAGGATTTCCCCGAGCGATTCTTCACCACTGCGGACGGCGTGGCGCTCGTGGCCAGTCGTCTCCTGGAAGGGCCGGAACTCGATCTGGAAGTCGAGGTGGCCGATGAGTCGAAAGGACTCTCTGGGAATTGGAATATCGAGGCTCGATACGATGGTCAGGGCTCGGTGCAGTTGGTTGTTTTTTCCGCGGGCCCGTCCGACCAACTTCCTTCGCTGCTCGCTCACCTTCTGGGGCCGGCAGTTTGCGAAAAGGTCGGCATCCAACGCTCGGGCGAAGGATATCGGGGAGCGCGAGGGGAGATCGAAGTCGCCAGCTTGGAAGCGATCATGGCGGGGGTTGCCTGTGGGTGGGGACCGCTCTTGTTAACCGGGGCCTTTCGCCTTGGCCTCGAACCGGACGTCATCGCGTATGTGATCGCGATGCAGCTCTCGATTCGCGAACTCAACGGCGATAGCGAGACACGGCCCGGCATCAATGAGGCGCTCTCGGGCGACGAACTTGCGCTCATTGGTTCTGCCGAAGAGCTACTTGAGGGAGAGAATATTCGGTCACTTCTTCGTCTCGAAGATCATCGGAGATGGCCTGCGATTGTACCCCGGGAACGAGAGGTCCCGCTCATGAACGCGGGGCGCCCCGTGTTTCGATATCGAGAAACCTCGCGTATTGGACTGCTGATTTTGGGGACCGCGATAGGCGTGCTGGCTGGCCTGATCACTCAAAAGCCTCACCTGACAATCCCGCTCGCGTGGCTGGTGTTCTACTTTGTCTCGTATCTGCGGGACCATGATCGATGCAGCGATAGTGAGTGCAAGAAAACACTCCCCATCGACGCAAAGGTCTGCCCTGGATGCGGCGGGGTAATTGCGGGGCGCGTGACAAAGCTTTCCGACCGACTGGAGGCCGCCGAGGCTTGGGAAGAGGAGCACGGCATTTCCTATCGTGCACCGGATAGCGGCCGGTTTCGCGCTCGGGTTCGTGTTTCGAACGGGGAAGAGAACGTCGACGAGAAGAGCGATGAGAAGA
>JAHDCI010000167.1 GCA_020629955.1 Myxococcota bacterium | reverse complement strand
TCGACGAGGGCTTTGCCCGAGGAGAGAGGGGTCTTTGTGAAAGACCCCTCAGATCAAAAGACCCCTCAGATCAAATAGCCGCGGGCGCCGTACTTTTTGTATTTCGCAGCACGTGTTTTCGCACTGCTCGGCGAAGCGCGGGGAGCGTTACCGGCTTGGCGATATGGCCGTTCATGCCCGCGCGTAGGCAGCGAGCGACGTCTTCGTCGAGCGCGTTTGCCGTCATCGCGACGACCGGAAGCGCTTCCATCCCTCGTTTTCGCAATTCGCGCGTTGTCGCGTATCCATCGAGACCCGGCATTTGGATATCCATCAAGACGATATCGTAGGGAATCCGGTCTAGGACTTCGATTGCTTCGTCACCGTTGCCGACGACATCGCAGCGCATTCCGAGATGCTCGAGCATGCGGCGCGCGACAAGCTGGTTCACGGGATTGTCCTCGACGACGAGTACTTTCACGCCTTCCAGATCGGTATCGTCGTTCAAGACGCGAGAGACGCTTTGAGAGCGTCTTCGCCCTTGCGCGCCACGAACGGACCGCGCGAAGGGAGTGCTCCGTAGTGGCAATTTCACGCGATGTGTACCTCGCGCCCATTCCGCGTCTTTGTCGTAGATTGGCACCAACGAGACAATGCTTCGCAACTCTGTCGGGTCGGCGACAATTGCCGAGCCGGTCACGCAAACTCTCGCCTTCTCGCGAGGGACAATCTCGAAGCCAAATCGCTTTAAGATCGAGCGGACCGACTCGGTTTGCAGCGGCGACATCCCGACGACCGCGACGGTGCCCTGAAGAACGAGCTGCGGCGGAAGAGGATCTTCGACCGGAACATCGAGCGCGAACGACGATCCTTCCCCGGGGCTTCCCTCGGCGATGAGCGATCCACCCATCGCGTGAGCGAGCTGCTGGCAGATTGCGAGACCAAGCCCGGTTCCTCCATATTGCCGAGTTGTCGAAGCATCCGCCTGCGTGAATGGCTGAAAGAGTCGCTCCATATGCGCGGGCTCAAAACCAATACCGGTGTCCGTTACCCGGAAAACGAGGCGGCCATTTTCTGCGCGAAGGTCGACGCGAATCGAGCCTCTACTCGTGAACTTCACGGCGTTCGTCAGCAGATTCAACAGAACCTGACGCACCCGACCGGGGTCACCAACGAGTGAACCGGGAACATCCTCTCCCACGACCACCGCGAGATCGAGTCGCTTCTTATCCGCGCTTTCGGCGACGACATGAACCGCCTGTTCGGCGATTTCGACCGGGTCGTAACGCACTTCCTCGATCGTGACCTTGCCCGCCTCAAGTTTTGAGAAATCCAGGATGTCGTTGATGATCGCGAGCAGCGCTTCGCCCGAAGAGCGAATGGTCGAGACCAGTTCTTGTTGCGCTTCGCTCAGGTTGCTTTCGCCTAGCAAACCCGCCGTACCGATGACGCCGTTCATCGGCGTGCGGATCTCGTGGCTCATTGTGGCGATAAAATCCGCGCGCACTTTCAGCGCCTCTTCGGCGGAAGAGAGAGCATCGATCAGCATTTTTCGCTCACGGATCCGCTGCCGCATATCGCGCACGACAACCACTACACCAACGCTCGTTCCTTCCCGCATCGGGCTGACGATGCAGGCGATATCCACCTCATCGTCCTGGCCAAGACGATCGAAGGTGCCGATCGCTTCGCGGGTTTTTCCGCTGTCTTGTACTTCGCGAACAAGGTTGCTTTGCAGCGTCAGGATATTTCCGTGAGTGTCGCGTAGAAGCATTCGCTCACTAAACGCCTGGAGGTCCGTCGGCGCGCCCAGAAGGGATTGCGCAGTGCGGTTCAAAAAGCGGAGCTCCCCGGTGGCCGAGAACGCGAGGATGCAGTCCGAGACCGCCCCGAGCACGGACTGAAGACGATCACGCTCTGTCGCAAGCCTTGATTCGCTCGCGGCTTCGAGGTCGCGGTAGAGCGATTGCATCTCCTGCGAGGAGACTTCGAGCGATCGCTCGATCAAGTAACGATCTTGCTCGGCCGCTTCGTAGGAGCGCCCCACTGCGTGCAGGAGTTTCCGCCAGGCGTCTGGCGAGGGAATGCCCTCGGGACCAAGACCAAGCTTTCTTAGCTGACGCCGAATAAGGGGGTGAAACTCGGTCTCGGAGTCGCTTGACATCGATCGCCCTTAGAATGCCACGAATGCCCCCGGGTGAATAGCGATCTCGATCGAATCTCGTTCTGACGCGCGCATGAAATCCCGTCATTGAATCGAAGCGTATTGCCCAAATTCGGGCGCGAGTTCGCTCAAACGATTGTCCCCACAATTTCCCCGTTCTGTGGAGAGAGCGCCGACCTGCGTAGTCGGCAAGCCCTGCTCAATCCCTTCCTTACTCGACTCGTCTACCGATCGTGGCCCGGTCGTCTATAAGGTCCACCATGTACACCGCACGCCGCTATCCCATCGCAAGCGCCCTCGCGTGGAGTTTTCGTCACTGGCGAGGCCCGCTGATTTGGTCAGGCATTGTCTTCGCGCTCTATCACTTCCTCCACCTTCACTCCATTCACTTGCCGCTCAAGACGCTTGGCGTGCTGGGTACGGCGGTCGCGTTCTATCTTGGCTTTAAGGGAAATGCTGCGTATGGGCGCCTTTGGGAGGCGAGAAAAATTTGGGGAGGAATCGTCAATAGTAGTCGCACTTGGGCGGTTCATGTTCGCGATTTCATTCGAACTTCGAATACGAGTGATGTCGCCCTCGATCGTGTTCATCAGGAGATGATCTATCGACATATTGCGTGGCTTGGCGCACTTCGAACGCAGCTTCGACGCCGCAAGAGCTGGGAGGTCTCCGGGCGCGCTGATCAATATCGAAAGACCCTTGGAACGGTCGATATGTCAGCAGATGTATTGCGCTCTAGAATTGAAGAATTCATCGACGAAGACGAGCTCGATTGGCTTATGGCGAGAAAGAATCAAGCGACTCAGATCCTTGCTAAGCAATCGGAGCGGCTTCGAGAACTTCGAGAAGAAGACCGTATGGATGATTTTCGACACGTCGAACTCGCGCGTCTGGTGGAGACTCTTTACACCCTTCAGGGGAAAGCAGAGCGAATAAAGAATTTTCCTCTCCCAAGACAATATTCGAGCGCGAACTGGTGGTTTGTTGCCATCTTTGTTCTCGCGCTTCCCTTTGCGATGGTGCCTCTCTTCGCAGAACTACCTGGTCTTTACAGCAAGTGGCTCGCCATCCCCGTCTGTACGATCCTAGGTTGGGTCTTTTTGGTTTGGGATACGATCATTGACTGGAGTGAAAATCCATTCGAAGGGCTGACCAACGACGTGCCGATCGATGCGCTCGCCCGCACGATCGAAATCGATATGCGCGAGATTCTGGGTGAGACGGAGCTTCCTTCGCCCGCCACTCCACAGCGCAATATCCTGATGTGATGCGCCGTTTCGCAATCACGCATTGCCTGCTTTTCCTCGCTTTTGCGGTCGCTTGTGGGGATGACTCTGAATCCTCCACCGAGACAGCCAGCATGAACGAGCGGCCGGTGACTCCTGCCGCACCCACGGAAGCAGAAGCCATCCCTTCGGAGCCTGCTCCCGCTCCGCCGGATTTGCCGCCCTTACCGGATTCGGAGTTCGTCACCATCGCCGGATACCGCGTGGATAGGGGCCGGGACTGCGACGGATATCCCGCGACAGATTTGGAGATTCAGGAAGGGCTTTGCGTGGGCCTCGTCGCGAGCAAAGAGGCGGGCGCGCTTTCGGAGGTTCGGCGCTTTCGTCCCCGAGGCATCGTGCAAGATCCTCAACATGATGAGCGCTTTTGGCTTGTCGATCGTGGAGCGATGCGTCCACGTCGGGGTCGTCTATGGCGCCTGACGGTTGGAGCAGAAGGTGTTCGAGCTGAGGTGATGGCTTCCCGACTTGGCAGGCCACACGGCATCCGCGTCGGTCCAGACGGGCGGATCTACATCGGTGAGATTCATCGAATCACGCGATTCGATCCCCAAAGCGCAAGGCCGCTGGCGACGGAGCTTGAAGAGGTCGTTCCCGAAATTCCAACGGAGCGTCCGGGTAGCGATAGGATTCGCCTTCACCCGATGGCCTCGTTTGTATTTGATGCGGCGGGGGATTTGATTGTGAACCACGGGTCCGAAACAGATCACTGCGACGCTTCGGTTGGCCAGCCAAGATGCGCGGAGGAAGATCGAAACGCTGCGGCGCTGTGGCGATATCGGCGGCTATCCGAAGCCGCGGCTCGGCCGATTCGATATGCCCGCGAACCTGAAGTGATTGCGCTCGGGCTTCGAAACTCGGTCGCCATCGCGTCCCATTCAAGTGGTCTCATCCTTCAAGGGGAGAACGGCACGGATTTCGAAGAGGTCGATCGACCGGAAGAAGAGCTGAATGTCATCGAGCAAGGAGCGCATTACGGCTGGCCCTATTGTTACGGTCATTCGCACGAAGACCCGCGTTGGCGAGGCGCATCGTTTTCGTGCGATCCGGACCAAAACGAGCGTTACCGGGCGCCGCATATGCTCTTACCCGCGCACGGCGCGCCGCTTGGGATGCTCTACTACGCAGGCGATCTTGCGCCCCTTCGGAATACGCTTTTGATCGCGCTGCACGGCTATCGATCGCCCGGTCACCGAATCCTTGGAGTTCAAGTAGATGCGCGCGGCTTGCCCCAAGGCGAACTACGCGAAGTGGTCGCCGGATGGGATGCCGCCGATACCCATCCTCGTGGAAATCCGGTCGAGTTTGCGCAGGCGCGCGATGGCTCGGTTTGGTTCGTGGAAGACAAGAACGGTACGATCTTGCGTTTGGCGCAGGATCGCTATGCGGGTCGACGCGAAGCTGCGGAAGAGACGCAAGTGGTCGCCCGGGAAGCGAGCGATGCGTTTCAAGCAGCCTACGACGCGGTCTTTCACGCGCGCTGCGCGACCTGTCATGCGTTCTTTCAAGAGGCGGCACCTCTCGCCGAGGCCGCTGCGATCCGCGAAGGCTGGGCCGCTCGGGAAGGTGGCCCCTCTCGGATCGAGCTTCGAACGGCCGAGAATGCGGAGCGTCGCATGCCGCCGGTCGGCGCGCCGCTCACGGAAGAAGAACGTGCACTGATACGCGCCTGGGTGGATGCACTCAGTCGGTAGATTCGATTGACCGGATTTCGCCTTCGTCGGGAAAAGTGCTCATGACATAGCGATAATGTCGACCATCGAAGCTGGCTCGCGTCTCTTCACTCGCCCCGCCGTATGAACCATCCTCTCGCACGATCGTCTCACCGGTGGTGGATGAATCATCCAGTTCGAGCTGTTCGAATAGCGCCATAAACACATTCTCGCTGACCTCTTCGCGCTCGATAAAGTAGCGGACAGCGATTTCGTTTCGTTCGCCCACGTTGGGTGCCTCGTTCACATCGTCCTCTGAGCTCGGAGATGCCGAAGCCGTTTCCTCGCGCAGTGCGCTCGATGCGGTCACGGCGCTGCCGCAAGCGGCCAAAGCCCAAATGAGGAGACCCGCGAAAATTGGACGACTTGAATACATCGACCTGAAACAGTACCTGGATTTGCACGCAGAACCCAAGGGACTGTTTCGTAGCCAAACCCGGCGGAGCGCTGTCCTTGAAATGCAGACCTTTTGTCCGTGAATCCGTTCCGCTAAGCTTTGCCGTTTCGAACCCTGTTTTAACGTGTCCAGACGTTGTCCGTTCTCGCCAGATGCGATCGTTGCTGAACGTTTGGTTTCGCTTTTTGGACACCCTGTGAGGTCGTAAATGCCTGAGTCACTCGAAACGCTTCGCGAACTTCTTTCGGATCCGTTTGTCGCCAAGTTGGGCTCTGCCGCCATAGGTCTTCTCGGCGTCGTCATTCTGGTGATGATTTTAAAACGCGTCGTTTCTCGCTACGTGCAGGAAGCAACGACTCGATACCGCGTTCGAAAGTCGGTCTCGTTTTTCGGCTACTTCCTTGGAGCACTCGTGCTCTTGGTCGTGTTTTCGGATCGCCTCGGGCAGCTCACGGTCATTTTTGGAGTCGCCGGCGCGGGGATCGCGTTTGCGCTGCAAGAGGTGATCGCGAGCATTGCCGGCTGGGCAGCGATCTCCTTCGGCGGATTCTACGAAGTCGGCGATCGGGTTGAGGTCGGCGGCATTCGAGGCGATGTGATCGATATCGGGGTCCTTCGGACGACCATCGCCGAAGTCGGGCAGTGGGTGAATGGGGATCTGTACAACGGCCGGGTCGCGCGCGTCGCCAATAGCTTCGTCTTCAAAGAACCCGTCGTGAACTACTCTGGCGACTTTCCATTCCTGTGGGATGAAATTGTCTTGCCGATCCGGTTCGGAAGTGACCTGGACAAAACCAAGGAGATGATCGAAAGCGTCGGCAAGGAGATCTGCGGTGAGTTCGCAAGCGATGCGGCCGAAATCTGGAAGCAGATGACAAGCAAATACCCCGTCGAGCTTGCGACGACGGAACCACTCGTGACGCTCACCTTCGACGAGAACTGGGTCTCCTTCACACTTCGTTATCCGGTCCGTTTCGATAGACGGCGGACGACAAAACACGAACTCTCCTATTTGCTTTTGAAGCATATCGAGAGCGCGGGAGATTCGATATCGCTGGGCGCAACCGGGCTGGAGCTCTTTCCGATGAAGCCGTTTTCGCTCGAAGGACGATAGTCCATCCTCGCGAAACGATTCGCGTGTGGAAGGCAGCTGTTGTGCATCTCTTCGATGACAACGCTCGAGTCGGGCGTAGTCGACCGATGCCTTCACACTTCTTCACAATCCCTCCTATCAAACCTTCACAACAGGTCCTCACGTTGAGAACTCAACCAAAGCGCACCTTGGTCTCGTATTGGAATCCGGGATTGCGCTTACGAAGGAGTTTCAGTGATCGGGTTTTTCGTCGGAATACTAGGAGTGTTCGGATTGGTGAAGTTGATGCGCGGTGGTTACCGGCATGGGCGACACTTCCAGCACGGAGGCTGCAATCGCGCCTCCTATCATCATCACGCAGAGGCGCATCGTAAGGAGCGCGGTCTTCACGGGCCGGTTCGCTTCTTCCTGCGTGGCGCGTTTAATCGTCTCGGGACAAGCCTCGCGCAGGAGCGAGCGATCACCGAGAGTGTCCGCGAGTTTAAGCTCGCGATGGAGAACGCGCGCGACGCGATGAAGCAAACGCCGCGTGGCGTGATGGAGTCCTTTGGGACCGACGAAATCGACGAGGCGAGCCTTGATGCTCTCTTCGCCGATCAAGATGAAGCGATCGTGAAAGCGCGTGCTCAGCTCCGTCAGGCGCTTCGGACGGTGCATGAGACGCTCGATGTCGAACAGCGCGAGCATCTCCTAAAGTGGATGGGTCAGCGCGTTCGCAGTGGTCGTCCTTTTGAGGAAGGGCCGTACCGATGAGGCGGCGATTTAGCGCGAGAGAGCGTGGGCTCTTTCTGATCTTCACCGCGATGATCGTCGGCGGTTTCGCGAGCTCCATGCATGGCAGACGTTGCCACTCACATCATCGGGATGCGATGCAGCGGCATCTTGCTCGGGTCTGCGTGAAAGCTGCAGACGATGCGCGCGCAGGCAGTTTTGCGATTCAGCACGAACATCACCGCGGCCGTTTCGAGCGACGCGTGGCCCAGCTCTGCGCAGAAGCGGCGCTCGAAAATCGGGCGGTGCCTGGACAACAGGCGTTTCACCCGCCGGTCCAGATTCGGCATCACGCGGTGCATATCGCGCCATCTCCGGCCGCTTCGAGCGCGAACACGGAATGCCCTCATTCTCGCGGGTTCTCCCACGAACCTCCACCAAGCGATCCCTCGCCGCCGCAGGTGATCACGCGGTGAACCTTTTCCAGTAGCGGTCTCGCGATTCTCTCCTCTTCATCATCCCCTTCGCGAGGCCGCTACTGGCCGTTCCGGCTGGCGAGCGCGCGATATCTGCGCTTTATACTCTGCTCCTATGCGCCTTCTTCTGATCGACGACGACCACCGCCTCTACGAACTTCTCGAGCGTTTTCTTGGCGGTCATGGCGTTCAGGTCGATCACGCGCCCGATGGACCCGAAGGTCTCGAGGCGGTTGACGATGGTCACGACGCGGTTCTGCTCGACATCATGATGCCCTCCATGAGCGGGCTCGACGTGCTTCGGAAGATTCGCGAGCGAAGCGAAGTGCCGGTCATTATGCTCACCGCGCGAGGAGACGAGACGGACCGCGTTGTTGGACTTGAGCTTGGCGCAGACGACTATCTCGCGAAGCCCTTCAGCCCGCGTGAGCTACTCGCGCGCGTTCGCGCTGTCATGCGACGTACGAAGGCTGCGACACTTCAGAAGGAGATCCGCGCTGGCGGATTGGTGCTCAACGCGAACCGCCGAGAGGTCATGCTCAACGGCGAGCGTCTCGACCTTACGGCGCTTGAGTTCGATCTTCTGCACGCTCTTATGCAGCGGAGCGGGCGTCCTGTTTCTCGGGACGCGATGCTCTCGCTGACCGGTCGAGATGTTGTCGTGAGTGAGCGAACGGTCGACGTACACGTTTCGAAGCTTCGGAAGAAGCTTGGCGAGGCCTCCGGTTTGATTCGGACGATTCGCGGCGTGGGTTATCTGCTCGCACCGAAGGAAGAGGGTTGAAGCCCTGCTGCAAGAAGGAAACGCCCTGCGCACATCGCCGGGGCGGACGTGGACCGGCGCTTCGCCGCGTCATCTTTCTCTCGTTCCTCGCTGCGATTGGTCTGGCCGTGATGGTCGGGGCAGTGGTCCTTCATTTTGGTCATCGCCGGGATTTCGACGGGCATATTTCAAATGTTCGCGATTTTGGTCGGGCGCGGATCGAGCGTGAATGGAACAACCCCGAAGCGCTTCAGCAGATCGCGACCGACGTTGAGAGCCATCTTCATATTGGCGTCGAGATTGAAGACAACGAGCGCGGGATTCTTCACGCGTCCAGCGAGTGTTTTCGAACCGAAGATGCACACGTAGTCGATATTGATGTCGAACACGGAGAGGTGCGTTTTTACGTACCCGATCCAGGACCGCCCGGGCGCGTCTGGCTCGCGCTTCTCGCAGTACTCTGCGCACTTGCCCTGTTGAGCGCTTTTCTTTCGCGCCGGATTGCGGCACCGATCGCACGCATTACCGAGACCGCCGATCGAGTGGGCCTTGGTGACCTCGATGCTCGGGTCGGGAGAATTCCGGCGATGACCTATGAGACGACGCTACTGGCTGAACATGTCGACGCGATGGTCGGCAAGATCGCGGAGCAAGTTCGTTCTCAGCAACGACTACTCTCCGAGGTTTCGCACGAACTTCGCACGCCCCTCGGGCACCTTCGGATCTTGCTCGAGATGGCAGAAGACCAGGAAGGTGAAGTGGATGCGGAGACATTTCAGGAGATGCTTCGCGAAGTCTGCGAAATGGACGAGCTGGTCGGAGAGCTTCTTGCGCGCTCGCGGATTGATGTCACTCGGCGCTCGGAGTGGCGCGCGGTGAACCTGCATTCGCTCGCGGAGCGAACTCTTGTGCGGCTCGGTCACGATGCGGAGATCGAGGTCGATTCAAGTCTGACCGTCGTGGGTGACGAAACGCTTCTTAGTCGCGCGCTGACGAATATCGTACGCAACGCAGATAGCCACGGAAGCGGCGTCGTCTCGATTCGAGCGGCGTTGGTCGAAGGTGAAGAAGAAGTCCGGATCGATGTGCTCGACCGCGGACCGCTCGCAAAAGCGAAGGCACGAAAGCCCCGCTCCGGCATCGGTCTCGGTGTTCGTCTCGTGGAAGAGATTGCGGAGCTTCATCATGGGCGATTCGAGTTGAACATTGAGCCTTCCGGGTCGACCGCGTCGCTCTGGGTCGCGCTTCGTCCACACACCTCTACCTCTTCTTCGATTCCGAGAGTCGACTCGTAGCCGTACGTTCATGGCGGCGAGCTGCATTCCGCATAGACTTGAGGGATGTATCAGTCGTATTTTGGCGCCGATGGAACGCGGAGCTGGCTGACGTTTATGGTCTATCTCTGCGACGACTTCGAAGGTGGCGAAACGACGTTTCCGGATCTTCAGAAAGTGATTGAGCCGAAAGCGGGGAGTGCGTTGCTTTTCCAGCACGCAGGACAGCGTGTTACCCGCGGAACGAAGCTGGTGCTCCGCTCGGACGTGCTCTTTCGCTGGAGGAAACAACCCGACGCTTGACCGCTGCGCTGTCTCGCGTACGACACCCGGGTGACGCAGCTTAGTGATGATGCGGATGCGCTCGAGCTCGCTTGGGAAGCGTATGAAGAGAACAATCTTCAGCGCGCCGCGGAGCTATTGGGACGGGCGCTTGAGTTTAATGAAAATCATCCCGGGGTACACCACCTCGCGGCGATGATCGGTATGGCGATGGGCCGGAGCGCCGAAGCGGAGCAAGCGTTTAAGCTCGCGCTCTCACTCGACGATGCCTCCGCGATCATGCTCCTCGATGCGGCGGATTGCGCTGCGGTCAATGGTGACTTTGAGCTGAGCCTTGAACGACTCGAAGAAGCCTACGAGCTTGCGAGCGCAGAAGAAGAGTCGCTTGGTACGGGACCGAACGACGTTTTGATCGACGCGCTCCGCATGCAGATTCACACACTGCTGATCCTCGGCCGCCGCGAGGACGCTCGCGCGCTTTGCGATCAGATCCCCGCCGACCTTTCGAGTTACCCCGCGCAGTTCGCGCTTGAGCTCGCGTACGCCCAGGTCGACGCCGGTGATTTTGCCGGAGCCACGACGGCCATCGAACAGGCGGCTGCAGCGCCGGGAGCAAACGCGCGAACGCACTACTACCGTGCGCTCCTTCGCGAAGAATCCGGCGACTACCGGGGCGCGACCACGTCGATGCTGATGGCGCGCGAGCAGCTCGTGAAGATGGACGATCCACCCTGGGCGGAACGCCGCGCGCTCTTCGAAAAGCGACTGCAGCGCGCGCTTTCGAACTTGCCCTCCGCGCACTCCCAGTTGCTCGAAGGCGCGCTGGTCGTCATCGAAGATGTGCCTGGTGCGGAGAGCGTCGTCGAAGGGATCGATCCTTTGCTTCGCGCCTGGCTCGCGGATGTACCTATTCCGGTTCGGAACCCCAAGGGCGAGATCGATCCTGAAGGCGACACGCT
>JAHDCI010000166.1 GCA_020629955.1 Myxococcota bacterium | reverse complement strand
CCTGGCGGAAGAGGGCCCTTCGAACGATTTGAACCACGCACTCGCCTGCCGGTTGTGGATTCGCCATGAATCCTTCCCGCGCCTACGGATTCATCAGCTGAGATTCAAAGAACGTGTACATCCGCGCGTACTTTTCGACTCGATCGCTGTGCCGCGTGCCGGCGCCATGGCCCATCTCCCGCTCCATGTAGAAGTAAATCGGTCGCGGCCCTGCATTGGCTTCTTGAAGAGCTGCGGTGAACTTCGTGCTGTGCGCCCAATGCACTCGGCTATCGTGATCCGCCGTCTCGATGAGGATCGCGGGGAGCCGCTGGCCGGCAGGAATATTGTGATAGGGCGAGTAGCCGCGAAGTACTGGGAAGAGCGTCTCGTCTTCTGAGCTTCCGTATTCGCTGATCCAAAGTTCGGCAGGCGGAAAGTGATGATAGCGCACCATATCGTAGAGCCCCACGTAGCTCGCAGCTGCGCCAAATGTGCTGGGAACGCGGGCAATCATCGCGCCCATCAATAGGCCCCCATTGCTGCCGCCAGTGATCCCGATTTGATCGGGTCGACTGCGCCCGCTTTCGGAGAGCCACCGGATCACGGCCTCGAAATCCTCGAACACGCGAGGCTTGTTCTCGAGCATCCCCGCGCGATGCCAATCGTCCCCGAACTCACCGCCGCCGCGAAGATTGGCGATGGCGTAGACCCCGCCCCGCTGCAGCCAATAGAGCGCGTTTCGGCGAAGGCCCGGCATGAGGGAAATCGAAAATCCGCCGTAACCGTAAAGAATCGTGGGCGTTGGTCCCTCCGCTCGATCACGACGCGAGAGTAAGGTCACCGGAACCCGGGTCCCATCGGCGCTCGATACCTCGACCTGCTCTTCTTGGAACGCGCTGAGGTCGATGGACGTCTGCACGCTCGTCACCACTTCGCCGGCGAGCGCTTCCCCATCCAGGTTCACGCGGACAACACTTGGCGGCCGGAGGTTTCCTTCGAAACCAAACGCGAGCGAAGCTTCGCCCGCTTCTCCCGAGAGGTCGCTTATCGAACCGACGCCGGGCAACGCGATTTCGCGAACCGTTTCTCCAGCGACGTAACGGAGCACGGAACGAACGGATTCGAGATGATGCGTCACGATGCCTTCGCCAGCGAAGGTCCACCCATCGAGCGTGCCTTCCTGCTGGGCGACCAGATCGGTCCAGCTCGTGCGGTCGCTGAGGCTTTCAAAAGGCACACGTACGATTCGAAAACGTGGCGCATCGATGCTCGTCATCAGGACCAGGCCATCTGCATCCGCCGAGCCGTAGGTCGTCGCGTCCTCGCCTTCGATGACGGCGACAAAGGGATGCTCCTCATCGGGCACACGTTGACCGCGGAGCACATAAACATCCGATGCTGCCCACCCTCGGAAGTTGTTGATGACGAGCGTCTCATCATCCGCGGAAAGCGCCGCGCTTGGGAAGTCTGTTGGGCGAGCTCCTCCGAAAACGAGCGGGTCGTTTTCGTCCGAATCGGCGCTCACAGATTCTTCGGGGAATGAGTGAAAGTAGACCCGAGGGAAATACGCGTCTTCGCTCTCCGCATCAAACCCCTCTTCGCCGGGTTTCGGATAGCGCGTGTAATAGAAGCCGCTCTCATCGTGTCGCCAGGTAATGCTTGTCCACTTGGTCCGCTCAATTCGGAGGGCGCCAATCCCGCCGGCTGGATCCGCAATTCTCGCGCCGACGTCCATCAGATGAAGCGTGCTCCGCTCATCGCCGTTGTGACTGATCCCAAAGGCGAGAAGGCGACCACTCGGTGAGGGATACACCCAGTCGAGCGCGGCCCGCTCCCCAAATGTTGTTGGATCGATCAGTGGATGTTCTTCGTCGCCTTCGCGAACCACGTAAACGGGTTGCTCCGCCTCTCCCTCCCGGCGGGAGAAAAAGATCCGCTCACCCGCATGAGAGACGCGCGAAATCGAACCGATCTGAAAGAGCTCGGCGAGCGCATCACGTGTCTGAGGGTTCGGCTCGATCGCCTCGCGAGTGCGCTGTGTCTGCGCGTTCACCCAAGCCGTGGTGAGCTCGCTCTCCGTTTCAAGCGCGCGGTAGGGATCTGCCACAGATACCCCATGAAGTTCGTCCGTCACGCTCCCCGCGCGCGCACGTTCATTCAATGCGGCGATAGGATCTTCAGCCGCCTCAAGGGGCGGCGCGTTGCTTCCCCCACACGCGAAGAGGAAGGAAAACGCGAGCAGATGAGCCACGGACGGATACGACAAAAGCACGATGCGCATGGCCAGGCCTTGTCATCTCCAAAAAACCTGGGCAAGTCGCGCCGGCCGTGGATGCGCCTCTACGACATCGCGCGCCGGAGCCGCTGCAATGCCTTGGTGTGCAAGCGGCTGACCCAGCTCTTCGAAACCCCCAGCTCAGCGGCGATATCATCGAAACGGCGACCTTCGAAGTAGAAGCCAACGATCAGCGTACGTTCTCGCTCGGGGAGCGTATCGAGATGCGCGCGAAGCTGCTTCCGCGTCTCCGCGTCAATTAACGCCTCTTCCGCGTTTCCTTCGGTCTCGTGATTTTCGTCCTGCCCGACACTCGAGAGAACAAAACCAGCGGTCAGCTGAGAGACGGTCTGATGAAGCTTCTCCTGCGCCGTCGCCGCATCGCGCGGGCCGCTGGAGTAAGACTGCATTGCAGCCTCGCCAATTTCGAGGGCCGACTCCGCAGCACGGAGTCGGGCGTGCGCGCGCCGCGAGAGAGGCGTTTGTTGCCGAACGCCATCGACGACCGCCCCACGTACCCGGTAATAGGCAAAACTCGTAAAGCGAACCCCACGCTCCGGATCGTAGTTTTCACGGGCTTCGAGAAGTCCGCGAAATCCGTCGGCGATGAGGTCTTCCGAGACGCTGGGGATACCAAACGATTCTGCGACGCGACGCGCAATGCCACGGACAAACGGGCGATGTTGCTCGATGAACTCTTCGTCGCTCTGCACGGAGACTGATCACTAACACGCGAGCCACCATTCGGGTCAAGCCCGCGGGTGAGCGAACAATAATTTGACACCTCGGAGAAGAACTGTACTCTGGCTGCACATCGTATCAGCACTGAAAATGTGCGCAGACATGAACAAAGTTTCCTCCCCTCTCCAATTTCCGGTGAGGACAACTCGGCAAGCGAATCATGGAACCAGCTCAGAAACTCACCGACCGACAGAAAGCAGTGCTCACGTTCATCTCGAACAGCATCGACGATCTGGGTTACCCGCCCACCCTGCGCGAGATCGGCAACGAGCTCGGAATTCGAAGCACCAATGGGGTCAACGACCACCTCAGAGCGCTTGAGCGAAAAGGCTACATCACGCGCGAAGACATGAAATCGCGCACGCTCCGCCTGCTCCGAACGCCGGAGGGACATCCGATTCGCGACGAAGAGGACGTACTCGATATTGAGTTTGTCGACATTCCCATTTTGGGTCGGGTCGCTGCGGGTGCGTTGAACCATGCCTACGAGCATCCGGAAGACCACGTGCGGATTGACCGAATGTTGGTCGGTCGCGGAAAAGACGTCTTTGGACTTCGGATCACCGGCGAATCCATGATCGAAGCTGGGATTCACGATGGGGACTACGTCTTCGTGCGAAAGCAACTCGAAGCACAGCGAGGGGCGATCGTGATCGCACTGGTGGGCGAAGAAGCGACCTGCAAATACTTCTTTCCAGAGGCGGACCATGTCCGTCTTCAGCCCGCGAACTCGACCATGCAGCCGATTTTGGTCTCGCATAGCGATTGGCGCTCAACCCAGATTCTTGGTGTTGTCGTCGGGGTTTACCGCAAGCTCGAATCTTAGCACCCCATGCAGCGACTCAAGGGAAGGTTGGCGGTCGGACCCGGGCTCGACGTGGCGACTGAGCGCGCGCCGTTCTAGCGATCTCGCGCATCCAAAAACGGTTCTGAAATCCGGGAGGAAACGCATGGATTCTTTCCCTCAGGGTTTTCCACGGCTATAGAGAAGCATGCGCTTGCGACTTTTCTTTGTGTTGATCTTGGGGCTCTACGCGTGCGGCGGGGATAGTGACAATCCTGACGCTGCGCTGGACGCCATGAGTGATAGTTCTGGTGGGGACACGGCTGTCGACGGATCCGAAGACGCGACGGGGGGTGACGCGGAGCCCGACGCGGATCTTCCACCGGACCCAGACCCAACGCCTGCACCCGCAGAGCTTGGAACCCACAGTTTCTCCGCCGGTGCGAGCGGTGGACATCCCGGAACGATGAGCGTTACGGCCACGACCATTACGGTAGATCTGAGCGCGCTGGACGGGGCGACAGTGTACCGCGCGACCCTCGATCCTCGCGCTCCGCTCGATGCGAATCGTCAAGGCTACCGGCTGAGCGCTGGCGGGGAAGCACTTGAGTTGCGGGCCCCACGCTTTCTTTCCTTCGACGCGACCTCCGCAGTGCAAGCTGCACTCGAAGCCGGGACCAGCCTCACGATTCAGATCGAATCGGCCGGGCAAGGCTTCGGCCCCAATGCTTCGCTCGATATCCTGTGCGATCGCGCGATCGGCGCAGACGTTCCAGATGTGGGCGCGACGAGCGCGCGGCACGAAGCAGGCGACACGATGGTTACCTTCGACGAGGTCTCCCCGGCGCATGATGAGACTTCCTGGACCGTTGCCGAATGGCGAACGGCTGCCGCGAGCGCTTTCGACGAAACCCGAGCGGACAAATCTCGCTACCGAATCTACCGACTGTGGCGTCCCTTCGATGATTTCGGGGACATTATCGATGCCGAGCTTGTCGACGAGATCGCGCCGCTCTCGGGATGGAACGCCCAGGAGAATGGTCGCGATGCAGAAGAGGACCGCGCCGGTGATGAGATTCGAATGTTGCCCACCTCAAGGGATACGCTCGCTGCGCCAGGGACGGGCATTTACGTGCGCCGGCACGATGGCGCCTCCGACGACGCGTATTATCTGGTGAGTCATACGGTTGGCGGTGAGGAAGATTTCAGCGCACTGAATGGTTCGGAAGCGGTCTCGGAATCGGAAGGTCCAGGGATGACGATCCGCTCGCGCTCCGAACGCATCGAAGGCGATTGGCGCTTCTCGACGGACATGAATATCCGCTTCGACTTCGTCGTGCGCTGGTCGCCCCTTGGAGAAGCCAACGTGCCTTCAACGCCTTACAACTACCGCATTGGTATCCCGCAGGAGGAAGCGGCGAGAGACAACCCGCCGGTTTCGATCTTCCTCCACGCGTTTAACGGTCGGTACTCCGACTGGACAAGCTGGCGGCAGTACGAGGAGGGCGCGATTCTGATCACCGCAAACCTTCAGGTGTACAACTCCTATACGGGTTACCACGAAGCGGTCGGCACCCGAAAAGGTTGGGACAATGGCACGGTGCAGCCCTATTTCTGGGCGCGAATGCTCGGAGTGCTTAACGACTACGTCGCCAACGAACACTCCGTCGATCTCGACCGGGTTATGCTGTACGGCGATTCGATGGGCGGCGCGGGAACGATGTTCTTCGGGATGCGAAGCCAGCACGTCTTTGCGCACCTTGAAGCCGGCGTCGGCAACTCCATTCCCGCAGAGGACCTCACCTTTGAGTTCACCGGAATCGGCGGCTGGGGCCCACTGGACTGGGAATCGAAGTTCAGCAACGAGCAACTCGAACGCTTTGGTTACCCGGTGGTTCGCGCCGCGGACAACGTGCAGGCTTGGGACTACTTCGACAGCCGCTGGTTCCTTCGCGAAAACCGCGAAAATAGCATCGCGTTCATCAGCTTCGCGAACGGCACGAACGACCCGGCGATCGCTTGGCCGCAAGCCTGGGCAAACGCGCAGGCGGTCGCCACCGAGCGGATGCCGCACCGCTTTGTCTGGGGTACCGATGGGCACGGTCAGGCCGCGGACAATATGCGTGAAGTCGCGTTCCGCAGGAATCAGGCGGTCCCCGCGTTCACCAACTCAAGCATCGATGACAACCTCGGAGCGTCCCCCGAAGCGGCCCCCGCGACGGGACAGCGCAACCGGCACCTCCGCTGGTCACAGGAATCGATCGTCGATACGGCGGAGTCGTTTGAGATGGAACTCTGGATCGATGAAGCAGCTGGCGTTGGAACCGCGACGGTCGACGTGACGCCTCGACGAACGCAGGCCTTTACCCCGAGTGCCGGCGCTTCCTACAACTGGAGCATCGACGGTGCCTCTGGATCTGCGGACGCCGACTCGGACGGCGTACTGACGATCCCGGGCATCGAACTTTCGACGAGCCCGCGAACGCTGGTGATTACCCCCGGCTAACCTTCTTTCGACCGATCCGGCGGCCTCCACCTGGAGGCCGTTTGACGTTGAGATGCCGCTCAGGCGGGTGTCACGCTTTCCATTGTGCGAGGGCGCGCATCCTGGTGACGGATCCGGGCTAGCAGGTTTGTGAAAAACGTCCGAAACCGCTTCGCGGTATTTTCACGCACTCAAACGCCATCCGTATGCGCAATACGAGTCCAAAAATCGGACGCATCTGCGCACGCCAAAATCCAACGAATCAACATCGGCCCTTTTTCACCAACCTGCCAATCAAGCGCATCCTCCGCCAACCCCGTCGCGACGCGTATCGGGCACATCGTTGGGCGATGGCGGTTCACGCTCTGACCGGCGCCAAAACGCCAACGATTGCAAGGGCATAGCGAGAGCCGATTCCAGACACTGCGCTCACGGGCCCGCCACGGCCGCTGAGCGCCCGAATCTCCCTAAAAACCGGCCTGCGCCACGTGGCTCACGTCCGGGTTTCAGGGTACGTTGCGATAGTGACTTATCGAGCTTTGAGCCTCTCCCTTCTCGTCACGCTCCTCGCGAGTGTCGGCTGCGGCGGAGACGATCCGATCATCGCGCCACTCGCGGCCGTGACGGCCCGGGTGAACGAGACCGTTCAGGTGAACCTCCGCGTCGAAAACGGCGACGAAAGCCTGTCCTTCGATTACGAGCCACCCGACCTCCCAAGCCTTCGGGCTCGCGTCACGGGATCCGGCGCAGGCGGTGTTTTTCAGTGGACTCCTCTGGCGTCGCATACCGGGCAGCATGAGTTCATCATTCAACTAAAAGACGGGTCCACGACGATCCACGAGGTTCCTCTGGTCATCAATGTTCAAGCGGCCGAAGATGCCGCGCCGGTCTTTGTCCGACCGGGAGCCGGAGGAAGCTTCGACCTTGAACGCGACCCCTGCGTCAATCTCGATATCGTCATTCGCGATGATGACTCGTCCGAGGTCACCATCCGCGGCAACGATCTGCCCGAGGGCGCGATTCTAACGCAGGGTGAACCGAAGGGCGCAACGCTCGAATGGTGCCCGACGACCGACCAGGTCCGTTCGTCGCAGCGCTGGCGACTGCGCCTGACCGCTGAGGATGCTGACCACGACCCCACCGAGCTCGATTATGTGGTGGTTCTGCGTGCGGGCACCAAGCCCGGGTGCCCAGGCGATGCGCCCACCATCGACGTCCTCTCGCCCGGCAACGAAGACCGGGTTGCCGGCGCCACGGGCTACGACGTCACTGTCGACGTCAACGACGATATGGGCCTTCGTGACCCCCCGGTTTTGCTCTACACGACCGAGATGCCGGAGGACCCTTCCGCTCCCGATCTTCGAAACTTCGAGCAGGTTGTCTTCCGGCCCCGTTCGGGCAGCTGGGCCGCTCGCGTCCCATCGCTCGGTCTTGAAGAGGGCGAAGAACGACCGGTCTACCTGATCGTTTCCGCAACGGACAACGACGACGGAACCGGAACCGACTGCGACCATCGCACCGATACGCCGGTCCGTTCGTTTATCGCGGTGGGTGGGGCCGCCGGTGGAGACCTCCTCGAAGAATGTGCGCCATGCACCGCGTCGGTCGAATGCGCTTCCGGTCTGTGCGCTCTCGAGGCGAGCGGTGGTGTTTGCGTCGGCTCGTGCAGCGGCACCGGCACCTGCGACAACGGCGCGTGCGGCACGACGACCAGCGTGGAAGGCAGCGTTCTTGCGGGCTGCGGCCCGGCGGCCGAAATTTGTGGTCTGACCGGCGGCGAATGCACCGACGATCGCCGCGAGGTCGACAACCGACGCACGCTCGCCACCGCCTACACGAGTCCAATCTCGGATGGACAAATCTGCGCGGATGACCCGGACTACTTCAGCATCGCGGTCCCCGCGGACACCCAACTGATGGCAACCCTTCGATTCGATCACGCCTCTGGCGACCTCGACCTGAAGGCGTACGGCAGTGACGGAACGGTCGTGGCCAATAGCGCGACCACCAACGATGACGAAGAGGCCGTATTCTGTTTGGCGGAGGCCGGAACGGCATATGTCGAAGTCCTCGGCTACGAAGGAAGCCAGAACTCGTACGAGCTGACCATCGAACAGATGACCGAGCCCGGCTTGTGCTGCGTGGACGACCTCGACGATGACGACGATTCGCGCGACACGGCCCGACGCATTCGGCCAAATCCGGTCGTCGAAGTGGATCGCGTGATCTGTCCCGACGATGCCGATTGGTTCCAGTTCGACGTGTCGGAGCCCTCACAGGTCAACATCGAGCTTCTGATTGGGAGCACCCCGGTGGAAGAGCACGACCTCGACATCAAGCTCTTTGGACCGACCAGCCAGATCGCTGCCTCCAATGGCACCGAAGATCTTGAGGAGATTACGGAGACTCTCACCGAGCCGGGAACCTATTATCTGCTCGTCGAGGGCTTCATGCGGCAGGGCGGCGAGTACCTTGCGAGCATCCGTCTCACGCCGATCACGGATTGCGAAAATAGCCTTACCTGCCCCCTCGATATGATTTGCAACGGCGCCGAGTGCGTCCCTCGCGGCTGCACCGGCTCCGAGCTCTGCGAGAACACCGAAGACTGCCCAATGGCAGAGCGTGGCGCGAGTCAATGCGGTGACCCCTGCACCACGAACGGCCAGTGCCGAACGGGTGAGGCCTGCAAATGGCTCAGCGGTCAGCGTTTCTGCGTGGAGACGGGCTCCCGCGGACTAAACGCCTCTTGCGGATCGTTCACCGATTGCGCCGACCAGCGAACCTGCGTGAACTTCCCGAATGGCTCGTGCCTACGTGCCGGCTGCGAAACGCAGGCCGATTGCGAACTCAATACCTTCTGCGTTCCCTCGCCGACGGGCGGAGCCAATATCTGCGCCCGAGACTGTCTCGTCGGAGACGACCTCTGCCGGCTTGGCGACGGTCAGGTGTGCGCATCGGTCACCGACGTCAGCTCGAGGAGTCGTTTCGTATGCATGCCCGAATGAGTTCGTTCCGCGTTCACCCGCTCTTCGCTGCATTGATCGCGTGCTGGTTCATCTCCGGACTGGCCGCATCCTGCGGCGACGATGACGCGCCCGCCCCGATCTTGCCGATCATCGCCGATATTCAGTACGTCTCGCCGGTGATCGAAGGCTCGATTTTGGCCGTCTCGGTGGGCAACCCCGAGCAGGCGGGAGATCGTCCAACGCTCGATGTTCGCATCGGCGATGAATCTCTCATTGAACTTTCGCCTCTCGAAGATCGCGTGCAGGGACTGGTCCGCTATGAGGTCAACGGAGGTGTCATCTCCGCTCTCGGCGCAGGCGTTAGCTCGGTGGACTTTGTCCTCATCTCCCAAGATGGTGCGCGCGAGAGCGCGGAATATCCCGAAGCTCTGAATGTCGCGACCCGCTTAAACCTCGAGGCGAACACGAGCCCCTCCGGTGACGTGCATCGAGGTGAGTCGTTCGTACTCACGGGCGACGGCTTTATCGCCCCTTCCGAGGGAACCTTCACCGCGTTCTTCGAGGGAACCTTCACCCCGGACGGGGGCGGCAGTGTCGAGGTCAACGCGGAGATCCCGGTCGAACTCTCGGGCCGCAGCCGGGATGAAGCCGTGGTCGAGCTGAACACGGCCATCGGCGGGAGTCGGCCAGGTGTCTTTGAAGGAAACTTCTTTGTGGAGACCTCCCTCGATGCGACCGGCGATCGGCAGAGCACCACGCCCACCTCGATCTCCCTCACCTTCCTGCTCCCGGAGATCTTTGAGGTACGCCCGGAAGACATCTCACTCGAGCAGATCATTCAGGTTGTCGGCGCGGGATTTCTCGGCGGGAGCGAGGGCTCAACGGTTCTCCGACTCGAAGGCACGCTTACGCCGGAAGGTTCGACGCCCCGCGATGTGCCGCCGAGCGAGTTCATTTTGGAGTACGTCGACCACGAGAACCTAGCCGGGCCGCTCTCCGCGGTGGAACAAGGCAATCGCCTGGTCTCCGAGATTCTTGGAATCTCGCGCGGCTCGGTGGAAGGAACGGTCACCCCCGTGACTCTCTTCGAAGGCGAAGAAGTCGTGGGGCTCTCCGCCCCATTCCGTTTCGAACTCGGCCCCCTTCGCCAGATCATCTGGTTGCGATTCCTTCCCGATTTCTACGGAAGCCTCGCTCGATTCGGACTCGCCGGATCCGCGGGCCGTATCGAAGAGCTTGTCAAAGAACGCATCGAAGGCATCTACGACCGCTGGAATATCGAGGTGCGACTGGAAGAGCCGACCGATTTTTCGCCCGTCGGCTATAGCACGGTGGAGATCGGTGGCCCCGATCCGAACGGACGCGGTCTTTTCGGCTACGACAACACGCCCGGTAAGGACATCGGAAACGTTCGCCTCTTCGATGCCATCGGTGGCGCCAACGCCGAGACCCAAGAAGGTGGGGCGCCCGGATACGGCGGGGTCTTTGTCGAATCGTTCTTCAGCTTTTCACAGAACCCTCCGGCGGATCTTCCCTCGGGGGGACCGGAGCCCGATCCACTTTTCGACGAAATCTTCGATCCGGTGCGCCAGCAAGCGGCGACGCTCGACGAAATCCAAGGCCGCAGCGGCCGGGTGGGTGAGGTTGAGCGAGCTCTGCGCGCGCTCGCGTCGATCGTCGGCGAAACCACGGCCCATGAGATTGGACATTCCCTTGGTCTCGCTTCGCCATATGGCTCTGCATCGGTCTTCCACAACCGCGGCAACGAGCCCGGTTGCTTGATGGACTCGGGTAGCTCTCGTCCCTTTGGCGAACGCGCTCAGCAGGCCGGCTTCGCAGAGACCATCCTCTGCGGTGATGGCCCCGACTACCTCGACGAAATCCTCCGCGACTAGGCC
>JAHDCI010000165.1 GCA_020629955.1 Myxococcota bacterium | reverse complement strand
GGTTATCGATACGGCCCTGCGATGTCTGCATCCGATCCAGACAAGCGACGCCTAGACTTTTCATCGAAGCGAACCATCATAAAAAAAGCCCCCGCCTTTCGGCGAGGGCTTCTTTTGCATGTGCGAACGCGTTATTCGGCAGCCGGGCAAACCGCGGCGCCCTCTTCGGGGCAAGCGCTGGTCGCGCAGCGGTTCATGACCTCTTCCGGATCGCACGCGGCGCCAGCGGCAACCACGGGGCGAAGCGAAACGGTCGTCGCAAACGTCGTCGCAGCCTCGGCTCCGCCGAACGCTTCAACAACGATCGTGTAGGTACCGGCGGCGGCGTTCTCCACGACGGCACGCGACGTAAGTTCTCCGCCAAAGTCGTCGTTGCACGCCACGGTCTCCGCACCACAGGGGTTCTGAATGTAGACCACCGAGTCGGCGTCCTCGTCATCCGTCGCGGTCGCCGCGAGGAGGTCGAACTCACCCGCCGGAACGGTCACGGTGTGAAGCGTCTCGAGACCGGCGGTCGAACCGCAGGTGCCCGTGAAGAGGCCTTCTTCTTCTTCGCCCGTCGCCGGAACAACAGCGTCGAAGGTCACCGCTGCGGCAACCGTGACGGCACCTTCCGCCGAAGCCGCTTCGCAAGCCGTGGCAACCTCTGCGCTGACGGCGCAGACGTCGTCGGTGCAGGTGAATCCATCGGCACACATCACGTCTTCAGCGGAGCAATCCTCGCCGAAGCCAGCGATGGGGTTGAAGCAAAGGCCGGTGGCCTCACGGCACTCAAGGCCGGTCTCACAGGAAACGTCTTCGGGGGAGCAGTCTTCGCCCTCGGCAACGACGGGATCGAAGCAGAGGTTCGTCTCGGCACGGCAAAGCGTTCCGGGCGCGCAAAGATCGCCAAGGCCCGAGCAGTCGCCGTCGAGCTCAACTTCGGTGCCTGCACCGTACGCCGTCACCATCGTCTCCGAGGTGAGTCCAAGGCTATCGGTGATCGCCACGCGAAGCTGCGTGACGCTCTCGAGCTGGTCGGTGAATCCGCCAAGACCAGAGATGGTCATCGCAGCATTCTCGAGCTCCGTGTTTCCGTCCTGCCCCGGTGCGTTGAATCCGAACGTGAACTCGTCCTGCATCGAGCCGTCTTCGAACGTCAGCGCGACGACCTCGTCGGCCGCGTCGAGGAAGCTGAAGGTCAGGCCGGTCGCGTCGCCATCGGCGTCGCTACCGTTGACCGCGATGTTGAGCACGTCGCCATCGTCGAAGGTGCCCGCGCCCACTTCGGTAAGGACCGGGGCGTTCGGCTCGAAGACTTCGATCGTGCCGGCCCAGGGGCCTTCGGCGATCGTGGGCTCACGCTCACCGTCCTGAATGAACGAGAAGCCGGTGACGACCATGTAGATCGTGGAGCCACCCTCGGCGACGAAACCGCCACCCGAGGCAAAGTTGTCTTGCGCGATGTCGTCGAAGCACTGTGCTTCGGCGATATCTTCGCAGTCCGCGTTCGTGCGGATCTGAACGACGGTGTCGAGATCGCCGGTCGTCTCGCTCTCGAGAGAGAAGCGCACGCCAAACTCGTCGCCGGCGGGCAAGGTCAGCGCGAGAAGCTGGGCACCCGAGTCGAAGTTGCCGCCACATTCCTCACCGAGGGTCAGGTCACGCGGAGCGCCGGTAAGGTCGCCGGAGATCGCCTGCTCGCCAACGGTGAGCGTGATCGCCTCTGCGCTATCGCAGACGTCGCCCGTATCCGTGTCGGGGGTATCCGTGTCCGGGGTGTCCGTGTCCGGGGTGTCCGTGTCCGGGGTGTCCGTATCCGGAGTGTCCGCGTCCAGGGTGACTTCGGCATCTTCCGTGCCCCCGTCCGTCATCGTCATATCGTCGTCGCCACACGCTGCCAATCCAAGCATGCACGCCAACACCAAGCCAAACTTTGTCCTCATAAAGATTCTCCTTGTAGGGAAGAGCCCACGTCTAGCGGACCAATCGAGGCTGCGCAAACGGGTCTCCGCTTTTGAGGCACTTCGAAAAGGCCGTCGAGGGCGGTTCAAAGCGGCAAGCGTAAGCACGCCAAATGGACCGAGCGCGAGTGCAAAGACGCTGCGAGCATAGGAAGCGATCAACGATTCAATCGACGCGCTATGGGCGCGAATACGTCACGATTTTTCGGGCGTTAGGCCATTCTTCGCGTAGTGGTGACCCCCATCGTTGTGTGCCATACTCCGCGCCTCCTATGACTGATTCTTTGCCGAAGCTTTCCATTATTGTTCCCTGCTTTAACGAAGAGCTGAATCTCCCTGCTCTTACCAGCCGAGTGCTCCGCACGTTCGAACATGGCGATTTGCATGGCGAGTTGGTCCTCGTGGACGATGGTTCCTCCGATACCACCGCCGACGTTATTCGAACCCTGGCGGCGGAGCATGAGGCGGTCGTGGGCGCGTTTCACGCGACGAATAAGGGCATCACGCAAGCGTGGCGCACCGGCCTGGAAACGTCGACGGGCGAGTACATCTCGATCATTGACGCGGACCTTCAATATCAGCCCGAGGATGTGCTGAGGCTCTTCCGTGAGCTCGAAGATACGCAGGTCGATATCGTTCAGGGGTGGCGTTCGGTCGTTGGACGCGAACGCGACCAGCGTTTCTACGTCAGTCGCGCGTTTAACAAGATTCTGAACGCGACCTTCGGAATGAACCTGCAGGACAACAAGAGCGGGTTCATCTGCTGCGCCCGGGAGGTCTTCGCCGACCTCCTGACGTACGATGGAAGCTACGCGCATTGGCAGTCCTTCATCATGATCGCAGCCCACGCCAAGGGGTACGAGTATCGCGAAGTCGAGACTCTTTTCGAGACGCGAAAGGCCGGAACTTCATTCCTGGACGGCACCCGGACCTTGGAAGTGAGCGCCCAGAGCCTCGTCGACGTCGCGAAGGCCACCATCGAGTATCGGCTGAAGGCGACGCCGCGCGATGTCTCCGCGCGCTTTCTCGAGCGTCACCCTGTGGACTGCGGCCCTCCCCCTTCGAAGACCAAATATCCGCTCCGCTGGAAGAGCTATATCAACACGTTCGAGCAGACCCACTGGGTGATCACCAAGGCCGTAGAGCAACAGTACGAAACCCTCTACCAAACGCAGTGGCTTTCGAAGACCGATATGGAAGCGTTGCAGTCGGAGAAGCTCCAGCGCCTGATCCGTCACGCGTGGCGGAACGTGCCCTACTACCGCAATCATATGAAAGAAGCGGGGCTCACGCCGGCGGATATCCGCACGCCAGCCGACCTTCAAAAGCTCCCATTTCTCACGAAAGACGACGTCCGCGAGAACCTCTATTTCGATATCCGCGCGAAGAATATTCCGCACCGGGAGGTGCTGCGAATCACGACCAGCGGAAGCACCGGCAGGCCCTTCGTCTGCTTCGCGGACCGGGAGCAGCTCGAGTTCCGCTGGGCGGCGACGCTCCGCGCGCAGGAATGGACCGGCTACGTCTGGGGCGATCCCAGCGTACGTCTCTGGCATCAGACCCTCGGAATGAGCAAGTCGCAGGCGTTTAAGGAAATCGCGGACGCGAAGTTCACGAACCGCCACTTCGTACCGATCTTCGAGATCAAAGAAGATGGCCTCGATGCGATGATCAAGCTTATCGAGGATAAGGAGCCGGTGCTCATCGACGGCTACGCCGAGGCGTTCGACTTTCTCGCCAAATACCTCGGCGAGGTGGGCCGTCTCTCCCACCGCCCGAAGGCGATCATGTCCAGCGCGCAGAGCCTGCCCGCCCACAGCCGTGAGATCATCGAAAATGCATTCGGCTGCAAAGCCTTCGATAAGTACGGTAGCCGCGAGTTCTCCGGAATCGCGTATGAGTGCGATGCGCACGATGGACATCACGTGGTCTCCGAGGGCTATATCGTGGAGATTCTTGTCGACGGCCGCCCCGCAAAGCCGGGCGAAACCGGCGAGGTGGTCATCACCGATCTCAACAACTACGCGATGCCCTTCATTCGTTACCGGATTGGCGACCTCGCCGTTGCGATGGAAGATACGCCCTGCGCCTGCGGCCGTGCCGCGCCACGGATCGGCGAGATTCACGGAAGGGTTCAGTCGATCATCAAGGGCACCGACGGACGCTACGTCCCCGGAACGTTCTTTGCGCATCTTCTAAAGGACTACGAGCACGCGATCGAGCGCTTCCAGATCGTCCAGGAGGAAGAGGGCTCCGTTCGATTCCGCGTCGTGAAAGGATCGCGCTTCTCGGAAAGCAGCCTTCAAGAGGTCGAGGGCATCATCAAGAAGCACCTCGGCGACGACCTTCGCGTGGATACCGAGTTCATCAAGGACGTCGAAATGGTCCGGACCGGCAAGCGCATGGCCTCGGTTAGTTCCCTTCCGATCGACTTCCAGCAAAGCGCACCAGCACGCAGCGAAGCCGTCTCGAAGCACACGTAATGACGCCCGATACAACGCACCTGCGGGTTCCGCGCCCGCTCACTCGACGCGAGGGCGCTCGAATTCTCGTCACCGGCAGCCAAGGGTTCGTCGGCACCCATCTTCGGGCAGCACTCTCGCTTCGCGGGATCGAATGTGTCGGAGTCGATCGCCCCGGAAGCGGTGCGGAGATTCAAGTCAATCTGAGCGATCCCGCGCTCGATTTCGGGGCGCTGGTCGAAGAGGCAGGAGAGCTCGACAGCATCATCTACATGGCGGCGACCATCACGCGTGGCTCCAGCGTGGATGCGCTCGCTCGGGACAACCTTCGCGCGATCGCGGAGGGGCCCGTGAAGTTGATGGAAGCGTTTTCGGCGAAGGGCGATGCCCCGCATCTCATCGCGTGTTCGACCTTCAAAATGTATGGCCCGAGTGTTGTCGAACGCGAGATTGACGGCGCCTTCGATCCAGCCGATCCGCCGCAGCGCCCTGATCCTCATAGTTATGGTTCGGTGAAATTCCTCGCCGAGCGACTGCTGCAGATCTCGAGCCGGCGCGCGGGTTACGCCTACGGCGTGGTGCGGCCGAGCTGCATTTATGGACCAGGGCAGCACGCCAAGAATGCGATCCCACGTTTCCTCGCTGCGCTGCTCGAGGGCAAGGCTCCGACTGTATACGGAGCGGGAAAGAGCATCCGGGACGATGTCTTCGCGCCAGACCTCTCTTGGATGATGATCGAAGCCGCCCTCCATCGCTCCACCCTTGCCCATCACGGGGCGGGTGAGCGGTCTCGCTCCATCCTCGAAGTCGCACAACTCGCGTGCGACGTCGCGCGGGAAGAGGGCGTGGCCGACCTCGAAGCGATGACCGACCCGAGCAAGACCCCGAAGTGGTGGATCGACCAGGATTTCGATCTCGGCAGCGTCCGAAGCGAACTCGGCTATCGCCCCACCCCGCTGAAGGAAGGCATTCGCGCGCAGCTTCGCTGGATGCAGACGGGCGGGCATACGGCGCCCTTTGGGCTCGCTCTGCCCGAACCCGTGGCGGAAGAATCGGCACCAGGAGCAGGCGCATGAGGAAAGTTCTTGTGCTCGGCGCGAGCGGACATCTCGGTCAAGCGGTCGCGAGGCGTCTCCGTGAAGACAGCTTCTACGACGATCCGATCGAAGCCGGACGAACGAGTCCGCTCAAGGTGGATCTGCGAAGCGACGACGCGATTGCAACGCTCGCGGGCGCACTCGACCCAGAGACGACACTGATTCATCTCGCCGCTTGGCACCCCGAATCCACGGGCAGCACGACGGCAGAGGACCGCGACGCGTTGATCGAAACGAACGTGCTCGGCACCATGCGGGCGCTCGACGCGGCTCGTCAGGCCGGGGTGAAGAAGGTCGTCTATGCCTCCACCTTTGAGGTCTACGGACTGCCGGATGAGACGCCAACCACAGAACACTCGCGGACCTATCCCCTTACGGACTATGGCGCGACGAAACTCTCCGGCGAACACCACGTGCAGGCCGTTGGCGACGAAGAGGGTATCCCCTGGGTCGCCCTTCGAATGCCCGCGATTTACGGGCCCGGCGAGAGTACGCCGCGCGCGCTTCCGAACTTCCTCAAGCGAGTCGCTGCGGGAGAGGCTCCCGTCATTTTCGGCGATGGCCAGGATCTACGCGATCAACTGTTTATCGACGACGCGGCGCGAGCCATTGTCGAAAGCATCTCCTCAGGCCAGGGGGTATTTAATATCGCCGACGGGAAGCCACACTCGATCGAAGAAATCGCCGAGCTTGCCGTGAAAGTGAGCGGGAAGAAGCTTGAGATCGAGCGACGCGAGCGGACCAAGGAACGCTACGATTTCCATATGAGCATCGAGCGCGCACGGACAGAGTTGAACTTCCGCGGCGGCGTCTCTCTCGAAGACGGCATGCGCGCTCAGTACGAATGGCTCACCGGCCTAACGGCCTAACGGCCTTTCCCCTTGACTGTTTCCCATCGCTGATCAAATTCCGCTCCATGCCGATGTACGAATACAAGTGCGACGCCTGCGACCACGAATTTGAGCGTGAGCAGAGCATGTCGGACAAGCCCATCAAGACATGCCCGAAGTGCAAGAAGCGCAAGGCACGCCGCATGATCTCCGGCACCGGAGGCTTCATCCTCAAAGGGGGTGGCTGGGAGAAAGATCTCTATTCCGGTCCGTCGAACCGCGGCGGCGGCGGCGGGGACGACTGAGTCCGCACTCCAGTTCGCAAAATAGGGAACGCGCCTGACCGAGGAATCGGCAGGCGCGTTTTTGGTTTGGAGGGGCCGCGCAGCGTTGCGCACGCGGCAGGGGTCTATCGTCGGTTACGACGGCGTCGCGAGCGACGACGGGAACGGCGGCGCATGCTGTTGGTATTGATGGTCGCCGTCGACGGCGTGGGCAGCGCGTCAGCGGTTGTCGCGTTATTGGTTGTGATCGCGAGGTTGTAGGAGGAGCGAACGCCCTGCTCGTAGTTGCCAACCCAGATCTTGTACTGACCCGCTGGCCAGGTCATATCTTCGATCGCGGGGTTTACGGAACCGAGAGCGTCGTCGTTGCAACGAATCGAACCGTCCGGACGCTGGATCACGAGCGTGGTGTCCTTGTCGCCACCGTTCACGAGAACGCGTGCCCACGGAAGGTCGGCGGTGACGTTCATGATGTGGTCGGGACTGTCTGCGCTGGCGATATAGCCTACGCAATCGGCCTGAACGGAGGACGCTTCGCGGCTACCTCCAGAAAGACCGCTATGCACCTGCGGGTCAGGCGTAAAGCCGGGCGCGATGCTGAACTGATCAGGCTCTCCACACCCGCCACAGCCGGTGACGAGAATGGAAAGAAAGAGTGCGTATTTCTTCATGCCGAAACCTACGTATTCCGGCAGAAGACCTTCCCTAACAGCCATCTTTTTTGTCGCCGAGGCTCGGCGTGTTAGCGGAAGCACTCGCGCGGGTCCTCGGCGCAACCAAACTCGCAACAAATCTGGCCGTCGCGGCAGGTATCCTCGCCCGAGGAAAACACACAGGCTCGGGAGCTATTGCAGCGGTAAACGTGGCAAGGGAACGAGAAGGGATCTGGGTTCTCGCACATTGTCCCGGCGGGCTGGCCACTATCGGTCGGACAGGACGCGGAGGAGCCAGTGCAGAACTCCGCCCGATCGCATTCGCCGGCCGACGCACGGCAGAGCATTCGACTCGACGCGAATTCATTCCGCGGACACGCCGCGGAAGAGCCCGTGCAGACTTCGGCAACATCGCAGATCCCAGCCGCAGCACGGCAGCGGGAGCCGGCGGCGCGGAACGCATCCCCGGGGCATGCAGCGGAAGAGCCCGTGCACACCTCGGCAGCATCGCACGAGCCCGCGGCTCCGCGGCAAGTGGTCCCAGCCGCACGAAGCGAATCGCGCGGGCATGCGGCAGAGCTCCCCGTGCAGGTCTCGGTCACGTCGCAGGCCCCTGTCGATGCACGGCAAACCGAACCTGAGCTACGGAAGCGGTTGGTCGGGCAGTCCGCAGAGCTTCCATCGCAAGTCTCCGCGGCGTCGCAGGTGTCTGCAGCCGAGCGGCAAACGTGGGACGCCGGGCGGACACTATCAGAGGGACACGCCGCAGAAGACCCCGTGCAGGTCTCGGCAACATCGCACGCTCCAGCCGAAGCTCGGCACACGTGCGAGCCAGGCCGGAAGGCATCGCTCGGGCATGTGGGCGAGCTCCCCGTGCACATCTCTGGAAGGTCGCAGCCACCACGCGAGGGCCGGCAAGTGAATCCAGAATCTCGTAGTCGGTCGCGGACACATCGCGCCGAGCCACCGGAACAATCGATGATTCCGACCTCACACGCGTTGCCGGTATCGCAGGGCGAACCGCAGTCGAGATCCGCGCATTCCCCGGCGCCGTCGCAAACGCTTCCACCACCGCAATCGGTTCCGGCGGCCGTGAAGACGTTGGCCGGACACGCCGCCGAGTCGCCAGTACAACTCTCGGCGGGGTCGCAGGTACCTGAGCCGGCACGGCATTGCGTTCCGGCAGATGAGAGCGCGTCGGCCGGACACGCAACACTGGTTCCATCACAGGCCTCCGCAACATCGCATTCGTCGCTTGCAGCACGGCAAACGCTGCCCGCGTCACGACGCTCGTCCGCACAGCCTACGCTCGATCCGTCGCAGAAATCAGCCACATCACAGGGTCCCGCCGAGGGACGGCACTGCTCGCTCGCGTCGCGTCGCGTATCCGCGGGGCAGGTCGTGGCGCCACCACAGGTTTCCGCGACGTCGCAGAGACCCGCTGCAGGCCGGCAAATGGTCTCGGCCGGAGCGGGGCCCGTCGCCACGCATCGCGGAACTTCGCCGTCGCATTCGATCACGCCTACTTCACAAGGGTTGTCGGTCGAGCAGGCCGCGCCCGGCTCGCAGCTCGTGCAAGAGCCAGACACGCAGAAACCATCCGCGCACGCAGTGCCGGTCGCCGCAAATGCGTCAGGCGGACAAGCGGTCGCGCCACCGTTGCAGACTTCATCAACATCACACTCGCTGACGGCCGCGCGACAAACGGTTCCAGCTTCCGCAGGACCATCGCTGATGCACTCCGGTTCACCATCGATGCAGGAGATTCGGCCGAGTTCGCAGGCGTCGCCGAAGTCGCACGGCGCTCCCTCGACGCATTCGCCGCCTCCATCGGAAGCATCCATGCCCCCATCCTCGACTGTGGCGTCATCCCCACCATCTTCACCGACATCTTCGCTCGCGTCTGCCGCCGAATCTTCACTCGCGTCCTCTGGTGCAGCGTCTCGTGTCGACCCAGGGACACACAAACCGTTCACGCAGTCTTCACCATCCGCACAATCTTCGGGTCGGTTGCAAACCGAGTTTGCGGGACAGCCGAGGAGCGTAAGAAGCGTCAGTACCGAAACAAGAGCGGAAAGCGCGCGCGCGGATGAAGAACCAAGCATCTCTAGAAGATGCCACAAATTGGGGAGTTCATGCGAATACGTTTCGCGATGGCCTAGCGGGCTGGTGAAAAAGGGCCGATTTCAATTCGTTGGATTTTGGTGTGCACAGATGCGTCCGATTTTGGGTCTCGTATTGCGCATACGTGGCGAGAATTGGATGGCGTTTGAGTGCGTGAACATACCGCGAAGCGGTTTCGGGCGTTTTTCACCAGCTTGCAGAGCTGCGCGCGGGATTCGAACGCGGGAGCGCCGCAGCTACTCTTTGCGTGGCTGCAACGCGCTCTCGTCAGCACGACGCAAGAACTCGCGGAAAACCGAGCCGGAGCCCGCGCGCGCTTCCTCAAGCCAGGCAATCGCAAGCTCCGGTTTCGAAAACATCCTCTGCGGAACGCTCCCCCCGGAGAGCTGCATAATTGCCGTATTCACCGATCGGATAATGGACGCCACAAACCCTTGCTCTTCAAAGAGAACCGCAATGCGCAAAAAGGGATATCGAGTCACCGACTCCGCCATCAATCGCCGCGTCTCTTGGTCTGGGAAGCGGGGAGTGCTTTCGACCCGCGCCATATAGACGATCGGTTCCGGATCCGAAAAGACGGCGTCGAACTGGTCGTTGAGCGAACGAACCGCGTCCGCGGTCGGGGGCTGTACCCAGCGAACGAACGCACAACCGCTTTCAACCCAGCTTTCGGCACGATTTTCGACGCAAAAGTACACGTTTGATGTTCTCGTATTGATGTTCAGAAGACAAGCCATCGACCAGATGGCCGCTACGTCTCTCCATCCGCACGCATGACAAGCGAATGAAAATGTGGAGCAAGATCCGGAGACTCTTCCGTGAGCCACTGAATTGCCGAATCCGCCGAATCAAACATCTTTTGCGGCAACCCCTTACCGGCGAGCTGCATCACGGCAGTATTGATGGAGCGGATGATCGACGCGACGAAGCCTTGTCCTTCGTAGATCATCGCCAAACGCTGAAACGGAAGTGATTTGACTGCATCCGCCATGGCACGCCGAGCGGCGGCATCCGGAAAAGAAGGTGCACTCTCAGTCCGGGCGAGAAAAAGAAAAGGCTTCCCCGAAAGGCGTGCCGAAAGCTCCGCCACAAGCGCATCGACGACTTCGGCCTCAGGGGGTGCAAGCCAGCGCACAAAGATCACGTCATCGCAAATCCACGCTTCCGCGCGCGTATCGATTCGAAAGCAGAAAGGCTCATTCTGGATCGCTGGTCTACTCAATCTCCGCCTGCGATAGAAGCCGCCTCATCGCGGGGGGCACTTGGGCATTCTCCTCCGCCAGCCAATCGATGGCGTCGGCGCGCTTTCCGAACATCCGTTGAGGAACCGCATCTCCTGAAAGAAGCGCGAGGGCGGTGGTCACGGAACGAATCGCAGAGGCCACAAAACCCACCTCCTCATAAACGATGGCGATCTTCGAAAACGGCAGCCGGCGCATGGCCGACGCAAGTGTGTTTCGAGTCTCCGCGTCGGGCACGCGCGGGAAGCCGGAGATAAACGCCATGAAGGAAAGGGGCCCGTGTTCGGCGCCGATGCTCTCCAGAAATACGTTCAACGTTTCGACCGCATCCACGCTCGGCGAATCGTGCCATCGCACCAATACGACTGCCCCTTCGTTCCACACTTCGCCACGGTCGATCAGCTTGCGATGCACGATTCTAGTGTCGTCAAATTCCAGTCAAATGACAAGGCTGTTCATAAACCTGCGTTGATGGAATTCGGTTGTGAATCAAGATGGGTCTTGCCGGCATCTATGCCTGCATCCGGAGCCGAGCGGATCTGGAGCAAACGCCGACTTCGAAATGGCCCAGACAACAAGAAAAAGGGCACGCCCTTTCGGACGCGCCCTCTCTTCGAGTAACGAAAAACTA
>JAHDCI010000164.1 GCA_020629955.1 Myxococcota bacterium | reverse complement strand
TCGACTCAGCGCCCGACGAGCTTCTGTAGAATGCGCTGAAATTCGCGAACGCTAAGGTTCACGTGTTCGGTGACTCGGCCGTAGAGCTGAGCGGAGGGGACATTGCGATCTCCACGCTCTTTTTGAAGCTCGGCGAGCTGCCAGAGTACGACGCGTTCGGCTCGGCTGAGTCCATCGCGCGCGTCCGGCAGGTGGTCGGGATCGATCAATCGCCGTCCCAGCAGATTCCGTAGGTGGTGCCGTTGAGTTCGATATCGATGGAGATTTCGTAGCAATCTTCGCGAGAGCCACAGTCCGAGGAACTCGACGGGGTCGAGCGCGGGTTGCGACACCACGCCTGGCAAGTTCGGTTCGAGCCGCCGCCGGGTGCGAGGCAGATGAATCCAGGCTGACATTGGGTGCTTGATGTGCACGACTGTCCGGCGCCGCCGGTACCGCGCATGCTGGCCGTGCCGCAGTGCGAAATCCAGTTGTCATCTTCATCCTGGGTTACGAAGCAGTGTCCGCCGGAGGGGCAGCCGGAGAGGGTCGCCGGGTCGCACTGGATCGTGCACATGCGCTCGGGCAAGAGGGAGCCGGATGCGTCGGCGAGACGAAGCTCGCACGAGGTGTCGGCGCCGCATTGCGTGTTCGATGAACAGAGGCGATGGCACGCGCCGACGCTTCCGCCTTGGAGGTCCGAGCACGTCAGGCCCGGCGCACAATCGAGGATCGAATCGCACGCGCCGCCTTCACCCACACTGCCTGCATCTTGGCAGCTCGTTGTGCCTGCGGACGAGAGATAGCAGCCTTCGCCGGCGCCACAGCCGCACTGGGGGGAGATCGCTCGGCACGGCGATTCCGAGCATGTCTCCACGCATCCACGCGTCGCGTCGCACCGGTCTGAACCTGGACAGAAGCCGTCATCGGGCGTGTGCTGGCAACCCGTTGCGCGCTCGCATCGGTCTTGGGTGCATGCGACGCCGTCGTCGCAATCGAGCGGCGTACCCGGCATGCAGCTTCCGGCGACGCAGCGCTCGACGCCATTGCAAGGGTTGCCATCGTCACAATCGGCGCACGGGTCTGCGGTGTCGACGGCAACATCCATCGCGACATCCGCGGCGACATCGATGGCCGCGTCACGCGCCGCGTCGACACCAACATCGGGGGTATCGCTATCGGGCGCGGCATCCGGCAGCTCCCCATCTGGGGCGCTCACGTCGGGGAGATCGCTATCGGGCAGCGCGCCGTCCTCGGCGGCGTCGGTCTCACCAGCATCGGTTTCACCGGCATCGTTGAGCAGCATCGGTGGCTGGCGCCGTCCCCCATTCGCGCATGCGCTGGCGAATACCAAGCTGAGCCCAAGGAGAGAGATAAGAAAGAGCGAACGCGTTCTCATCCCCGTATCGTGACCGAGAATCTCGCTCCGCGCAGCCCGCCTTCAAAGACTTTCTCGCGATGGCGAGTCGCGTTCCTGCAATCGTGCGCGGGTGCATGCTGTGCGATCCCCCAGTCGGGCGATGCTCTTTCTTGTTCAGCTCGAAACGAGAGTGTTACATTAGTGGAACGTTCGCTCGGCGGACGACCCTACGATGACGCGCGATATTTCGGTCGAATCCCTGGTTGAGAAAGTGCAGGCCTACCACCCGCAGGCCGACACTGATTTGATTGAGCGCTCGTACGCGTATGGCGAGACCATGCACACGGGCCAAATGCGGAAGTCGGGCGACCCCTACTTTACGCACCCGATCTCGGTCGCGAATATCATCGCGGAAATGCGTCTCGACACCGCGAGCCTTTGCGCCGCGCTTCTTCACGACGTTGTCGAAGACACCGACGCGACCACGGAGATGATGCAGGAGCGCTTCGGCGACGAGGTGGCTTTTCTCGTCGACGGGGTGACCAAACTCGGGAAGCTAAACTTCTCCTCGCGCGAAGACCGTCAGGCGGAATCCTTCCGCAAGATGCTCATCGCGATGGCGCGTGATATTCGCGTGCTTCTCGTCAAGCTTGCAGACCGTCTCGACAATATGCGCACGCTCGAGCATATGAAGCCGGATTCGCAGGAGCGGATCGCGGCCGAGACCATGGAGATCTACGCGCCGCTTGCAGGCCGCCTTGGGATTCACTGGCTAAAGGCGGAGCTCGAGGACCTCTCGTTCCAGTATTTGCATCGCAAGCCCTATGCGGACCTCGCATCCAAGGTCGAGCGAGGCGCGCGAGATACGAACCTCGAAATCGACGAGGTCTCGAAGAAGCTTGAGCAGATGCTGATCGCGCGCGGTTTCGCGCTCGAGGTCGCGGGCCGGAAGAAGCATCTGTACTCGGTCTGGCGGAAGATGAAGCGTCAGAATATCGAGTTTGAGCAGGTCCACGATTTCGTCGCGTTCCGCGTCCTGATGGAGACGGTCGCCGATTGTTATGCAGCGCTGGGCGTCGTGCACTCGGAGTGGACCCCTGTTCCTGGGCGCTTCAAAGACTATATCGCGCTGCCGAAGCCGAATATGTACCAGTCGCTTCACACGACGGTGCTCGGGCCGAAGGGGCGCCGAATCGAAGTTCAGATCCGTACGCGTGAAATGCACCGGACCGCGGAGTTCGGTATCGCGGCGCATTGGCAATACAAGCAGGCCTCTGGGGGCGTCGATCAGCGCGACGCCGCCAAGTTCGCGTGGTTGCGTCAGCTCATGGAGTTCCAGCGCGAGGTCGATGACCCCGCGGAGTTTTTCGAATCGGTCAAGGTCGACCTCTTTCCCGATGAGGTCTACGTCTTTACGCCCGCCGGTGAGGTTAAGACCTTCCCGCGCGGAGCGACGCCGATCGACTTCGCCTTCTCGATTCACTCGGACGTTGGCTTTCATTGTAGCGGCGCCCGCGTGAACGGAATGATGGTTCCGTTGCGTCATAAGCTCCGAAACGGCGATGTCGTGGAGATCCTGACGAACCGAAGCCAAGAACCAAATAAGGATTGGCTCGACGTGGTCGCGACGGGTAGGGCGCGCTCGAGGATTCGGGCCCACCTTCGCGCGAAAGAGCGCGCCAGTTCCGCGAAGCTCGGTCGAGAGCTGCTCGAAAAGGGCCTTCGAAAGAGTGATATCTCGCTCGGTCGCTGGCTCAAGAGCAAAAATACCAAAGAGGCGCTCGATCACTTCAATTTGAAGAATGTTGAAGAACTCTTCGCCCAGGTCGGATACGGCAAGATTGGCGTTCCCCGGGTGGTGGAAGCGATCACGCCCGGCCAGGCCAAAGATCGAAAATCGCTCGCGCCATCGCTCTTCGAGCGCACGGTTCGACGGGTCACGCGCGCCGACGACGACCATATCCGTATCGACGGCATGGACGATATCCTCGTCCGCTTTGGCAACTGCTGTTCGCCGATTCCTGGCGATTCGGTGATCGGATGGATCACGCGCGGCCGCGGAGTAACGATTCATCGACGCGGCTGCCCTCGCTCGCTCGAGCTCGACCCAGCGCGTCGTATCGATGTGCAATGGGCGACCGATTCCAAGGTGGAGCTCCCCGTCGCGCTGCGAATCACGACGACCGATGTGCCTGGCATTCTCGCGAAGGTCTCGACGGTGTTCACGGAGAACGGCTTCAATATCAACGAAGCCGCCTGCAAAGTCGGTGACGATGGCGTCGCGGTGAACCTCTTCCGTCTGAGCGTGGATGACCTCGGACGCCTCAAAGGCGTCATGCGAAAGCTCGCAGACATCAAGGGCGTTCAAGAAGTCGAACGCGTTTAGCAGGCTGGCGAAAAATGTCCGAAACCGCTTCGCGGCATTTTCACGCACTCAAACGCCATCCATCGGCATGTCGTCCGCTCTCCGAAGCTCGCCTCCGCGCCCCTGACGAAGGCTCTTCCCTTCCGTCGATTTGATCTCCGCATTCGTGGCTCGGGCGAAGCCCTGTCACCAGCGGAGGATCACGTGCGACGGCCTTGGATTCGAAGCCGGCCTGCGTCTTCGAACGAGGAGCCGCGAGTGCATCTTCGAGCGTGAGCTGCGGGCGCGATGACGTGCTCGCCGTTCGACGACGTACGGGCACGCCTCATTTGATTGAACACAAAATGAAACACGCGTGTTGCATGTAGCACGAAATGTGTTACATATTCTTTGTGAGCGATGAGAAGAAAGAAAAGGTTCTGCACACAAGGGTTCCTGCTGTGTTGGAACGTGAGCTGAAGGACCTCGCGAAGAACTTGCGGCTGCCTGTATCACGTGTCGTACGCACCATCCTTGAAGATGCGGTGACGACTGTGGACCGGATCGGAAAGCGAGCGAATACGGAGCTAACCGGCGTTGCTTCGCTTTTCGCGGAGGAGGGGGCCGCTTCGCCTTCACCTTCACCCTCGCCGCCCTCTGTCTCCCACCCGCTCAAGAACGTGATCGGTTATCAGGCACTACGTCTCGTTCGCGATGGCGAATGTGCGCTCAGTGGCGAGCGTTTGCCGCGAGGTTCCGATGCCTATCTCGCGATTCGCAGCGATGGGGCGCCGGGTGTTTTGCTCAGCCCGGATTGTCTCCCGATGAGCGCTCGTCAGGCCCTCGGTCTCGACACACCAACCTCTCAAAACACAAAGGAAGAAGAATGAACCAGCATAATGATCGCGCCCTCGACAACCTCTTTTCGCTGGGTGCAGCCTGGGCTACGTATGGCCTTCGCACCGCGCAGCTCGCCGTGCAGACGAGCTCTCACACACTCGCGGCTGTCTCGAATATTCTCGGAGAGCTCGGGGATATCGTGGATGCTGGGACTGCCCGAGAAGAAGCAGAGACGGCTCCGCCACCCTTTCGCGAAGTCGCCGTCGAGAGCGAGTAGACAAAGCGCCTATTCGTCGTCGTCGCCCGGGAGTACCTCGAACATCGCGGCGCCGAGTTTTTCCCCGAAGAGAGCGAAGCGGTTTTCTTCGCTGAAGTCGGTGACGAAAAGAACCGGCCCTCCGGCGCTCGCGAAGCGCGCGAATTTTGCGCTCTCGCCTTGGCTCTTCAAGTCTCCCTCGGTGAGCACGGAGCAGGAGCCGCGGCGTTCTACCCTGACGCGCTCTCCGTGCAGTGGGAGTTCGACCGGAAGGCTGCCGGATGGAACCTCGTCCGTCACCTTGCACAGGCCAATGGCGCTCGCGTCCGAATCGAGTTGCACGACATAGTCCGCGTGTGGATTCCCCGGCGTGGAGAAGATCCGCGCAACAAAGCCGTCTTCCCAGAGCTCGTATCCGCCAGCGAGCCAGAGCTCGCTATTGGCGTAGAGGAGGACATCCCCGACGCGCAGTCCCCGAGGCTTTGTCTTTCGCATCTTTGCGGCAACTTCCTCGTCGTCGTCCGCGTCGGTCATCGGATTTACGATCGGAGGCGTTTTCTTTCGAAGCGCTTCAAGTTCTTCTTCGGTGACCCCATTGCTGTCTTCGTTGCCGTCTTTCGCGCCGGCGGGGAGACCGGCGGCGGCCTCCTTCGCGCTGCGGATCTGCCTGCTTCGGTACACCGCGATCGCGGCGCCGACAGCGGCTCCGATGGCGATCTCAACAATCACTGAAGTGCCTCGTGTAGCGCTCGCGCAGCGTTCTGCGGGTCGTTGCTTTTACAAACTGCGCCGATCGCGGCTGCCATGGTGACTCCTGTTGCTTTGAGTTCTGCCGCTCTATCGAGGCGAACGCCGCCAATCGCGACGGTGGGAACGGGCGAACGCCCGGCGACGGTTTCGAGCAGCGTTAGTCCGACCGTCGGGTCTGGGTTTTCCTTGGATGCGGTGTCGAAAATCGGACCAAGCGCGATCAGATCGGGCGCGTCATCAAGCGCAGATTCGAACTGTGCGAGGTTGTGCGTCGACAGACCGATATGGCCCTCGAAGATCTTTCGCACCTCCGGCACGGGTAGATCGGTTTGCCCCAGATGCACGCCATCTGCCATCGCGAGGAGCGCCAGATCAACGCGGTCATTGATGACAAAGGGAACGCCAGCGGCGTGGGCGCGGGCTTTGATTTCAAGCGCGAGCGCGAGGATCGATCGCTCGTCGCTCTTTTTGTCTCGCAGCTGAATCACCGAGCAGCCTCCCGCGAGGATCGCTTCGGCGGTTTCGATGGGTGAGAGCGCGCAATGCTCCGGGTCGACGATGGCGTAGAAGCCGGGCGCAAAAATGGTCGGTACGAACGAAGTCACGTCGAATTACTTCCCGCGTCGTCGCTGCATACTCACCAGGCCGTGCGCGACGCTGGGGGCGTGCCTGCCAACAAAGCCGATGAACTTTCCGTGGCCGGTGAAGACAAACTCGCGCTGGCGGCGTCCGATCGCGTCGGCGCAGACGCGCGCGGCTTTCTCCGCCGTCCACATGAGCTTTTGCGGCCGGCGGTCTTCGCGATCCGCATGAAACACCCCGTCGTTATCGACTTGGTTGATCTCGCTTTCGACAAAGCCGGGGTAGACCGTCGTGCAGCTCGCGCCCGTTCCGGCAAGTTCGACGGCGAGTGACTGCCCAATCGCACGGACGGCGTACTTTGAGGCCGCATAGGCAACCGAGTTTGGAACGACCGCGACCATGCTCATCACCGAACCGACGAGGACGATGCGGCCTTTGCGCTCGATGATATGCGGCGCGGCGGCTTTCACCGTTGTCGCGAGACCGACGACGTTGACGTCGAGCTGCCTTCGCCATGCTGCGGCATCGAGTTTTAGAATCGAGCCGGCGACTCCGTAGCCTGCGTTCGCGATGACGATATCGATGCCGCCCGCGTCGCCGGCGATTTTCTCGGCGGCCGCGTGCACGGCTTCTTCGTCGGTCACATCGCAGGGCACCTCAAAAGCCTGCTTTCCGAGCGCACGGATTTCCGTGGCGACCTCTGCGAGACGCTCGGCCCGGCGTCCGCTCAGCGCTAGATGCGCGCCGCGCTTCGCAAACTCGAGCGCCATCGCTTTGCCAATGCCGCTGCCTGCGCCGGTGATCCATACGATCTGATTCTCAAAACGCTTCATCTCAGTCCTTGTGCTTCCTGCGCGTCACGATGGTGCTTTCGAGCTTATAGCTCAAGGGGCCCAAATCGCGATCTTCTTCAGAGCTCGCTCTCCTAGCGAGCGCGCGATGCAGAATGGATGAAGTATAAATGGCGCCGTGAGTCACGTATTCCAGCTTGCTGAGTTTTCTTCCCTCAACGCCGCAAAATCTGCTGAGGCCGAGCTTCGTGATTTCATGAAGAGGTACGCGAAGTTTGAGGAAGAGGATCCGAACCCCTGGGCGGACGATCGCGTCGCACCGCCGCTCGCAGCACTCGGCGCTCGCTTCGGTTTCGACTGGCCCTGTTCGGAAGACTCTCGGGTTCTGCTCCGGGGCATGTTCGCAGACGCGGCGCATCTTGTCCGGATTGGCGGCGTGGTGCTTCTCTTCGGTGAAGGTTTCGAGCTTGGCGGCGCTTCGATGCGGCGCGTACTCACGGCGCTCGGTGCAACGCGAACAGACGACCGATGCGATGTAGTCGTGAAGACCGAAGAGCCAGCGCGCGCGCGAGATGCGCTCGTCGCGAGTCTGCTCAGCCAGGACTTTGAAGACACGTTTGAGCTTGGCGACCACCGCGACGCGGTCTTTCATAGCATCGGTTTCGAATCCGAATCGCAGCGCGCGTATCTGAACTTTCTCGATACGGCGATTGCTGATTTCGCGGCCGCGCATGCGCTCCTTGAGCTCGCGGAGTAACCGTCCGCTCTTGAACGGTCGCGGACTCAGTCCGCTGCGACCTCAACCCACTCAGGCGCCAAGATGCGCGCAAGCTCGGCGCCGCGCATCTCCACCAGAAAGCCGCGCTTTCCGCCGTTGATAAAGAGCCTCGGGAGCGCTTCGATGGAGCGTTCCGCGTATACCGGCATGGACCGCTTGAGTCCGAAAGGCGAGGTTCCCCCGACTTGATAGCCGGAGTGTTTTTGCGCGACCTCGGGAGCGGCCGCGCGGATCTTTTTCGCTCCGATGGCTTTGGCGAGCATGCCGGTGCCGACCTTCTTATCGCCGTGCATGAGCACCACGAGCGGCCTTTGATCCTGGTCGACAAAGATCAGGGTTTTGATGACGATATGCTCCGCGACATTGAGCGCGGACGAGGACGCGCCGGTGCCGCCTTTTTCGACGTAGTCGTAGAGGTGCGGCTGAAACTCCGCCTTTGCTTGGCGTAGCGCGCGGATGGCGCTCGTGACTGGGTACTTCTCTTTGCCCATGAGTCGATTCTTCCTGGGAGACTATTCGCCCTTTTCGGAGGGGCCCGTTTCCGCTGTCCGATCCGCTACCGGATGGGTCCGGCGATAGATCCAGATGCCGCCGTAAATCAGCAGAAACTGAATCGCGAGGCGGATCGTCGGTGCGGGTTGCGGGCCCACCATCGGATCGTCGCGAAAGAAATCCCAGACGTGAAAGGGCACAAAACCCACCATCAGCAGGGCGAAGGCGAGCCCGCCGAGCGCGCGGGTCTTTGGGATGAGCAGGAGCACGCCCACCGCAAACTCTGCGAGGGCCGTTAGGATATTCGCCAGATCGGCCGGAAAGAAATCCGGGATCATCGGCTCGTAGAACTCGGGATTAAAGACATGCCCCGCGGTGCCGACGAGCATCAGCGCCGCGAAGAGGTAGGTGACGATCTTGAGTTTCATGGTGAGAAAGCGTACTCCGCGCTTCTTTTCGTAGAGCGTGATCGCGTTCTTCAGCAAGGATTTGTGCTCGGGGAGCGCGAAAAATAGATGACCGCTGAGTTTAGGGCGTTTTGAAATCCTTAGATGATTTTGAATCCCCCCTTTACGGGAGGCGTCGACTCAGTGATCCTGATCATCCTCGGATTTTTAAACGTGCGGCGTCAGGCCGCGCTCGAAAACGCCCCGATACGGACCAGACTATGAATTTATCCTCCCGCCGCCTTCTGATGCGATCTGTGCTTGGGCTTCTGGCCGCAGGCCTGGTCGTGGTGCTGGCGACTCCTGGACACTCGCAGCGTGGGGACGATGAGGATCCGCTTCCCCAGCGCGGACCCGTGATCGAGATCGACAGCCCCGAACGCGCGCTCTTTAAGATCGCAATCCCGAACCTTCGCGGGCCGCAATCGCTCGGCGGCTCAGCTGCGGGCGTCATCCGAAACGACCTCACGCTCGTCTCCCTCTTCGAGGTGCTGAACTCTCGTTCCTTCATCGCGAACCTTGATCAAGAGGGCCTTTCGGTCGTGCCTGCGGCGTGGACCGCGGTGGGCGCGCAGGGCGTCGTAAAGGGCGAGATTCGAGAGCGTGGCCGCAATATCGAAGTGGAGATGCGTCTCTACAATCTCGCGACAGGCGACAGCCCTGTTTTGACGCGCACCTACAACGGTGGACGCGGCGAGCTGCGCGGCTTCATGCACGATTTTGCCAACGAGATTCTGCGCGTGCTCACCGGTGATGCCGGCGCGTTTAACAGTCGCATCACATTCGCGCGTCGCGTCGGCCGTGGCCGGAAGGATGTCTACGTCGGCCACTGGGACGGCCACCGCGTGGGCCGAGTCGGACCGGAAGAAGGCATCAATATGCTTCCGACCTTTGGTCCTGGCGGCATTTGGTTCTCGCGCCTGACCGAAACCGGTATGTTCATTACCCACTCGAACGCCGAAGGACGCCGCATCATCGATGGCGGCGGACTCAATATGGGGCCGACGGTTTGCAATGGGCGCGTGTATTTCACGTCGACGCGCGATGGGAATAGCGAGATCTACAGCGCGGCGCTGGATGGCAGCGATATTCGCCGTATTACGCGAAACCCTGCGATCGACGTTAGCCCCTCGTGTGGACCGGGCGGACGCATCGCGTTTGTCAGCACCCGTCACGGCAGCCCGCAGATCTTCGTGATGAACGGCGGCGGCGGTTCGGCACGCCGCGTAACCTTCCGCGGCGACCACAACCAGACGCCCTCGTGGTGCATGAGCGGAGGCGAGCCTCTTATCGCGTTTACCGGCCGAAGCGGCGGCATGGATGTCTTCACGGTCAATATTGCGACCCAGCAGTACACCCGCCTCACGCAGGGCCAGGGACAGAACAAAGATCCCGCGTTCTCGCCCGACTGCCGCATGGTCGCCTTCTATTCCTCGCGCGGTGGCATCTACGTTTCGAATCCCGAGGGCGCGAACCAGAACCAAGTTATCCGCGGCCACGCCGAGACGCTTCGCTGGCGTTAATCGTTGGGGGAAATGCGCTCTCGCTGAGAGGGACAATGCCGGCTTGGCATTGGATGCGCTTGTCGACATAGTCAGGGGATGAACTTCCTTCGCACTTCCGCTGCGCTGCTCCTTTGCGCTGCCGCTCTTGCCCACAGCGCGCCCGTCCGAGCCTGTCGTCCCGCTCCTTCGATTCGCAATACGCCGCTCGCGTTTGGTTCCGAAGTCCCAAGCAACACAAGCCTCTTTGTCTATTCGACGGCCACGGTGTGTGATGCGAGTCCGGATGCGTTCGAGTTGATCGAGTCCGAGAGCGGAGATGTCATTCCGCTCCGATGGGCCGGGCGCGAGGTTCGAAATACGAGCTTTCTCTCGATCCCCACAACGCTGACGATTTTTGAAGCGACTCCGGCCGAGCCGCTCGCCGCTGGCGAATACACGCTTCGGGCCGACCAGTTCGGCTCAGGCTGCGATCGTGCGAGCGGCACCGTCGAGAGTCACTTCGTGGTCATGGACGAAACAGATGACGCTGCCCCCTCCGCTCCCGAGGTCAACGCAGTCTCGCCGAGCTGCTTCTTCGAGGAGGTCGGCACCAGCTGCGATAGCGGCCCGTTTCCCCGGTGGCGTCAGCGCGTGGATGTCGACTTCGCTTCGGAGGACGCGTCCTTTTACGAAGTGACGGTGGACGGTGAGCTTGAATACTTTGGAAGCGATGCGCGCTTTCAGCTGAACCGGCTCTCGGATAGCACGGTCGTGAACGTGGAGATCGTCGCTGTCGACGCCGCCGGCAACCGCTCGGAGCTGACCGAGGTCGGCATCAACGAAGTTTGCGGCATGGAAGGGCCGCGCTGCGGCGATGGAAGTATCGACGACGGCGAGATGTGCGACGGCGGTGGCCGCAATAGCGATACCCGCCCGGATGCTTGTCGCACCGATTGTACGAGTGCGCGCTGCGGCGACGGCGTGGTCGACACCGGGGAGCTCTGCGATGGCGGAGAAGACTGCCCGGACGATTGTGGCGCTGGCGGCGGCGAAGATGCCGGCGTGGGCGATGGCGGCATGGACGGCGGCTCCGATGCGGGCGCCGATGGCGGCGAAGATGCCGGTATTGAGGATGCGGGTTTCCAAGATGGTGGCGAAGCGGATGCGGGCGAAGCGGATGCGGGCGAAGCGGATGCAGGCGA
>JAHDCI010000163.1 GCA_020629955.1 Myxococcota bacterium | reverse complement strand
GGGAGTGACTGCCGCCACTTGAGCAGCGCGTCCGCGAGTTCAACGGCGCACGACTTCTGAATATTGTGACCCCCTTCCTCGAAGACCAGGCGCTCGCCGCCGGTTGCTTCGAAGGAGTCGCTCAGGATTTCGGCTTCGATAATGCGGTCGTCGCTGGCGTAGCTGTGGAAGATTGGCCGCCCGAAGCTTGGCGCCATCCGTAGTCGTTCGGAGTGACGTTTGAATCCAAGCTCCAGCACGAGCCGCATCGTGTGAACGATCTCGTCGTCGCGGACGTTTCGAAAGCCGAGGCGCTCGAAGTCGCTGCGGACCTTCGGCAGGACCAGGGGCTGAACCAGCTTTGAAAGAAAGAGCCGCTGCAGCCACGGAGAGGGAAGGTTTTGGAGCGGTTTGTGTTTTCGGAGACCGGGCGTGGAGAGCAACGCGAGACCCGAAAAGCGCATCGGATTTTGACGCAGCGCTGCGAGCGAAACCACGCCGCCCATCGAATGACCGGCGAGGATTGGACGCTCGAGTTTCAGCGCATCGCAGAGGTCGATCAGGAAGCGACCCCGCATCTCCGGTGTCAGGCCTGCCGCGCGCTGGTCCGTTCCGCCGAATCCGGGCAGGTCGACGCGAATGGCGCGCGCCTTGGGCATCGCGGGGGTGAGCCACCGGAAATCGCGGACGCTCCCGGGGAGCCCGTGGACAAAAACGAAGGGGCGCGTATCGCTTTGTGGACCTTCGTCGGTGATCGTGGCCTCGAACCCACGGACGCGTACTTTTCGAAGTGGGGCTTCGGAAGGGGACTCGGGGGTACTCACGAAGAGGACATAGCGCACGTGCCCCTGCGGCGCCCGACCGAAAACGCCAAGGAGAATCCTCTCCGATGGGCCATGTCGCGAGCGGGACAGCGTGCTAATCTGCCGCGAACCTCGTGGACCCCACTCCCCAGCGTCTCTCCGAACCAGAGAGTATTCGACCTCCGACGAACGAAGCCGCGCCACCCGCGCCGCTCCTGTCCGAGGCTGAGCTTCGTCTTGGTCTGCGCAAAGCCGCACAGAAGCTCCGAGCCCTAGACCGTCGTCGAACGATCGGGAGCTTGCTCGTTTTCGCCTTCGGAGTTGCTGCGATTGTCTTCCTCGCCGCGTGCGCTCAAGTCGGGAGCGTCGGGTCGCCGCTCGCGTCGATTGTCACCCTCGCGTTTGTGCTGGTTCCGTTCATCCTTGCGATGCATCGCTACCGAAAAACGCGAAGTGAATCGGAGGGATCTCGTGCGGCCTTGCTGCTCCGTCCGGCCGATGAGCGTCTGTCGTTTTCTTTCCGTTCGGCCCTTGAGCTCGCGGATCGCCCGAGCGGCAACCCGGAGATGCGGCGCGCACATGCTTCGCGCGTGCTTCGCGAGATGGATGCTGCGGAGACGCCGCCGATGGGGCGCGTCCGAAAGTCGCTCCTCCTAGGAGGCGGATTCCTGCTTCTCGTTGTCGCGGGCGCATTCTTCTTTGGTGAGACCCTCCGCGGCGGGGCGTATGCGCTCACGCATCCAAGCGCGCGCGATGAGGGGGGAGCTCATCTCGCGGCCTTCGTCACCGGCGTCGAGGCGGAGCTCATTTACCCTGCGTATCTGCAGCGCCCGAGCGAAACGATCGCGCATAGCGAAGTGATCGAGGCGCCTCGCGGCACGCGGGTTCGCTGGTCGTTTTCCACGCGTGAGCCCGTCGACGCGCTCGAGCTGCTTTTCGGGGAATCGCCGATCCGTCTCCAACAAGATGGCGAACGCTACGTCGCCGATTTTCTATTGCGCGAAGACGGCGTGCTGACGTTGAGCGGGAAAGACGAAGAAGAACGCTTGGTGCGGGAAGCAAGGCGTTGGTCGTTCACCGCGTTTGCCGACCCCGCGCCAACGGTCGGCATTGCGTACGAAGGAGAAGCGATCGTTGAAGCGTTTGCGCAGCTCTCGTTCGGTTTCAGCGCACAGGACAATGATGCGATTCGTTCGCTTTCGCTCGTTCTGACTTCTCCGGAAGGCGAAGTGCGACGTCCCATTGCGCCCCCACCGGTCGCGATGGTGGACGACTCGCTCCCGTGGGAAGGGGCGGCCCGGCTCGAACTTGAGCGTCTTTCGTTGCGTCCGGACGACGAGGTGACGGTTTGGCTCGAGGCGGAAGATGGCAACGATGTCGACGGCCCCGGCATCGGGCAAAGCGACCGCATTACGTTGACCATTGCGTCCGAACGTACGCGACGGGCGGCCCGAATCGCGGGGCTCGCTGCACTTCTTGACGCGACCCTCGACCGCCTCGCGGATCGAATCGAACTTCCGCTTCCGGAGGAGGATGAACCCGCTGCTGCGCGACATCGAACGTTAAATGAACGTGAGCGGACGTTGCTTTCTCAGATCGATGAGGTTGCGAATCTGGAGCAGCGAAGGAGAGCGATCCTGACAACCTTGCACCGTGAGCTGAAGCGCGCAGTGGATCGTGACTCGGCGATGTACCCTCGGGGAGAGAATGCGAATCGAGCACGCCGCGACGAAGAGGTGCGAGAAGTTCTCGAGCGCTTGACCATTCGGCTCGATGACTTGCTCACCACCTCGGAACTCGAAGATTCTGCGGCGATCGCGCGTGAACTCGAGACCCTCCGGCGCGAGCTTGTTTCCCTGCTCGAATCACTCGCGAGTGAACGTTCCGATGAAGCCGAGGCCCAGCTTCGAGCGGCGATCGAACGAACGCGAACACGGATGCGGCAACTGCTCGAGCGGATGGCGAGCATGCGCGAGGAGCACCCGAGCGAGTTTTTGAACCCGGCACAGACCGAGCGTGCAGAACAATCGGAAGAAGCCCTCGATGCGCTTTCGCGGGCGATGGAAGAAGGCAATATCGAAGAAGCGCTACGTTCGGCGCATCAACTCGGCCAGGAGCTCGACGCGCTTGCGCGTTCGCTACAGAGCGCGGAGCAGCAGGCCCAAGGCTCACGTTTCGGGCCTCGAGAGCGAGCGATGGCAGATGCGATGGAGGTCTTGCTTGCGCTGGAGAACGAGCAGCGCCGTCTTGCCGGGCGAACGGAGCGCGTCCGAAGGGAAGCTGCGACACGGGCCTTGGAAGCGGTGGGTGGCGCGCAAACGATGGATGATGGCCTTCGGTCCGCGCTCGACGCAGCGGAATCTGCCCTTGAGAGCATGGATTCGCGATCGCTCGGTCCGATGGATCGCGAAGCGCTCTCCTCAGCTTCTCAGCGCCTCGGTGACGCGCGCGCCGCACTCGAAGCCGGAGATCTCGGCGAAGGGCGAACGATGCTTGAGACGGCACGCGGCGATGTGGAACAGCTCGCGCGGGAACTCGAACTATCCGCGATGATGTTTGGTGGGCGCGACGGCAAGGTGCGGGAATCTGCGGAGGCGGCTCGGCGTGGAGCGGACCAGTTGCGCGGCGCGAGCGGGCGGCTTGATCGGATGCTGCCCCGCCTCGCGGACCATATGCAGCGTGACGCTCGACAGCAGCTCTCCGAAGACCATGACCGTCAGGGAGAGGTTGGCGATCGCGCGGATGGCCTCGCAGAACAGTTCGAAGCGTCTCCCGACGAGGCCCCGCTCTCCCCAGAAGCGGCGCAAGGGGTTCGCGAGGCGCTCGCAGAGATGCGGGCCGCAGAATCTGCGCTTGGGGAGCAGCGCGCGATCGACGCGGCCGAGGCCCAGCAACGGGCGGCCGAGCGATTGACCGAGCTTCGAGAAGACTTGGAAGCCTCTCAAAACGATAGTCAGTCCGGCGGGGAGGGCGGCGAACGAGGTGGCGAATCCCAAGAGGGTGACCGAGTGACCATCCCGGCCAATGATGCGCGGGATGATGAACTTCGCATGCGCCTTCTCGAGTCGATGGGCGGCCGAGCGCCGGCGGGCTACGAGGATGCAACGCGCCGGTACTTTGAGGAGCTGCTCCGATGAGAGCCTGGACCCGCGTGTTGGTTCTCGGCGTGTCTTTCTGCGCGCTCCCCGTTTTGGCCTCGGCCCAATCGCTGACGCCGCTGAGCGAGAGAGTGCAAGCGGCGCTCGACGAGATGCGGGTCGGCGAAGCCGTGGAGCTTTCCGAGGGGCTTGGGGATTCCGCCCTCGATCTCAGTGTTCGATCGCGAGTTCATTTCTATCAGGGGCACTACGCGCAAGCGGTCGAGGCCATGGAAGCCTCGCTCGAAGCGGAGCCCGAGCATCCGCGCGACCGGCGCCCCGGTGAACTCGCGCTTTTCCGTTCGACCCTTCAAGCGACCGCCAACTTCGTGCACGTCGAGAGCGAAGATGGTCGCTATCGTATCTCGCACGCCCCAGGGCCCGATCGTCACCTCGTCGACTATGCGCTTCGGGTACTTCGTCAGGTGGACCAATCGCTCACTGAGGAACTTGGCATCCGTCTCCAGGGCCCGATCCGGCTCGAGATCGTACCGAGCGCCGATACCCTCGCAGCGCTCTCTACGCTTGAGGTGGAAGATGTCGCTCGCACGGGAACCATCGCGCTCTGCAAGTGGGATAAGCTGATGGTGACCTCGCCGCGCGCACTTCTGCGCGGCTATCCTTGGATGGACACCATCTCGCATGAGTTTGTCCATTTGGTCGTTGCGCATCTCACGCATGACCGCACTCCCGTCTGGCTTCAGGAAGGCCTCGCCAAGTTTCTCGAACGCCGCTGGCGTGAGCCGCGTGCGCAACTGCACCTGACGCCAAGCTCGCGTGGCATTTTGAGCAACGCTTTGGAGAATGATTCGCTCCTCGCCTTCGATCGCATTCATCCTTCGATCGCGCTTCTTCCGTCTCAAGAACAAGCGGCGCTAGCGTTCGCTCAAGTCTCTACCTTCGTCGCGCGCTATTACGAAGTCTACGGTCGCGATACCTTGCGAGCGGCGCTCCTTGAGATTGCCGATGGCCAAGACGCGCGCGAGGCGATGGCGACGCAGGCCGCGAGGCGCTTCGCGGAACTGGAATCCGAGTGGCGACGCAGCCTTGAGCATACCGAAGATGCGCCGCCCCTTCTCCAGCGAGAACTCCGACGCGGGCAAGCGAGCGAGATGGAGCCGATCCCAGAAGCGCTTTCCGAGGAAGCGCGTCGACGCGTTCGTCTCGGGGATTTGCTCTGGGGGAGGCAGCGCCATGGAGCCGCCGCTCACCAATACGCCCTCGCACTTGAGGAAGCTCCCGGAGACCCGGCGCTCGCGTCTCGATTGGCTCGGGCCGCCGTGGCAGGAGACCAGGCGCAGCTTGCCCGCGATACGTTGATTCCCATCAGCGAAAGACATCCGGATCACGCGTCGACGTGGGCGTTGCTCTCGCGTGCGTACGACCTCGCGGGCGATGTGGACGATGCGCGAGTTGCAGCGCGGCGCGCGCTTTCGCTCAACCCCTTCGATCCAATGCCACACTGCGTCCTCGGAAATCGTGCAGAGGCCGAGCAAGAAAGAGCGGAAGAACGCGGTCGTTGCTCTGAACTCAGCCGAAGGTAGCTCTCAGAAGAGTGGGTTTCACTGAGGATCCACCTTGGGGTGGACGTGGAAATCTTGGTATATTTGAAGTTATGCGTTGGCGTTTTTTAACGGTCTCGATCTCGCTGTTGATGTTCGGCTGCTCTAATTCATCGACAGGGGTGGTTCTGGTTCTGCGAAACGCACCCGATGATTTGGAACTTCGTGTTTCGTCGAGCGGAGAGGCGATGCCCGCATTGTCCACCGAGACATGCTTCGGGATTCGCCGGACGGATTCCGCCGAGAACTTCACGGTCGAGTTCGGCAACTCGGTGGACCATCGCGTCACCGGGAACTTCGTCGCAGGGACCGTCGTGCTTCTGGAGATCGACGTCGCAGAACTCGCGCCTGGCGGAGTTTCTTCGAGAACGCTCTCGGAGGACGACCGCTACGATGGAGCGTCCTGTACCGCACTTTTGGGCGATACGGATGCGGGCGTAGATGCGTCCGCGGACGTGTCGGATGACGTGACTGTCGACACTTCAGAAGATGTGGCCTCGGATGTTTCCGAGGATAGTGGTTCCGTTTTAGAAGATGCACCGCAGTGCGGCCTTGGCAACCTCAGGTGCGACGGCGACCCGAGCAACCTGTATGGAAGCGAAGTTACCTGCGGATCCTGGTCGGGAGACGTTCCCGTGCACGCGACCCAATGCGAGGTATGCACGGGTTTTGAGGAAGGGTGCGGAGCGAACGCTGACGCCCCCTGCATTATCTGCGACCACGAGACATTTGAAGCAGCGCTCCAGAACGAAGCCCCGTTCTACGCGCTTGGGTGTGATCTCAGCCTCGAGGGGTTCGACGCGTACCTCGATCAAGAGGCAACGTTTTTCGCGAATCTCGATGGTCGCAATCACACGCTCAGTCGAGTGACGTTGAGCCCAGGGCAAACGCTCTTTGGACGGCTAACCGGCAGCGTCGAGCGACTCGAGATTGATGGTTTGCAAAACTGCCAAGCGGACCTCGGTTCTTCCCAATATGGTCTCGCGGTAGATCTGCTTGGAACTCTCTCTTCGGTAACGCTGCGACATGGCTATCTCCGTGGATCTACCGTCGCTCCGATCGGGACGCTTTTGGAAGGTCCGACAATCCGCGACGTTCGCGTCTTATCCACGCGAATTGAGGCTCGTAACGATGCTGCGGGTCTGTTCATCCGAGGTGGCGCTGACGTCTCTCCGACACTTCAACGTTTGGTTTTTCAAGGCGCGGTGGTTCATACTGGAGACCGAGGAAGCGCGTCCGGGATTGCCCGCGTGCCAGAAGGCGTCCTCGATACCGTGTTGGTCGATGGCGTCGTTCGAAGCGAGGGCCGCGGCGCCGTGGCCGGAGTGATGCACGGCTATGGAGAATGTGTGAACTGCCTTGTTCGCGCTAACGTCTCGGCGAGCGGACCGGGCGATGTCGGCGGGTTTCACTCTGCTGTGCCCATCGCTGGACGCCTCCCACGAGTCTCTCGTTCGATGTTCACCGGCCATTTTGGAAACTGTCTCTCGAGGGGCGGCGAGCCTATTGAAGGTTGTGGTGGTGGAAGCGTAGGAGCCGTGGTGGCGCGGGAAGAAGCGGCATGGCCCGGGGCTTTCGCGGACAATGAAGAAACGGTGTATCTGAACTGTTCCGCGCTCTCAGAGGTGGACGTGATGACCGACGATTCGCGTTCGTGGGCAGCCGTGCAAGATTGTCCTCTGCTTGAGTTTAGCGGCGCGTCCTCGTTGTGGAGCATCACGCCTGGGAGACAGATTTCAATCCCCTCGCTGGAGACTGCGGAATGAAGGAGTTTTGTCTGGCTGCCGCCTTTGCCCTGACAGTTTCTGGATTTGCCCTGTCCAGTAGTGCACGGGCTCAGGAGACCGCAGGTGACACTCGCGACGAAGAGGCACGCTTGCTCTTTCAAGCGGGAGAATCCGCGCTGACCAATGGGCGCTATGACGACGCGCTACAGAATTTTGAGCGTTCGCATGAGCTAAGTGGAAGACCGGAGCTCCTCTTCAATATTGGTGTTGCGCACGATCGGCTGCGGCATGATGAGCAAGCACTGGCTCACTATCGCCGGTTCCTTGAGGAATCTCCTGACGCGCCGAATCGCGCGGACGCGGAGAGCCGCATCGCCGCGCTCGAGCGAGCACTTGCCGAACGGGAGGCGGCGGCAGCGGCGGCCGAAGTCGATATCGACCCGCGCAGCGTGGCGGAGCGCTCTCCTGCGCTCGAGGCAAATCCGGTCGAAACTTCCGAGGAGGCAGAAGGCGGAATCGCCTCAAAGTGGTGGTTTTGGGCCATCGTGGGAGTGGTTGTCGTGGGCGCTGCCGTGGCCGTTGGGGTCACGGTTGCAAACTCCGACTCCGGACAAGGTTTTGGGGAGGTTGCGCCGGTTTACGACCTTTTGCGCGCCTCCGAATAACCGAAACTCGATTTGAACAAACGCTGGCCTCCTACGTCACACAAGCTTAGGTAAGGTCTATGCGTTCCTCTTGTCTCTTTCTTCGTGCCCTTGGCGTGGCGCTGCTTTCGCTCGGAACCATCGTCGCGAGTGCACAGAGCGCAACCTCCGCACCCGCCTCGCTCGATGCGCTCCTCGAAGGCTTTCAGTCGGTCACGGGATTGCACGCCCGTTTCCGCGAGGAGAAGCACATTGCCTTATTGGCGGCGCCCCTCACCTCCGAAGGGGAGATCTTCTTTGCGCGACCTGGCGGTCTTCTGCGGCGCGTAACCGAGCCGACGCCCTCCGAAGCGCTGATCGCGAACGGCCGTCTCTCCCTTCGTTCGGGGTCGGAACGCCAGGATATCGACCTCACGCAGAACCCTGTCCTGAGCGCGTTTGTGCAGAGCTTCCAGCATGTCCTGGTCGGTGACCGGGCTGCGCTCGAGCGCGCCTACGAAGTGCAGTATTCGCACGATGGCGCGGCGTGGTCGCTTCGGCTGCGCCCCCGAAACCGTCAGCTTCGGGAATTCCTTCAGGAGATGACGCTTTCCGGCAATGGTACGTCGATGCAAGAGATGGTGATGCTCGAGGCAAGTGGTGACCGTACGACGACGCGATTCTTCGACGTAGACCTGAACCGTTCCTTTTCGGCGAGTGAACGCCGGAGTCTCTTCGGCGGCTGAGCTCGCTCCATCTCGCGTCGAGCCGTGGACTTCGTGAGCGCGGCATTGAACAATATCCGCCGGGGGGCGTCAGAGAAGAGGGGGCGGGCGATTCGTGCTCCTCTTCGCACCACCTTCATTATCGTTCGCTTCCCGCAACTTTCGAACCAATGCCGTCGTTCCCCTGTTTTCGCCTCTCCGCTCTCGCGCTCGTCGCGGGTCTCTCGTTCTCATCCCTCGCCAGTGCCCAACTCGAAACCTTGCGCGAAGCTGCGGAGGGCAATACGAGCGACGCTGCCGCACAAAGCGCGTACGGCGAGGCGCTTCGGATCGCGGGACAATACGAGCGGGCGCGTCGCGTCCTCCAGAGAGCCGCTCGCCTCTCGGGAGAGTCGCTCGAGTCGCTCTATGCAGTCGCGCGGGTCGCGTTCTCCGAAGGGGATTACCATCGGGCGCGTGGTGCTTGCCGCGCGCTTGAACGCCACGACCGCGATGCGGCGCTGACGCATATCTGCAGGGCGCGTGCATTTCTCGTATGGCAGCGCGCGGGACGTGCTTTCGAAGAACTCGAAATCGCGCTGGAGCGTGAGCCGGGATCGTTCGAAGGACAGCTTGCGCTCGCCGATGCCAATCGCTTTCGGCACGATCACGATGCATCGCTTGCGGCGTATCAGCGAGCGATCTCCATCGATGGCAATCGCGTCGAGGGTCATTTCGGCCTCGGCTTGCTGCATATCGCAAATGGAGACCAAGCTGCGGCGACGACCGAGTTCCGAGCTGCGCTAAACGTCGCACCGCATCACTCCGGGGTGCACTTTCAGCTCGCGCTCCTCGAAGATGGAAATGCGCGCGAGCATCTTCTGGCTGCGCTACGGGATCGCCCACGCTGGACCGAAGCACTCGTGAAGCTCGGCGATGTTGAGCGCGAAGGCGAGAACTGGCAGGCGGCGCGCGAGCGCTATCAGGCGGCGATCGCGGTCGAGGAAGAATCGGCACCCGCGCATGCCGGTCTTGGTTTGGTTTTCGCTGCGGAAGGCGAGTTTGGTGGCGCGGAACAAGAGCTCCGGCGTGCGCTCGAGATTGTGCCAAATTCGGCTGATTACGCGCTTTCGCTGGCGCGCGTTTTTGAACAAGCGGGACGTCAGCGTGAGGCGTTTACGCAGTATCGCCACGCCGCGGATCTTGCGCCCGCGAATCCGGTCGGTCTTCTCGATGCCGCCGCGCTCGCGCTTCAGGTCAACCGTGATGTTCTCGCCGCGGGATTCCTCGATCGCTTTATGGAGGCGAATCCGAATGTGGGTCGGGCGCACCGTCTTTACGGCGACGTGATGCGCGCTCGCTACGATCGCGGTCGCGCGCTTGAGCATTATCGTCGTGCGCTAGAGCTTGGGGGCGTAAACGAGGGCGAAGTGAATGAAGCGATCGCCGCTGTTCAAGCAGAGCAGGCGCAGCGCACCCCGGTGATTCAGCGCGGAAATTGATCCGCCCTAGGGCGGGCGAACACAAAGTTTCGCAGGGGCGCGAGGTTCGTTCGGAACGGTCGCTTTCTACGTTAGGCGGCTGACGGCTTCGCGAACCCGCCGCAGACCCTCGGCAATTTGGGCTTCAGAGGCAGCGTAGCTGATGCGAAGATAGCCGGGCGCTCCAAAAGCAGTGCCGGGCACAAACGCGCATCGCGCCTCGTCGAGCAGGAAATCGCACAGCTCAAGGTCACTCGCGAGCGTGCGTCCTTCGAAGCTTCGGCCCACAAGCTCGCTGACGTTTGCAAATGCATAAAATGCACCGTCCGGCATCGTCGCCGAGATGCCATCGATTTTGTTGAGACCGTCGATGATGATGCTGCGGCGCTTCTCAAACGCGGCGCGCATTGCGCTGACGGCGTTGCTCGGTCCCGCGACTGCCGCGAGCGCTGCCGCCTGCGCGCAGCTCGTCGGATTGGTCGTCGATTGGCTCTGGATCTTGGCACAGGCTTTGGCGACAGGTTCCGGCGCGATCATCCAGCCGATTCGCCAACCCGTCATCGCATAGGTCTTGCTGACACCGTCGACGACGATGATCCGATCGCGAAGCTCTGGTGCGACGGTGAGAAGAGATTTCTGCTCGAAGTCTCCGTACACCAGCTCGCCGTAGATTTCGTCGACGATGATCCAGCAGTCGCTCGCCTTCAAAACTTCCGCGAGCGCTTTGAGCTGCTCCTCGGAGTAAGCGGAGCCTGTCGGATTTGATGGCGTACAGAGAATCACGCCCTTTGTATTCTCTGTGAGCGCGCCGCGAAGCTGGTCCGGTGAGAGCCGGAAACCATTCGCCTCGGAGGTCATAATATGAACGGGCTGCGCGCCCGCGAGCAGGACCTGCGCGGGGTAAGAAACCCAATGCGGGGAAGGAATGATGACTTCGTCCCCTTCTTCGAAGAGCGCCGTCGCGATGTTGTAGAGCGTGTGTTTTGCGCCAACGCTCACGACCACATCGGTGGGCTTTGATTTTACGCCGCGCCGCTCGAAGCTCCGAGTCGCGATTGCGGCGCGAAGCTCGGGGGTTCCGTGGGCAGCAGTGTAGCGGGTTGCGCCCTCATCGATCGCACGTTTCGCGGCTTCGCAGATATGCGTCGGTGTTGCGAAATCCGGTTCCCCGACACTAAAGGAGAGAACATCGATGCCCTTCGCTTTAAGCGTTCTCGCTTTGTTGGCGATGGCGATGGTGGCCGAAGGTTCAACACGGGAGAGTCGAGACGCAAGTGAAGGCATATCGCTCAGATACC
>JAHDCI010000162.1 GCA_020629955.1 Myxococcota bacterium | reverse complement strand
GCGAACGCGAACTCGAGGATCGCGTCCATCTCTTCGTCGTTAAGCGTTCGAAGGTCGAGGTCGAAGGGGTTGGTCGCTCCTTCTGGCTTCTTGAATGCCGGGAATGCCCACGCGTATTGCTTGATGAGTCCGGCGGCGCTGCGCAGGTAGCCTTTCATGGGCTCACGTGCGATTTCCCGGCTCTTTTCACGTGTCTCGTCGATGTAGGTGTGCAGCATCAGCGTGACCTTATGCTGCGCGGGATCGCGCCCCGCTTCCTTCAGGGCTTCTCGGTAGATCTTAATCTTCTCTGCGACCTCTTCGATCGACTGGCCAAGGAGGTGGGTGAGAACGTTGCAGCCGCGCGCGCCGGCATCTTTGTACGTCTGCGGGTTCCCGGCAGTGGTCACCCACACCGGAAGTTCAGGGCTCACGGGACGCGGCTGGGTCACAACATCGAACATCGTGCCGTCTTCCTTCGGGAAGGGCACCGCTTCTCCGCGCCACAGCTTTCGTAGCGTGTCGATGCAATCGAGCATCGCGGGTTTGTTCTTCGGTGGGGTATTCTCGGGACGAAGGACGAAGTCATCCGGCTGCCAGCCACTTGCGACGGCAATCCCCGCGCGACCGTTCGATAGATTGTCGATGACAGCCCACTCTTCGGCGATCCGGATCGGATGATGGAGCGGCGCAACGCACGAACCTGCTCGAATATCGAGGTTCTTGGTGACCGCAGCGACAGCAGCGCCGGTCACGGCCGGGTTTGGGTAGGGGCCGCCGAACGCGTGAAAATGGCGTTCTGGGGTCCAGATCGACGAGAAACCGATGCGGTCGCCGAGCTTCGCGCCTTCGAGCAGGAGTTCGTACTTTCGCGGCCCCTGACCATCGTCATTGCCCCAATAGAAAAGCCCAAATCCGATCGGTTTGCTCGCCGCCTCCGCGCTGACACCGTGCAGGCGCTCACGCTCGCGGTGCAGCAAGACATGAAGTCCTCGCGAGAGCGTCCAGAAGAGCTCAAGAACCGAGATGTCGAACGAGAGGCTCGTCACCGCAAGCCAGGTCTCTTGTCCCTCGAAACGCGGGATGCGGTCGTCCATGCCGACAAAGAAGTTGGCCACATTGCGGTGCTCGATCATCACGCCCTTCGGACGCCCCGTCGAACCGGAAGTGTAGATGACGTAGGAGAGGTCGCTTGGCGAAGAGGTAGTGCCAACGCGCGTCCTCGGTTGCGCTGCAACCCGGTCGTCACCATCGATGCTGATACGCTCCGCTTCCGTGTGAAGCCGAGATTTCGCCTCCTCGTGCGTGACAACAAGACTGGCCTTGGAGTCCTCGAGGTAAAGCTCGATCCGATCTTCCGGATAGTCGGGGTCGAGAGGAAGATAGGCGCCGCCCGCTTTGAGGATGGCGAGGGCACCGATCACGAGGTGTTCGCTGCGGTAGGTGTAGAGACCGACGATGGTATCGGAGGTGACGCCGCGGGCCTTTAGCAAATGCGCAAGCTGGTTCGCTCGCTCGTCGAGCTCTCGGTAGGAGAGCGTGCGTCCCTCGTTTGTGAGTGCCGGCGCATCGGGAGTCTTATCGACCTGCGCCTCGAAGAGCGTGTGCATGCATTCCGATGCGTATTCCGTATCGGTCGTGTTCCAGTCGAAAAGGAGCTGTTTGCGTTCAGCATCGGTGAGCACCGGAAGCGACGAGATTGGCGTTTCGTCTTCAAGGGCGCCGAGAAGAACCCCAAGTCGATGAGCCATGCTGGCCGCGTCGCTCTCCGTGATCCGGGTCGAGTCGTAGTGAAGGGCTTGCCGCGATAGGGTCAGGGCGCTCCCCGCGACCAACGAAGCGGCGTCCGGAGCGATGACGATATCGAAGGTTCCGCGCTCTACGCTCGGGGTTCGGGCGACGATATCGAGCGCGTAGGTGCCGCGCTCGCCCAGCTTCGAAAGTTCCTTCGCGATGAGCGCGCCAGTCTCGGAGACTGTCCCCTTTGCGTCGATCCGAAGGGGAAGGGCGGTCGCAAAAAACGCCGAATGTCCATCGACGAGTTCGACGAGCTCGGTGGTTTGTACACCGAGTGTAAACTTCGCCGCGCCAGAGGTTCGCGCGACCCATGCCGCGGCACCGGTGATGAAGGCGGCGGGCTCAGTCTGAACTTCGATAGAGACGCTTTTCTCATCGGTTCGACCGGCGGCCGCGCGGATGGCGCTCACTTCCGGCTGGGCGGCGCTCGCAAGCCGTTTCGCGAAGAAGGTATCGGCCTTGGAAACCTGCGCGTTGATCGCTGTCAGCGCCACGCGCACTTCGCTTGACGGGTTTTGCAGCGAAGTTCCCAGCGTGGCTGCGTCGACGGCTCCGCCTGCGTTATTGCAGATCGAGGTGAGCCGGACTGCGCCCGTGCCGGCAGCGACGAGGATCCCTTCGCTGCTTCGCTCGAGAATCGTTCCCGGGCTGCCACTTCCTGCGGAGACCTCGCCCTTTCGGATCAGCAACGCCTCGCCCGCCTCGCTCAAGGTCTTCGCGAGATGCAGCGGGTTCGCATAGGCATCGCCGTAGTCGAGCGCCCGAATGAGCCGAACAATATCATCCGCGCTCTGGCTCCAATCGATCAGCGCCAGCGCTTCGGGGCGGTCCGCCTTCGCGAAATAGGTTCGCTGGCTTAGGTCTTGGGCGCGACCTTCTGCAGCCGCAGGGTTCGACTCACTCTCTTCAAGTGCCGTGACGACCTCCGGAAAGGATTCGATCGCGGCCTCATAACATTGTCGGTTCAAATCGAGTGCGGAGGTGAGCGGCTGAATATCCACCATTCGCTGGGCGAGAATATTCCCCTCGTCCACGCCGCCATCGATCCGATGCCAGGTAATGCCGTGCTGACCTTCGTTGTTCAGGAGCGCCCAGTTTGGGGCGTTGAGTCCTGCATATCGCGGGAGCGGACCGTCATGAAAGTTGAGCGCTCCCTTCGTAGCCTTCGCGAGAACGTCGTCGGGAATGATTCGAAGGTTGGCGATGGAGAGGAACCAGTCGAACGGTTCGGTAATCCGAGAGGCGAGCCCTTTGCCCGGCTTGATTACCGCAAGCGACCGGCCCTCGGCCCAGCGCTGGATTTCCGCGTTGTCGGTCACCACGCCGCAGATGGTGTGCCCCCGCTCAAGGAGGATTTCGGCGCACTGGACCATGAGCGATTCCGCGCCCATCAGATAAGTTCGAAGAGTCATTGCCGGTAGCGTCCGAAAATCCCAAGCGGCGTGCAAGGGGCGTCTGCTTCCACGTGTGAATTTCCCCTCAACAATCGAAGACGTTCGCGGGAGGGGATCTTGGAGACGTGTCAGGTTTTGATCGCTCGAGCTCGAAGCGAACACCGGCGCATTGAGTTCGTTGAGCGAAATGAGAGCGTTCCGTTCGCACGAATTTCGATGACCCGGAGCCACGAGAACGGAGCGTTCTCAGAACATTGACATCAACGGTCCCGGGAGCTGGACCCGTTGGGGCGTCAGAAGTGGCAAGAAGTATGGCTCGTAGCTGTGCGTCATAATCGTGAATGAAATGGCGTTCTTTCACCCAAAGGGGTGAGGGTGAATTTAACCGTTTGGGGTGGTTTTTTAATTATTGCTTTGCATTTTGCGAATTGTTTTCAAACCATGTTGGTTATGTTTCGTGGTCTATTCTGTCTTTTCTTGTTTTGTTTTATACCGTCGAGTGTGTTCGCTCAGCCTCGGTGTTTTCCCGATTTTGATTCGTTTCGATGCACAACGTGTTCGGGGGAACCTTCATCGGATATCGGTGATGCTCCAACGGCAGACCACCGCGAGGTGGTAGGAAACTCAGAGGACTGTGCGGTCTCGTATTCCCTCGCGGATGACGAATACGTCTATTTGCAAATGCGCGTCGCGAGCGATCCGCGCCAAGCCGAGCAGTTTCGTTCGTTCGGTTGGTCCTGGGGGATCGACGCCGACGATGATGGAGAGTTTGAGGCCTTCGTCGTTCTCGTCGGTCAAGGGATGATGGACCGCCTCGAGATCATCGATCAAGACGCCGGAAACGGGATCACCCCGACGGTCTCCTATGCAAATGTTGGGGGCACATATGCCCCTGGCGTATGCGACGCTACGACGGAGACAAATAGTTACGCCGTGGCGAGAGACGTGCCCTCGATGCTACCGGATGGGACGTTGGACAACTGGACGATCATGGTCGCAGTTCCCCGGAGCGACTTGGAAGCCTTCGGGGTCCTGGGGACGATGGCGGTCTACGCAGGGACTTCGTCTGACTTTTCTGGAATCGACGCGGATTGGGTCTGTTGTGATGACGACGGCGTCGCCTGTGATGTCGACACGATTGACGTCGACCCCGTTCCGCTTGGCTGTGGGAATGGAACAATCGATCCTGGCGAAGCGTGCGACGACGCAAACCTAAACAACGGGGATGGCTGTGACGCCACCTGCGTGATCGAACCTGGGAGCGTCTGTATCGACGAGCCAAGCCGGTGCTCGGTTTGCGTAAATAGCAATGGGGGAACGACTCCGAGTGATATTGACGAGGGCTGCAGTGCGGATGCTCCTTTCTGCGATGCTGCAGCCGCCGAGCTTGGCGATCGTTGTTTATCGTGCCTCTCGGCCGACCACTGCGAAGACGGGGAGGAGTGCACCGCAGACACGTGTGAAGCGGGCGCTTGCGTTTCGACCTCGGTTCTTGACGGGACCGCATGTTCCGATGGCGTGTGCAACACAGGTGAATGCGTTTTCTGCGTCAACTCGAACGCCGGAACGGATCTTACGGATGTCGATCTTGGTTGTGTCGATGGGAATCCCTTTTGCGCGGCTCCCGCCGCTGGGAGCGGCGAGCGTTGTCTAGAGTGTGTTCTCGACGAGCACTGCGACGGGGAACTGGTTTGCGGGGACTCCGGGCTTTGTCAGCCTCCTGGAGGCTGCGAGTCGGACGAGGCATGTGGGGATTTGGTATGCGACCTTCCTTCCGAGGAGTGCGTTGTTTGCCTCGACACGGAGGATTCGGGGGTCGATCGAGGGTGTGACGCCAGCGCACCGGTCTGTGCGGGGGCTCCCGCTTCCGGGTTGCCCGGAAATCTCTGCGTTCCGTGCTTCGACCTTGGAGACGGCGAAGTCGACGAAGGGTGTATGGGGGATATGCCTGCCTGCGTCGGGGTCGGCGCGTCGGCGATGTGCCTGACCTGTGAGTCGAATGCCGATTGCGGCGGAGAAACCCCGTTCTGTGATCCGGAGACGTTTGATTGTGTGGCCTGCGCGACCGATGCGCATTGCGATGACGGTGTCGCATGCACGGTTGACCGTTGCGTGGACGCGACCTGTACCTCTACTCCATCGGAGGAGGGTACGGCGTGTCCCGACGGCTATTGCGACGGAGCCAGCGAATGTTCGCCTTGTCTCGACACGGCGGCTGGGATGATGAGTTCGGATATCGACCTTGGCTGCGCGGAGGGGCGCCCCTTCTGCGAAGAAGCGTTGGCAGGTGAACCCCGGTGCGCGGAGTGTATCTCGGATGCAAACTGCGCCGACGACCTGCGCTGCTCTCCTCTCGGGACGTGCGAACCCGGGTGTGAATCCGACGAAGATTGTGCAGATGGAGTTTGCGATCCCACATCTTTCTCGTGCGTTCCTTGCCTGAACAGCGAGGAGGGAGTGAGTCCAGATCGGGGCTGCGAAATCGACAGCCCATTGTGTTCCGGAGCCGGTGGAATCGGTACCGCGGGAGACCGCTGCGTTCCCTGCGAAGACTCCGGAGAACCAGTGGATCTAGGTTGTTCGGCAGAGCAGCCGGTCTGCGATGAAACTCCGGCGACAGGTTCTGTGTGTGTCGAATGTGTAGAGAACCGTGATTGTTCAGCGGAGGAGCCGATCTGCAACGTCGGCACCAACCGCTGCGAAGGCTGCGTTCGGGACAGCGATTGCATCGGTGCGTTTGTCTGCAGTCCAGATGGTGCTTGCGTCACAGAATGCGAGAGCGATGGTGATTGCATTGCGCGCGATCCCTCGTTGCCCGTTTGCGATATCGGCGACTGTGTCGAGTGTGTGCGCGATGCCGAATGCGAACCTGGAGAGGTCTGCTCCGGGGAACGCAGGTGCGAGCCTTCCGGCTGTTCCTCCGATATTGAGTGTGGGGGCACGACACCAGTCTGCGATCTCGATGAGGGACAATGCGTGGAGTGCCTAACGACCGACGATTGCGAATCGGGCGTATGCGACTTGGAAGCGCACCTCTGCCGCCCGAGTTGTGACGGGATCGATTGTCCTGCGAGCGCACCCATTTGCGATGAGGGCATCTGCTATCCGTGCGTGGAGAATGAGCATTGCTCGGACGCGGTATGCAGCGCCGACCGGGAATGCGTCACGTGTGTGGAGGACGATGACTGCGAAACAGGTGTCTGCGATACGGATGTCGGTCGCTGTGTAGAATGCACGGACAGCGAAGATTGCGATGCCCCCTTGGTCTGCAACGATCGGCAACGCTGCGCGGAATGTACAGAGGACGCAAATTGTCCGGGCCCCGAGGTTTGTCAGCAAGAGAGCGGCACATGTGTCCAGCCCGGATGCGAGTCCGACGACGACTGCGCCGAGCCGTTGCCTTTCTGCGACGTCGGTGAAGGAAGCTGCGAAGAATGTCTGGTTTCCTCTCATTGCGCCGGAGGAGAGGTTTGTTCGCCAGACCACATCTGCGAACCGCGGTGCGAAGCTTCGGACTGCCCAGCCGGTCAGACCTGCCACCCGGAGCGTGGCTGGTGCGTGGAATGTGTCGACGATGATGAGTGTGACGGGGATCAAATCTGCAACGCGGACGGCGCTTGTGTTGACGGGTGCGCGGACGACGCGGATTGCATGGGCGCCACCCCAGCGTGTGTGGACGGTGCCTGTTACGAGTGCTCTTCATCGAATCTCGACGCCTGTACGGATGACGCGCCCTTCTGCTCCCCGGAGGGGAACGTTTGCGTGACATGCGTGGTCGACGACGATGCGACATGCTCCGAGGAGCCCGACGGAACACACTGTCTTGAGGATGGAGCCGGTCACGTTCGATGTGGCTGCCGTGACGATGCGGATTGCGGCGAAGGCCTCGTGTGCTCCATCGAATCGCAACGCTGTGAACCAAGGACGGACCCCTTTGATGTCCCGGGAGGGTACTCCGGTGGAGCTACTTGTTCAGCGGGCAGCAAGCCAGTTGGAATCTCCTTTGTGTTGATGGCGATCGCCATGGCGCTTCCGCGAAGGAGACGCCGAGAGTAAACGCTTCGAGCGGAAGGCGATCGTGGAGCGATTGTGCTCTGCGATCGCCTTCTTGCTTGGAAGTTGGAGCGAATCGTTCAGATGTTGTTCGCGCGCTCCCGTCCTCGGGTTCGTGATATTCGTGCTGCAAGCGAGCGAAGAGCACTTGCCTCCAATCGTGAGAATAGTGAGAGAGCGCGAATCCTGGTGACGGATCCGTGCCTGTGCGGGTGGGGCGCTTACGGAGGTGAGTGATTCGCGGTACGAAATGCTTGTGGTGATGTATCAAACCAGCGCCGGAACGCGCGATGAAACGCGCTCTGTTCCGAAAAGCCGAGAACGTACGCGATTTCGGCGATAGAAAGGCTCGTCGCGCGAAGTAGGTCCGATGCGCGACGTCGCCGAAGCGCGTCAAGAAGGTTGCGATACGTTGCACCTTCCTCGCGAAGCTTGCGCTGAAACGTTCTTTCGCTGATCGAGAAAGCCGCTGCCACATCCTTCATCGAGGGTGAGTTTTCAAGACGTGCCTCAAGGTATCGCGTGACCTGTGCGCTCATGCTTGCGGGTGCCTGAGCCTTCTCTTGAAACTCTTCCTGCGCTGCACGAAGGAAAAACAAATTCAGCGCTTGGTTTGCGAGCGTAAGCGGCCACGTGAGGGCCTCGGCATGAAACTCAAGCGAATAGCTTCGCGCTTCAAAATGGACCGGACATGCGAAGAGTTTTTCACTCCGCGTGCGATGCTCGACGTCGGCGGAATGCGCGAAACGAACGCCGAGCAAGGGAAGGGACCTCCCGAGTACCATGGGTGCGTTTTTCCCCAGGTCGTAGAACGCCATCTCGGCGAGCATTTCGAATGCCCGACGGTGCGTACCTTCGAAGGAGAGGTGAATCGAAAATCGCTCGGACGAAGAAGCGGTCGAGTAGGTCTCCACGTCGGACCAGAGGCTTTGATATTGAAGCGCGCGTTCAATGGATTCGCCAAGGGTGCGGCTGGTCATCACTAAGAATCCGACAACATCGAAATCGTCGATTTGAATGTTCTGGGCGACCGCGTACGAGAAACCGTTGCCGAGCGCGGCGTCTGCATCCTCAAGAAGAGCGCAGGCGCTTTCGCTATCGATGCGACCATCCCGAACGGGGGGCATCGTCAGCGCGATACCGCGAGCGTGGGCCGTCTCGACGGTGCGCTGCACGAGGCTCGCTCGCATTCCTTGACTGGCGTGTTGGGTCATCGTTTTCGGCACGGGCGGTCAATACTCTTCGATTTCCAAACGCTACGTTGCCTGCATGCACGTATCAAACTCTTCATCGCGCGCAGTGCGAAGGGCGGAAAAGTACCGCCTTCGGCTGGCCGGCGACGAACACTATCCCGACGGTTGGTATCCAATCGCAGCGAGTTCGGCCGTCGCTCGAAAGAAGCCCTTGGGACTCAGGCGCCTCGGCCGAGATTTGGTTCTTTTCCGAGATGCGTCCGGAGCGATTGTTGTTGCGGGGGCGAGATGTCCGCACCGAGGCGCGAGCCTCGCGCTGGGGCGCGTCCGAAACGGTCAGCTCGAATGCGGCTATCATGGCTTTCGATTTGGTTCCGATGGGACCTGTGAGGCTGCGCCCTGCGAGGGGCCAGCGTTTGCGGCGCCGAAACGGCTTTCTCTCCAGGTTTATCGAAGCCAGGTTTCCCACGGAATCGTGTGGCTCGGACATGGCGCGATCGGTGACACTCTGCCGATTCCAGCGGGCTTGCCGGCCGGGGAGCGGGGCAGCGTTACCGCGGAGCTTCATTGGAATACTCCCTTCCCGCGTGCCATCGAGGGACAGCTCGACCTTCATCATTTCCCGTTCGCACACCGTCGCGTCTTTGGGCCGACGATTGGCGCGCGTCTCGATCCTTTCGAGGCCGTCGCCAAGGACGATATCGTCACGATTCGCGGCACGTTGCGAAAAGAAGGAAAATCGAAAGGCATCGAGGCAGAGCTAAATCTTGCGTTTCCGGGAACGCTCAGCGGCACCTTTGGAGGCATGCATCTCTCCGGATTCTTGGCGCCCATCGATGCGGAGCATACCGCCATGATCTTTCGGTACACGAGTGGCGTTCCGATCTTCGGAAAGATCCTGGCTTGGCTCGCCGTGCAGACGGAGCTCCGGCTCGTCCAACCCGACGATGAAGCGCTGCTTCTCTCGACGGGTGCGGGGTTTGACCCAAAGCAGAACGTGTACGTTCCAGCGGACCAAGGATTTCTGCTCTGGCTGCGGCGCTATCACCAAGGGCAAAAGAGCGCGAGCGCGCTCCAGTCGATTCAAACTCCGAGGTGAGGGGTCGAATCAGACATCCGGTTCCGCGGTCCGCCTCAACGCCTTGCTAAAGGTCGAGTGCGTCCGCGTCCGCTTCCGCAGCGTTCTCCATGATGAACTGATAGCGCGGCGCCGAATCCTTGCCCATCAGCTCGTTCATGAGTTGATCGGTCTCAAGCTCGCCATCGATGACGACGCGAAGCGCTCGCCGCTTGCTCGGGTCCAGCGTGGTCGACTTGAGGTCTTCCGCTGGCATCTCACCAAGGCCCTTAAAGCGGCTAATATCGGGCTTCGCGTTCTTCGGAAAGGAAGCGAGGAGCCGATCTCGGTCGGCATCGTCGAGTGCCCAATGGGTCTCTTTGCCAACGTCGATTCGGTAGAGTGGCGGCATCGCGAGGTAGATATGCCCCCCGCGAACGAGCCCCGGCATCATTCGATAGAAAAAGGTCAGCAGGAGGGTCGCGATATGATGACCGTCCGCGTCAGCATCCATGAGGAGGAATACGCGGCCATAACGGAGCTTCGAGATATCGAAGCTCTTGCCGATCCCGCAACCGAGTGCGTTCACGATATTCTGAAGCTCTTTGTTGCCCATCACCTGAGCCGCCGAAGCGCGCTCGGCATTGAGCACCTTTCCGCGAAGCGGCAGAATCGCCTGCGTTCGCCGGTCACGGCCTTGCTTTGCATTTCCGCCAGCGGAATCACCCTCGACGAGGAAGAGCTCCGATTCTTCGGGATCCGTACTCTGACAATCGGTGAGCTTGCCGGGAAGGTTGAGCTTGGTGCTGATCGCCGTCTTTCGGCTGACCTGCTTAAACGCGGCGCGGCTCGCTTCTCTCGCGCGCGCCGCGATCACGATTCGGGCGACGATCGCATCGGACGAGCTCTGATTGTCGAGGAACCATTGTTCAAGCGCGGTCCGAACCGCGGATTCGACCTTGCCCGAAACCGAGGGGTTGTTGAGGCGCGCCTTGGTCTGTCCCTGGAATTGCGGATCGGCGAGGTACACAGAAACGACGGCGACGAGCCCTTCGCGCATATCGTCCGCGCTGAGTTTGACGCCTTTCACTTTTGTCCGGGACGCCTCGAGGTAGCTGCGAATCGACCGCGAAATCGCCGTCTTTAATCCGTTTGCATGGGCACCACCGTTGGGCGTCGGGATCCCGTTCGCGTAACTCTCGATGCGTTCCTCGGTGGATTCGGTCCACTGCATCGCAAGCTCAACGCGGACATCCTCGTGCTCTTTCGAGAGAAAGAAGGGCTCAGGGTGCACCGCGGGTTTGCCGCTTTCGGTGATCCTGCGGTCAACGAGTTCGAGGATTCCATCCTTGTGAACGAGCTCTTCGCGGTTTCCCTTTTCGTCTTTAAAGACGATCTTAATTCCGCGGTGAAGGTAGCTTTTGACGTCGAGTCGTTCGCGGATTTTGGCGCTATCGAACTTCAGCTTCTTGCCGAAGATCTTCTCGTCCGGACGGAAGTAAATCTGGGTTCCGCGCTTGCTGGTTTTGCCCGCAGATTTGAGTTTGGTGAGCGGCGCGCCCCGCGAATACTCTTGGGTGTGTCCCTTGCCGTCACGCCAGACCGTCGCCGTCATCGACTCACTCAAAGCGTTGACAACCGATGCACCCACGCCGTGCAGTCCGCCGGACACCTTGTAGTTTTTGCCCTCGAACTTACCGCCCGAGTGGAGCGTTGTAAGGATTAGCTCAAGCGCCGATTTCTTATGCTTGGGGTGCTTGTCGATCGGGATCCCGCGACCGTTATCGCTCACCGTTGCGCCCTTCAGATCGCGGTCGAGTTCGACTTCGATCCGGGTCGCGTGACCGTTCATCGCTTCATCGATGG
>JAHDCI010000161.1 GCA_020629955.1 Myxococcota bacterium | reverse complement strand
CGCTCGATCCGATGGTCGGCTGGCTCGGCCTCGAAGACCCGCTCTCGTTTCTTTTCGAAGGGGAGGGGTATCTGAAGAGCGATGCGAAGATTCGTCAGGAAGCGGGCGCGCTCGAACTCGGGACGCAATCGGGGCTCTCTCTCCTCGCTTGGGAAGCAGCGCTCGGCATGATCGAAGGGGCCGGCGTAGCGAATATTTTTGCGCATATTGAGTCGCTGCTCAGCCCGCTCGAAGAGGCCCTGCTGGAACTTGGGTTTGTCAGTGCCCGGCGTGCTTCTGGAAAGAGCGCGACCCTTAGCGTTCGCCATCCAAGCGTTGATATTCTCGCTCTTCATTCTGCTCTCGGGGAAGCGGGTATCGTGACCACCACGCCGGATGGGTACTTGCGCTTCGCGCCCCATGGACCGACTTCCGCGGGGGATGTCGAGCTGCTTATTCGCACGATTCGAGAAGGTCTTTCCGCGTAAATTGAGTCAAAACCTGGTCAGATCGATGCGAAGGCCTTAGAAGCCGACGCTTGGGAAGAGAGTTAAGACCGGCGCGGAGATCGGTCGCTTTGGGCGCGGGGGCGCTCAGTGGCGAATCAGCGCGGGTTCAAACTTCGGAGGATTCTGGATGAGCGCGCGAGACCCCTTAACCGATTTTGAACGACGAACTTTTTCTTTTGATGGCGTCACCCGGGATGTCTATCGAAAGGGGGCCGTGACCGGCGATAGCGGACGCCCCCGCGTGCTGGTAATGCACGAGATCCCAGGCATCACCGTCAGCGTCGCCAACTTCTCCCGCCGCTTGGTCGACGCCGGTTTCGAGGTCGCGATGCCCGATATGTTTGGCGTCGCTGGCAAACCCTTCTCGCTTCCCTACGCGATTAAGCAGGTCGGCAAAGCCTGCATCTCGCGCGAAGTTCATGTGCTCGCTGAAGACGGCGCGAGCCCGCTCACGGATTGGCTTCGCGCGCTTGCACAGGATCTGGCGTCGGAAGGCCGGGAAGAGCAGCGCCCCGTCGGCGTGCTCGGCATGTGTCTGACCGGCAATTTTGGACTCGCGCTCGCCGTGGACCCCTGGGTGCGCGGCCCGGTTCTCTCGCAGCCTTCCTTGCCCTTTCCCATGAGCGCAAAGAAGAAGGCGGCATTGCACGTCTCGCCCGCGGGTCTTCAGACCCTCAAGAAGCGAACCAAGGAAGAGGGCCTCAAAGTTCTCGGTCTGCGCTTCACGCACGATTATTCGTGCCCTGGCGCTCGTTTTCAGACCTTGCGCGACGAGCTCGGGGACGCGTTTGAGGGCATTGAGATCCACTCGGGTCCCGGCAATCCAGATGGCCTGCCGGTCTCCGCGCATAGCGTTCTGACCCTTGAGTTTAAGGACGAACCGGGGCATCCGACCAAGCGCGCGTTCGACCGCACCGTGGAGTTTCTGAAGGAACAGCTCGCGTAAGCGCCGCTTCCATCGGGCCGCGTGGACTTCCGCTGTTGCCTCAAGGCGCACGGAGCGTTAAATCAAAGGACCATGGCTGTCCGACCGATTCTTCATTATCCCGATCCTCGTCTCCGCGAACCCGGCAAGACCGTGACCGATTTTGGTCCGGAGCTTCAGGAGCTGGTGAGCGATATGGCCGAGACGATGTACGCGGCGCCGGGCGTGGGTCTTGCCGCCACGCAGATCGGCGTGGACCAGCGCGTGTTTATTGTTGACACCGCAACGGGCGATGATGAGCCTTCCGACCTACGGGTGTTCGTAAACCCGGAGATCGTAGAGCTGAACGGCGAGATTCTTTTTAACGAAGGCTGTCTTTCGTTTCCTGGTGCGACCGAAGAGATCGAGCGTGCCGAGCGCGTGAAGGTAAAGGCGCAGAACGAGAAGGGCGAAGCGTTTGAACTCGAAGCGGATGGTCTCTTGGCCGTCGCGATTCAGCACGAAAATGACCATCTCGATGGCAAGCTGATGATCGACAAGCTTGGGGTTTTGCGCCGCCGCTACCTTCATCGCGCGATGATCAAACGGCGCTAAGAGTCGAATGCGCGCACTCTTCTTCGGCAGTCCCGCCTTCGCGGTTCCTTGTCTCAATGCGCTGCATGAAGTCGCGGAGATTCCGCTGGTGATCACCCAGCCAGACCGGCCCTCCGGACGCGGACTCGCTCTGAAGGCGCCGGCGGTCAAAGAGCGCGCGCTGGAGCTGGGCCTTGCTGTACACCAGCCGACCAAAGTCAAAACGCGCGCGTTTCGAGAGCTGCTTGCTGAGCAAAACGCCGACGTCGCCGTGGTGGTTGCCTACGGGCGAATCCTGACAAAACGCGTCCTCGCGACGCCGCGTCTTGGGTGCGTGAACGTTCACGGATCGATTCTGCCAAGGTGGCGGGGCGCTGGACCGATTCAGTGGGCCATCGCGAGCGAAGATAAGAAGACCGGCGTCACGCTCATGCAAATGGACGAGGGCATGGATACGGGGCCGATGCTCGCGCTCCGAGAGACCGAGATCTCACTCGAAGATACGACCCCAACGCTTGGCGAGCGTCTCGCCGCATTGGGCGCGGAACTTATTCGCGAAGAACTTCCGCGTTATGTCGCAGGGGAGCTTCAGCCGGTCACGCAGCCGGAGGAGGGCGTCACCCACGCGCGCTTGCTGACCAAAGCGGACGGTGAGCTCAATTTCCGAGAGAGCGCCTCCGCACTCCACGCGCGCGCGCGCGCGATGACACCGTGGCCGGGCGGGTTCTTCCTGCGCGCGGGCAAGCCGGTCCGCGTGCACGGCACATCGATCGCCGAGGGGACGGGACCGGCGGGGAGCATTCTCTCGATCGACGATGAGGGGCTTGTGGTCGCGTGTGGTGAAGGGGCGCTTCGCCTGGTGCAGCTTCAGCGCGCAGGAAAGAAGCGCAGCGCGGCCAAGGCCTTCGCGCTTGGCCAGCAGCTTGAGATTGGGACTTCGCTCCTCGAGCCCGCCGACTGACCGGCAAGCCTCTTGAACGATCTGCTCGCAACGAGCCCCCAGGATGGGCAGTCGATTCTGAAGCGCGTACTCATCGTCTTCGCGATTTCGGCGGCGGGAACGGTCATTGCGACCCAGCTCGCGAAGATCCCCGCGCTCTCAGACTATGCGCATCTTGCGGTCGGCGCGCTCTTTCTGGGGCTCGCCCTTCGCGAAGCGAGGGCGTTGCCAAATGGGCTTGCGCATTTCGGGATCGAGCTTGGCGGTGTGCTCGACGCCGATCAAAGCGACGGTCTCCCGCCGGGTCCCTTCGGACTTTTTGAGCTTGCAAGGACAATGCGAAGCGCGCTCCCCGCCTTTTTTCGAGAGCTCTTTGTCGCGCTTGGCGTCGCGACGATCGTCTTTGTTCCATTCGCCGCGGGTTTCTATTTTTGGCACCAGCCCACTCGCCCATTTGAGCTCACGTTTCCGGATGAGTTTCTCTCTTTGGCGGGCGCTCATCTCATCGTGGTCGCGATCCCCGAAGAAGCGTTCTTTCGAGGATTTGTCCAGACACGCTTGCTCGACCATTTTGATCCTCAGCGGAAGTCCCGTTTTCTTGGCGCTCCAATGGCGCTCAACGTTCTGCTTCTGCAGGCGCTTCTCTTCGCGCTCGTCCACTTCGTGGTCGACCTCAACCCGGCAAAGCTCGCCGTCTTCTTTCCGGCGCTCTGGTTTGGAATGATGCGCGCGTGGCGCGGCGGAATTGGGGCTGGCGTTCTCGTGCATGCGATGAGCAATATCTACTCAAGCATTCTCTTCGAGAGTTGGCTTCGGCCCTGATCGACGCTCGGTGGCGAGCAAAAGCCTTCGAATATTCTTGTGATCGAAATTGCCGCGAAGCGCCTTTGGGACTTTTTCAACAGCCTGGTAGTCTCTCCGGATGAAGACAGCGGCCGAGTGCAAGCGAGAGGCAGAAGAGTGGCTTAAGAGCGATCCTGACGCGGCGACGCGCGAGGAACTCGCCGGGATGCTAGAGCGTGGGGATTCGCTTGAAGATCACTTCGCGGGGCCGCTGAAGTTTGGCACCGCGGGGCTTCGCGGCCTGCTCGGGCCCGGACCAAATCGGATGAACCGCGTCGTGGTGATGCGCGCGATGGCAGGCTTTTGTCGTCACCTCAAAGAGACGGTGCCGGGCGCCTGCGAGCGCGGCGTTTGCGTCGGCTTTGACGGTCGCCGGATGAGCCGGGAGTTCGCCGCCGATGCGATCGCGGTTGCGCGAGGAGAGGGTTTTGTCGTGCATGCGTTTGATGCGCCGACTCCGACGCCGACGATTGCCTATTCGATTCGGCACCTCAAAGCGGCGGGTGGCGTCGTCGTGACCGCTAGCCATAACCCGCCCGCGTACAACGGCTTCAAAGTGTTCTGGGAAAATGGCGCGCAGATCGTCCCGCCCCACGACGCGAAAATCGCGGCTCAGATTGCCAACATCAAAGGGCTCGAAGGAATCGAGCTTGGAGATGCATCTTCGGCGCTTACCCTCGACCGCGATGTGATCGACCCATACTTAGCGGAGATCGCCACGCTTCCACGTCATCCGAATGCGGATGCGGAGCTGGTGATTGCGCACACGGCGCTTCACGGAGTGGGCACGCGTTTTGTTCGCGAGGCTCTCGGGATGACAGGTTTCTCCTCGTTTCATACCGTTGCTTCGCAGGCGGAGCCGGACGCGCGCTTTCCGACGGTCGACTTCCCGAATCCGGAAGAAGATGGCGCCATGGACGCCGTGGTGGCGCTCGCGAAGGAAGTTGGCGCGGACGTCGCGCTGGCGAACGATCCCGACGCCGACCGGCTTGCGGTCTCGGTGCTTCACGATGGCGAGTACGTTCCTCTTGGCGGAAATGAGATCGGCATTCTGCTTGCGCACTACCTTCTCTCCACCGAAGGCGATTCGGACGGTGGCGCCAAACCACTCGTGCTGAACACGATCGTTTCTTCTCCGATGCTGCTCTCGGTTGCGGAGGCGCATGGGGCCATCGGCGAGCAGACGCTCACCGGGCATAAGTGGATTCACAACCGCGCGCTCGAACTCGAGGCGACGGGCGAGGCTCGTTTTGTGTTCGGTTACGAGGAGGCGCTTGGGTACGCGCCGATGGCCAGCGTTCGGGATAAAGATGGGGTCAGCTCGCTCGTGCTGATGGCCGATCTTGCACGCCATTGCAAAGCCGAAGGGCGAACCCTGATCGACGAACTTGAGCGTTGCTTCCGCCGGTACGGGATGTATCTCAGCGATCAGATTTCGCTCGTGCTGCCGGGGGCGGAGGGGGCGGCACAGATCGCTGGCGCGATGGAGAAGATCCGACAGGATCCGCCCGTCGAGCTTGGCGGCTACCGAGTGGTCGGCACGCAAGATTTCCTGGCGCAGGTGCGCCGAGCTGGCGACGAAGAGACCCCACTGACGCTCCCGAAGGCGAACGCGATGGTGCTCGAGGTCGAAGGAGGACACCGCGCGATGCTGCGTCCCAGCGGCACCGAGCCGAAGCTCAAGCACTACTTCGATGTACGTATTGAGGTCGCTGAAGGCGAGCCTATGTCAGACGCCCGCGAACGTGGCGAGGCGCTCTTGAAGGCGCTCAGTGACGCGCTTCTTTCGTTGACGCGACCCTAAGCCCAGGCTCTTCCGGGCTAGAAGCCGACCGAGTCGACGCGCGCGGTGGGCAGCTCGGGCGATAGGTCGATCATCTCGAGCCCCTGCTGCGCGCGGTAGGCCTCGTAGTGGGTGAGCACGCGCCGCACATACCGGTGGGTTTGCTCGAAGGGGATATGCTCGAGGAACGCGTCGAGGGGCATATCCCGCGGGAGACCGCGCATCCAGAGGCGCACGTTGTGCGGACCACCGTTGTAACTCGCGATCGCGAGGGGAAGGTGCCCATCGAAACGGTCGATGAGCGAACGCAGGTACCAAGCGGCGAAGCGTAGATTGGTCTCAGGGTCCAGAAGATCATCACCGCGATAGTCGGTCTCGCCCATCGCGTCCGCGATGAGCTGCCCCGTGCGCGGCATGATCTGGCAGAGGCCAATGGCGCCCGCATACGAGACGATATGCTGCTGGTACACGCTCTCAACGCGCATGATGGCAAAGAGAAGGTTCGGGTCGAGATTCTGACTTTCCGCGGCACGGAAGACGAGCTCTTCGTACGCGCGAGGACGCTCTTGCACGCGGTCCCAACCACCAAATCCAGTGCTGGCGCCGTAGTCCCCAATCATCTCCGCGATATCCGCGAGGGCTTCGCGGTCGTCGCCATCAAGGCGCCGGCGGTTGCGGCGGGTCGTGAAGTCAACACGGCTTGAGGGACGGTCGGCACCCCGCGCGACCGATTCCGCACCGGCCCGTCGAATCGCTCGGCCAGAAGCCTCACGGTACGCGAGGAATGCTTCGTAAAGTTGCCGTCCTGCTGCTCGCTCTTCACCTAGCTGAAGCAGCGCCTGCGCTCGCTCAAGCCACGGATAGGCCTCACCGTGTTCTTCGACGAGTGGTTCTAGTGCGCTCAGGACCTCGTCAAGGTTGACGGGTTCACGCGGCCTTAAGGGTACGGGGGGATGGTCACCGAGGATTGCCTCACTCACCGGAGGTCGTGGCGCTTCGGGTTCGAGAGTTTCGAGACGCTCTGAGGATGTATCGCTCCTCGTTTCTTCGGATTCGGCCTCTTCGGAAGGAGCCGCATCGTTTTGCTCCAGCGGGAGGTTGAGTGGAGCTGCATCCCGCGGTCCAATCGGCTTTCCGCTTCGATCCTCGTCGCCGCTGTCATCATCGGCACGCAGGCGGCGTAGCCCTTGCTCCGCCCAGAGGCCGTAGTACTGAACAAGCCCCGATTCTTGTCTCCGGACCGCTGCGAACTCACGCTCGGCGTCCACGAGTCGACCAAGTCGCTCATAGGCACGCGCGAGATGGTATCGCGCGGACAGGCCCGTCTGTCCTGGGCGGTCTGCGGTCTCGGTGAGCAGTGCAATCAGATGCTCGTCGTTCACGGACCCCGCGGCGTGGTGCGCGATGTCGACACGAACGCCCGGCGGAAGCTCCCGGCGGACAAGCTCGCGGATCGCCTCGTCTGCTGTCTCGCCAAGCTCCGCGCGCGCCGCGATGCGTAGAATGGAGACGAGGCGGTTTGTGTTGACCCGGCGAATGCTTCGACGGCGGCGAAGGTTCTGAATTCGGACCCGCGCATCCTCTCGCTCATCTGCGCGTGCGGCACGGGCAAGCTGCGCTTCACGCTCCACGCGCCGCGCCTCGTCTTCTTCGTCGCCGACTGTAGCGCCAACGCTCTGCCCTTGCCGAAGAAGGCGTCGTGCGTCCGCCCAGCGACCCTCATGGCGCGCGATTCGAGCGCGAAGATAGAAGACCTGCGCGCGATGCGTGCCACTCAGTGTCGCTTCTTCCGCGAGGGCTTCGAGCTCCGTCTTTGCCATATCGAGCGGGCCACGGCGTACAAGTCGACTCGCGCGCTCGACGCGCTGAGCAATCCGCATGGGTGAGACGCGCTCTCCTGCGTTGCGGAGACGCTCAAGAGCCGCCCGAGCATCGACCGCAAGCGCGCTTCCCGGAAAGCGAATATCGAGTTCTCGGTAGATGGAGATCGCTTCGCGCGTTCGCCCCTGCCGTTCCCGCATTCCGGCCAGCGCGAGATCGAGCGCGGGACGGTCTGGAAGGTCGGGATAAGCGCGCCCGAGGTCGAGAAGAGATTCGTAAGCGTCTCTGTGATCCATCGCGATCAACGCGAACACGCGGCCGACCCGCGCTCGCAGGCGAACCTCACTATCGACGCTTTCGATGGCATCCGCGTACGCTCGCCGGGCTTCTCCGGGAAGCTCCGCCGTCATCAAGAGGTCGGCACGCTTGAGCGTGAAGAGATCTTGTAGGCTAGGATAGGCGGCTTCGAGCGAAGAGATTCGCAGCACTGCCTGGATGGGCTCAAGCGTGTCGAGCTCCGCCCACACCTGGCGAAGGTCTTCGGTCTCCAGCTCGATTCCACCGTTCGCGAGCGGCAGGCACATCTCTGCATCGCCCGGCTCCACAAGGGGTGCCTCGGCCGAGAGAGAGGCGATTGGTTCTGCGGGAAATGCGCAGAGCATTGGCTCGTCGGCGTGAACATCGCCCGAATAGAAGGAGCCTAAAAGCAGAAGCGCGGCGGCGGATCGCTGCGCCGTTTTTGCGGCGCCGACCTCGAGGCGTGGCCGACGCGACTTCGGTGCGTCTTTCGCCATATTCCAAGTGTGCGCATTCCGTACACCATTGGCAAAAAATCTGTGGAACGAGAGTGTTTTCACGATGTCCTTGAGACGTGAGAAAACCGGAATTGTTCGATGAATATTCGGGAATTGGGGACGTCAGGCCCGCAATTACTCGAGAATTTTCCACCGAAATCGTTGCGACGATTCTCGCGGCCGGAGGGCAAAAAAGGCCGGGCTCACAAAAGCGCATTCTTCCTCGGATTGCTCACGGGGAGAATCTGCTGCACGACTTTCTTATGTTCCGTCTCCCTCACTGGTTTTGCATTTGCGTCGCTTTCTTTGCGGTGGGTTGCGACGAATCCGGGGATGACGAGCCGCCAACGATTGAATCTCGGCGTCCGATCGTGGACCACGGCCCCGGTCCGGAAGCGAGCGAAGATCCACTCGGGGCGCGCTTGCACGCGTTTGGGCAAGAGGAGCTCTCTCGTCACGAACCTGAAGGCACGATGATCCGTGGCGAACTAAGCCGTGGTCAGGTCGAAGATTTTCCGCTCGTCTTTCTCGGAACCCACTGTTACGCGGTGCTCGGAATGGGCGGAGAGGGCGTGGAGGAGCTCGACCTCATTTTGATGGATTCCGCCGGAAACGCGTCGATGACCGATACGCGTGAAGGAAACACTGCGTCGCTTGGGATCGGGCAGGCGATCTGCCCGATGAACGCCGGACAATACAAGGTGCGCGTTCGAGTGTTCGCAGGTGAAGGGCCCTACGCGGTGCAGGTTTATAAGTACCAGGTGCTTTGACGAGCGAGTGATCAACGAAAAAAGGGAGACACCGTTTGCGTGGCGCTCCCTTCGTTTCGGCGATTGACCACTATTCGGTCTCGTGGTCCTAGTCGTCCGAGGCTGGGATCGTGGTGAACAAACCGTTGTTCGCGGACCAGAGCGCTCGATCCGCGCCGTCGGTGGACCCGTCCAGGTTAAAGTCGGCGCTGGCGCTCGTTCCATCCGATAGGGTGTACAAGTAGTCGCTCCACAAGCCGTTTAGTTCCGACCAAATCGCTCGGTCTGCGCCGGTGATCTCGTTGACCGACCAATCGCCGAAACCGAGAAGTGCATTGCCGGCCTGCACGGCAAAGAGGGATTCGGCGACTTCTTTGCGAGGCGCCCCGACGTAGGGAGTTTCTCCGGAGTTGGTTAGATCCACGATAATGGTCGCGTTGTCCTCCGGTGCATCGATCGAAGCGGAGATGGTCGGCAAGTGGTTGAGGTGACCGACATAGATCGCGAAGTCGTGCCCTCCGGGGAGACCATCGAACTCAAGCGGATCGCCGTTGGGACCCACGATATCCCCGTCGCGTTGTAGGAGAGCAGGCGCGATCATAAACGCGTCGGCCTCGTGCTCCGAAGGAAACTCGCCTTCGAAAGAGTTTCGCACCTCAACCCAAACCCAATCGACGATCGCGTTCGGTCCTTCAACCTCAAAGAGGTCTGGAGTTCCGTTGCCATCTTCGTCAGGCACAGAGTTGGGCATAAAGGAGCTTTCCCAGTAGGAACTATCCCACTCAGCGAATGGGGATTCCGCGGGGAGACGTCCAAGCTGCCTTAGTCGATCTCGCATCAAGCCGGTTTCACTGTCGAACGCTCCTTCAAGAATCAGGCGAATCTCGAAAGTGACTTCGATGGCACCGCACGAACCGCAATCGAATTCGCACGAAGAACAGGTTTCTCCTTCGTCGCATACGGCGTTGCCGCAAACCCCGGCGACCACGGCGGTCGCGGGTAACGAACGCGGTTCGAGACCCGAAACGCGGGTCGTCCCGCGAAGCGCCGTTTGGTCGACGGGAAGGGAGTCGTCGAAGCCGAGTTCTTCGACGTGATTCGCGAGGGGCTGGGCGCTGTCAGTGACACCTCCTGCGCAAGCGGTCGACATCAATACTGCGGCGAGGCGAAGTTGCTTTCTCATGATCGTTCCTTTGGAATAAGAAGACCAAGAGGCTCTAGTGGGTTTGCCTACGCGATCACGGAAGGTGCTCGTACGTCGTTCCGACGGGGCGAAGCCAGATCAGAGAAGTTCGGTACCCGCTGGAAATGCGAGGACTTCATCGAGGCTATCCGCCCCGATGCAGAGCATCACGAGTCGATCGATGCCGAGCGCATTTCCGGAGCATCCAGGCAGACCATCTTCGAGCGCACCGAGGAAGGCTTCATCGATCGGATAGAGCGTCTCGTTGAGTCTTGCACGTTCCGCGTACTCCGCTTCCAATCGCGCGCGTTGCTCCTGGGCGTCGACGAGTTCGCCGAAGCCGTTGCAGAGCTCGATACCGAAGACGTACGCCTCGAAACGATCTGCGGCCGGAGGGTTGCTCTTCGGATGCATGCGCGCGAGGGAGGCCATTTTTGCAGGCCAATGCGTTAAGAAGATCGGTCGTTCATGCCCCAGTTTGGGTTCGAGTTCCTCAACGCAAACGCGAAAGAAGGCCTCTTCATCGTGCGCCAGGTCGTGTGCGGAAACGCCTGCGAATCGCTGAAACGCTTCCTCGACACGCATTCGGTCCCACGGCGGAGTGACGTCGAGTTCTTTTCCTCGGTAACGTAAGATCGGTCGTGCGTTGATCGCCGTTGCGACGTGCGCGACGAGCTCCTCGGTGTCGCGCATGATGGCGTTGCTATGGCTTGGAGAGCGATACCATTCGAGCATCGTGAACTCGGGCTGGTGGTTTGGGCCAAGCTCCTCCCGGCGGTAACAGCGAGAGACCTGGTAGATGCGTTCGAGTCCAGCCGATAGCGCTCGCTTCATATGGTATTCGGGGCTCGTAATCAGGTAGCGCCCGGGCGCATCTCTCCCTGGGACGGGCATGTTCGGAATTGAAAACGCTTCGACGTGGCGATCCAGCCCGGGGCTAATCACCGCGTTCGGCGTTTCAAGATGAAGGAAATCCTGACCTTCGAAGAACCCGTGTAGGGATCGCAGGAGCGCGGCGCGCTTTCGTAGTCGCTCGATTTGCACCGGGTGCAATCTCAAGGCGTCGCTGGTCGCGCGGAGCCCGCCGCTCGTGGGTTGGGCCAGCACTCGATGCGACTCGACGAGCAGCGTTGAGCCGGACCAGGTACCGACCACTTCGAGGACGTCCGCTTGAGACGCGGAGATTCCCTCTAGCGGAATCTCGCCGTACGAGTCGCGGAGAAGGACACGCTCCGCGTCCAAGAACACTCGCCCCCAAAGAAGAACGCGGGCGCCGCTTTCGCAGGCCCGCGCTTC
>JAHDCI010000160.1 GCA_020629955.1 Myxococcota bacterium | reverse complement strand
GACCAGATGCTCGAGCGCTGGAAGGCGCAGCAGGCGGGTCAGTAAGCCTTAATTCAAAGCGCGCTCTCGCGCGCATTCAAAATCGCCTCGCCGTGAGGCGCGCTTAAGAGAAGAAAAAATGCGACATCGTAAATCGGGACGAAAGTTTGGACGGAATACCGCGCATCGCCGCGCAATGTTCCGCAACCTCGCGGGCAACCTCGTGCTTCACGAGCGGATCCGCACCACGGACGCTAAGGCGAAAGAGCTTCGACGAATCATCGAGCGCTTGATCACCCGCGCCGTTCGCCTTGGTGACGACCTCACCATCGACATCGGCACCATCACGGACGACGCCCGTCGCTCGGCCGTCATGGGCGCGCGTATCCACGCGCAGCGTGAAGTCGCCAAGTTCCTCCCGCGCCACATGGGTACGGAAGAGGAAATGGTCGACCTTGTTCACAAGCTCTTCCACGAGATCGCACCGCGCTTTGTTGAGCGTGCGAAGGAGAACAAGGGCGGCGGATACACCCGCATTGTGAAGCTTCCGAACCGTAAGGGAGACAACGCGCCGATCTCGATGATCGAGATCATCGGTGCCGAATCCTTCGAAGCGAAGCAGACCCGACTTAAGGAGATCGCTGCCGCGAATGCGCCGGTGATGGCCGAAGAAGAATAGGCGATACTCGCCAAGCAGAAGGAGGCGTCCCCAAGGGGACGCTTTTTTCGTTCCGTCGCGGGTAAGTCAGCGCGCAGGCACGATGGGGATCTCGTGGTAGCTCTCATTGCGAGCGTGATTTTCGTGTATACTGTACACAAATGAATCCGGTTACGCGCTTTGGCGAATTTCAGCTTCTGGAGAGAGTTCGGCCCCATCAACATGTTTTGCTCGCTGGCGCCGGTGGCGGCTACGACGTTTACGCATCACTTCCGCTCTATTTCGCGCTCGAACGAATGGGCCTGAGGGTCTCCCTCGCGAACCTCTCGTTTTCGAATCTCGGAGCGTGCGACGCTTCAAGGCTTAGTCCGAGTTGCGCAAAGGTCACCGCGGATTCGGCGGGCGACGAACGCTACTTTCCTGAGCGAGCGCTGGCGCGATGGTTCCGCGCGCGCGGCGCGGAGGTCCCCATTTTCGCATTCGAACGCAGCGGCGTGCCGCGTCTGCTCGAGAGCTATTCCGCGATTCGAAAAGCGATTGATTTTGACGCGATCATTCTCGTGGATGGAGGTACGGATATTCTGATGCGAGGCGACGAACCTGGGCTCGGCACGCCAGCAGAAGATATGCTCTCACTTGCGGCGGTTGCGCAGCTCGATTCTGTCGAGACGAAACTTGTCGCGTCGATCGGCTTTGGTGTTGATACGTTCCACGGGGTCGACCACTGGTATTTCCTCGAGGCGGTTGCGGCCTTGTGCAAATCAGGCGGTTTCCTTGGTTCGCAGCACTTGCTACCCACGACCCCGGAAGCGCAAGCCTATCGGGAAGCGGTCGCCTTTGGCACGGCTCACTCAACGCGTCCAAGCATCGTGAATACCAGCATCGCTGACGCGATTGCGGGCGAGTATGGGGACGTTCAACGCTTGGCTCGAACCGCCGGCTCTGAACTCTGGATCAACCCCCTGATGGCGCAGATCTATGGCTTCGAGCTTCAGGCAGTCGCGGCACGCTCGCTCTATCTCGATCGACTTTTCGATACCCAAAACTTCTTTGAGGTGCTCGCACAGATCGAAGCGTTCCGACACGAAGTGAAGATTCGCCCAAGACGTCAGATCCCGGCGTGATCGATTTCCGAGTGAACCATTTTTTTGCGCTCCAGCTCGGCGCTCCGGGACAATTCGAATATGCACTCGTTCCCGTTTTCTCTTCTCGGCGCCAAAGAAGCGTTCGCATTTGTTTCGCTCCGGCCCCGAAAATCGCTTCGACGTCACGCAGTCGTGCAATGCGAAGTTGTCGCGGAGCGAGGTTTTCGAATGCTTGGCAAAGAGACCCTCGACCTTTCCGAGGACGGGCTCTCCATCCGAACCAAGGCGATCGTCGAGATTGGCGAGCCGGTGTTCATCTCGCTGAAGCTTCCCGTTACCGGGCACTGGATCGACGCCGAAGGCGAGGTTGTCCGAGCTTCTCGAGCCCGTCGCGTCTTCGACCGCTATCCATGCGTGGCGGTGAAGTTCACCAAGATGGAGCGGACCGATCGGGCGCTTCTCCGGGGAGTGCTCCCCGGGCTCCCGCCCCCTGTGCCGACGCGAGCTCCGCAGCCAGATTACGCGACCACGATTCGCCTGCTCGCGATGTCGAACCCCGCGTTCCGGGCTGCGTAGCGCCTCCCCAGCTCAGCCGTAGTAACGTTCGCCGAGGTCGCACACGATCGTGACGACGCGTTGACCCGGCGAAAGGCTTTGCGCGATCTCCACCGCGGCGTGCACATTCGCGCCGGTCGAGGGACCTACGAGCAGACCTTCTTCTTCCGCGATTCTGCGCATCATGCGCTCGGCGCCGAGATCCGACACGGTCTTGATCTGGTCGATCAGCGAGGTATCGAGCACTTCCGGAATAAAGCCAGCACCGAGGCCCTGAATGCCGTGTAGCGCTGGCTGTCCGCCGCTGAGCACAGCGCTGCTCCGAGGCTCGACCGCAACGAGTTTGATCTTCTCATCTCGGGCCTTCAAGACTCGGCCGACGCCGGTGAGGGTGCCGCCTGTGCCGACGCCCGCAACAAACGCGTCTAGTTTGCCCTCTGTCGCGTCCCAAATTTCTTCGGCCGTGGTTGCAGCATGCGCATCGGGGTTTGCAGGGTTTTCGAACTGCGAGAGCATCACTCCCCGGCGTTCACGCACGATCGCGTTCGCGTGTTGGACGCTCCCGGCCATGCCTTCCTCCGCTTCCGTGAGAATCACTTCCGCGCCGTATGCCTTCAGTACGGCCCGCCGCGCGGGGCTCATATCTTCCGGCATGACAATCACGCACCGGTAGCCTCGGACGGCCGAGAGCATCGCCAAGCTGATGCCCATATTGCCGCTGGTCGCTTCCACCAGCGTATCTCCAGGCGCGAGGATTCCATCCGCTTCCGCCTTTCGGAGCATGCTCAGCGCGGGTCGATCCTTGAGGCTTCCTCCGGGATTTCGCAGCTCGAGCTTCGCGAGGACATCCGCGCCGCCTTCTGGCGAGATCGCGCAAAGACGTACGAGCGGAGTGTTTCCTACGAGCCCAATGATTCCATCGACGATCGACATGGGAGGAGCATAGCATCGCCGACGCCAAGTGAAGGGGCCGCCGCTCCTCGGCCCGTTGATTTCGTCCGAATCGCACTCGCGGCGTTGTCACACACTCCATCGCGAAGCGCCCAGGGAGCCGCTTTGATGTCTCTGCTTGAGCGCGTGTCGAGCCTCGTCGAAACCGCTACCGCAGCCGATGCTTTCGCAACAAGCGGTGGAGATAGGGCCGGTTCATTTCGGCGGCGCGCGCGGCCGCCGACACGTTATCGTTGTGCTCCTTAAGAAGCTCCTCAAGGTAGGCGCGCTCAAACCGGTCGACGGCGCGGGCTTTCGCATCTTGAAAAGGAAGCGAAGCGGAGGGCGCGGGGACATCGGCGGACGGACCCAGGTCGGAGCCGAGCGGCATGACTGTTTCGAGAACTCGGCAACGCTCGATATAGTTTCGCAGTTCGCGAACGTTCCCAGGCCAGCTGCCCCTGGAAAGCTGCGCGAGAAAACCGGGCTCGGTCCAGCGGGCGACCTCGCTATCCTGCGCGCCAGAGCGTCGTAGCAATGCATCAACGAGCAGCTCAAGGTCGTCGAGGCGCTGACGCAGCGGAGGGAGCTCCACGGTGATGACCGCGAGACGGTAGAATAGGTCGGGTCGAAACTCGCCATCGTTCACCGACGCGCGAAGTGTGCGGTTGGTCGCCGCGATGATCCGCACGTCGACGTCGCGATAGCTCGACGCGCCAACGCGCCGGATGCGGCGCTGTTCAAGAACGCGCAGCAGCTTGGGTTGTAGGTCCTGCGGAAGCTCGCCGATCTCGTCCAAAAAGAGCGTGCCGCCGTGGGCGGCTTCGAACGCACCAATCCGGGTCGCGCTCGCACCGGTGAAGGAGCCCTTCTCGTGTCCGAAGAGCTCGCTCTCGAGAAGGTTGGGGGGAATCGCGCCCGCGTCGACAACGACAAAGGGGCCGTCGGCGCGTTTGCTCTGTGCGTGAATCGAAGCGGCGGTCGCTTCCTTGCCGGTGCCGGTCTCACCCTCGAGAAGCACTGTCGCCGATACCGATGCGCAACGCTGAAGCACCGCGAAGAGTCGACGCATGGCGACCGAGCGGCCTACCAACTCGCCGAAGGATTCCTCCGCCGCGAGCTTAATATCGTAGCGACCTTCGCCCATTCGGAACTGAAGTTCCGCCTCCCCGAGCGTGATCGTCGCGCCGTGACGAAGCCATGCGTCGTTGACGCGAACGCCATCGACGCGTGTCCCATTGGCGCTCCCTGAATCGAGGATTCGGAAACCGTTTTCTTCGACGCGGATCTCTGCGTGGCAGCGTGACACGGTCGGATGTTCGAGCGTCAGATGGGACGAAGGATGGGAGCCAATGATGCAGCGAGGCTCCTCCGATACGAAGAGCTCCCCGTGCGGGTTGGCGGGCTGAAGAGCAAATCGAGGGACCTCCATTTTGACCGGTTGATCTTGGAGGCGGGTGATCACGATCGTGCTCTGATCCATATCTTCCATACTGCCCAAATTGCGGCCTAAGGTCACGAAAAGCCTGCGCTCCGAGAGAGCGAATCGTACGCGTTACGAGGCGATGGGGAGCCTTAGTTCGAATCGCGCGCCCATCTCGGTATTCGAGGGAGTGAGCGACCCGCCGAGGTCTTCCGCGATCGCGCGTGACACCGCGAGGCCGAGCCCCGTCCCTTCGCCCGTTTTCTTGGTGGTCGCGAAGGGCTCGAAGAGTCGCGGCAGAATCTTGGGGTCAATGCCCGGGCCGCTGTCGGAAATTGCGAGAAGCGCGATGCCGTCTTCATCCTCGAGCTCGATGATGATCTCGCCTTCGACCTCTTGGTCGCTCTCGCCCTGAATCGCATCGATCGCATTCAGAAGAAGGTTTAGGAGCACCTGCTCGATCTTCGCAGCGTTGCCGACCACGTTGGGAATATCCGCAAGCCGTCGCTCGATGCGTAGCTTTCGCGTATCTCGTTGAGGTGCGAGGAGCTGCACAGCGGCTTCGACGACCGCTTCGAGATCCGTTCGCTCATCTATCGACGGGCGCGTCGATTCCGTTTGTCCCGAGCGCGCGAACTCGAGCAGGTCTCGGATAATGCCGTGAATGCGCTGGGTCTCTTTCTCGATGCGGCCCAAAAACTCGTTCCGCTCCTCGGCGCTCAGGTCTTCGTCCGTGCTGATTTCAAGCAGCCCTAGAATTGCCGCGAGAGGATTTCCGATCTCGTGTGCGACGCCGGCAGCGAGGCGGCCGACGGATGCGAGGCGTTCCGAGCGGAGGAGCTGTTCTTGCGCGCTTTCGAGCTCTTCCTTTGCCTCGCGTAGCTGCTCCACGCGGCGTTCTAACGCGCTTCGATCGGCACGAAGCTGAGAGGACATCCCATTAAATGTCTCCGCGAGTTGAGCGACTTCGGCGGGGCCCGCTTCGGGCACTTGCACGCTGAGTTGTCCCTTCGCGACACGTTCTGCGGCTTGAGTGACCTGCCCGATCGGCCGCACGATCCAAACCGTCAGCGCGATATAGCAGAGAAGCAGGATTCCGGCGCCGGTGAGCAGGATATAGAAGAGCAGGAGGTCGCCGAAGGGGCCCTCTGGTTCTTCGGAGAAGGGGCGGAGCCACAGTGTGATCCGCGCGTTCTCCACATCCGCGTGAACGGACTCGCCGGCATGCGTGACCCCATAGGTCCAGGTTGGGGTTTCCGGTCTCGCAAGCTCCACGCCGCGAACCATCTCTTCCTCGCATGCGGCCTCGGAGAGCTGCTCAAAATTCACGAGTGCTCGGTTTCCCTCGAGCTGTCCGGCAAGCACCTGTGCGGCGACGGTCGCCGCGTCCCGGCGGGCTTGGGCTCGGGTCTGCTCGCTAAGTTTCGTGGATGCAAATGCGAGCAGCCCGAACGCGAGCGCGAACGCACCACTCAGCACCAGCAGAAGCTGGAGGCGGAGTCCGGGCGCGACGCGACGAGTCATTCGGCAATTACATCATGGATCGCATGCGACTCGCGAGAATCCGAGCGCTATTCGATTTCCGTAATGTAAGGATCGGGCGAACCGATGACCGCGTCGATATAGTGAACGGAACCCTGCGGAGGCGGGATGTGTATCGAGAGGTCTTCGCAGTTTCGCTCGCCCTCGTAGAGAAGCACCCCGCGCGGAATGCTGCCTTGGCAGAGACCAAATCCAGAGACAACCGAGTTCTGTGGGAACGGAGCGACCGCGTTGAGGATGCATCCTTCGCAAGAGAGCACATCAACACCTCCGGGGCTCAAGGGCAGCAAGGTATGATCGTCCCAATAGTCGAAATCCGCGGCCGCTGCGCCGGGCACTCCATCCACGGTAAACATCGCCATGATGACGGCCCCTCGGAGTCCGCTTCCCGACCGCCGATATGCAGAGACGTCACTCAGCACAAAGCCACTATCCTCCAGGTCGGCGAGTGTTTCCCCAGCAGTGGGGGCGCTGTTTAAGAAGCCGGTGCGCAGCTCTGCACCCTCCGTGGAAGTGATCAGCAGTGCGCTCGGATCGAGGGGATTATACGCGAACCCGCCCATATTTTCGCCGCCCGGAAATGCGTCCGTTCCAAACGTCTGCACGAGCGCGCCCGATGCGTTGACCAGCTCGATTCGGGAGATCTGGTCCGAGGCCTCGCTGCGGATGCCGATCGCCACGTGAGAGGGCTCCGCTTCCCCGCCCCAGGCTAGCGGCGCAAGTTCGAAGACGCGCTCCCCGGCGGTGAGTGCGTAGCGCCATTCGAAGGAGCCATCGAGGTGGCTCGCGATGACTTCGGACTCCCCGGCGATGACCAGCCGATCGGGAGCAAGAAACGTCATCTTTTCCGGCGAGCTTGGGACCAATGAATCCACAGTTCCGCAGGAGCAGACCTCGTTGGCGAAGGAGCCTCGGGCAGAGCCGCGAACAACCACGCCATTGCAATCCGAGGAGCCGGAGTTCGACGCGGCCAGCATGAAGAGCCAGGGTTCGGGACAACCTTCTTCGCATGTCGCGGTCGCGGCGGGACAGGTGCCGTTGGTCCCGCCATCGCTCGAGCCAGTGTCTTCGGGCGCGCCATCCTCGGAGGAGCCGTCGCTGCTGCCGGTATCTGTCGATGCATCGGATCGCCGGGGATCATCCTCTTCGGCGAAACGGGAAAGGTCCGGAACACAAGCGGTCAGCAATAACGCGAGGCAAAGAAAGCGATTCACGTGTCGATGGTAGCAACTCATGTCTGCGAAGCCATGCGTGTTCCGAGAAATCATGCGCCGTGGCTTATTCTTCTACGCTTTCAGGCTCATCGGGCGAGCCACCTCGGAAGAAGCTGATGATCAGTCGCGCCGGGAGGACAAAGAGTGCCTCTAGGTCGAGTTCGATTCCCGCGGTGATCTCCGTGACGGGGTTTTCGTGCAGGTCTGTTCGCGCACTCACAAAGATTTGAAAGCCCATCTGATAAGGGTCGTGAAAATCGTAGCTGCGGTACCCCCAAGTGAGGATTCCCGCCACGAATGCTCCACTCTCGCGGTCGCGACGAGCTGCGTATCCGACCAGCGCACTCACGGTCAGCGGAAAGCCGCGAAAGAGAGGGAGCAAGAGCGTGGCGCCGCCCGCTCCTTCGATGGAGCAAAAGTCGGCGGTCCGAAGCTCAAGCGCCGGACCGAGGCGAATATGCTCGTCCCCGGGGGCGCCGAAAAGCACCTCCGCCCGGAGAGAGTTGGTGTAGAGAAAATCGGGTTCTGCACCGCCCAGCGACCCGCCGAAACCAATGCCGAGCCGCGCATTCCATTGCCCATCGGCCTTCGCTGCATTCGAAACGAATACGAAGAGCCCGAGGAGGAGTAGGGCCGCGAGTTGGCGAAGCAACTGCGGCTACCGGGTGTGAAACGCGTATTGGTTGTCGAGAGTCACGTCTTCTTCTGTGCCGCTTGCCCGTAGAACACGAAGCGTCGAACGCTCATGGCTTGCCATCGAAAGGAGGCTCGCCGCGCGCGCAGCGCCGAGGGATTCTACGCTCTGGCCATCGATGGCGATTACCGCATCTCCCTCCACGAGTCCCGCTCGTCCTGCGGGTGAATGCGGCAACAGTTCCGTGATCAAGAGCTTGTCGGAGCGAACCTCGTACTCGCGAATGCCCGTTCCAACGGATGCGCTTGGTGCCACCAACACCAAATGAATCTCTGCGTTACCATCGACACGGATGCGAGTTTCCGCGTCGAGCAGCGCTCCACGAGGCATTCCGTTGTTCTCCCAGACGCCGATTGGCTCCGCCGTCACCCCATCCGAATCCCAAAGCTCAAAGCGAAGCGGCGGGTTCCCGCTCAAATCGAGGTTCTCCGAGATTTCGTTCTCCCAAACAGGCTGTAGGGAGTTGTCGACGACCGAGGATTCAAAGATCAGCTCGTCATCCCGGTAGATCCGAACCTGCACATCCGGAGCGCCGTTATCGCTATCCCAGGCCTGTCCTGTTCGCTTACGTGGAGGGATCACGGCATCGCTCAGGCGAATTCGGTAGACACCGTCTGGGCCTTGAACTCGGGCGTTCGCGCGCGCCGGCGAAAGGGAGGTCGTCCGCCGTGGATAGGCACAACCCAACGCGAGCACGGTCACGAGAAGGAAGAGACCGCGTGTCAGTCCGCGCATTGGAGATCGCCCGATAGAAAGCATACGGCAGGCTATGGCGCGATCGACGTGAAGCGCAAGGAAGTGATCGGCTCGCCGCCGGGCGAAGGCGAGCTATTCTGCGCTGGTGACCGATCAGGAAATCCGTGAGCTCATTTGCGAACTCTGTCGCCTCTTCTATCGCCAAGGTTGGGTGAGCGGCACCGGCGGAGGAATCAGCATACGAGATGGTGATCGCGCGTTTATCGCCCCGAGCGGCGTACAAAAGGAGCGACTCTCCCCGGAAGACCTCTTCGTCAGTGACCTGAAGGGCAATGTTCTCCAAGAGCCGGCCGGAAATGCGTGCATTTCCGCATGCACCCCTCTCTTTTTGGCCGCGTTTGAGCTTCGCGATGCCGGCGCCGTGATGCACAGCCATTCGGCGAATGCGGTCATGGCGACGCTCCGTTTTCAGGAACGCGTCGAGATTCGACACCTCGAGATGATCAAGGGCATCGAGGGGCATGGCTACGACGATCCGCTGGTCATCCCGATCATTGAAAACACCGCCCATGAACACGACCTCGCGGATTCTCTTCGGGATGCGATTCAGGCGTACCCCCGAACCCAAGCCGTTCTCGTACGGCGGCACGGAATTTACGTTTGGGGGCGAGATTGGACGGCCGCCAAACGTCACGCGGAGTGCTACGACTATCTCCTTGGCGTCGCAGGCCAAATGCAAGATGCCGGTTTTGACCCGAGCGCGCCGGATCCTGGACGAGAGTTCGCGGCAGACAACGCTCAGTAGCTTCGACAATCGGATTCATCGAGCCTGCTTGGACATCTTGGTGAGCGTGGCGCGAGGCTCGTTCACCTGGTATCCTTTCACCGATCGCGGGAGGGTGTGTGCTCCGCGCGTGCTTAGGACAAACTATGACGCGTAGCCTTTTCTCCTTCCGCCAAACCTTTCTCATCTCCGTACTCGCGCTCGTGCTTGGCGGTTGCGCTGCCACGGCAAGCCCGGTCCGTCCTGGGGAGGGCGGCGGCGGGGGTGGCGGCGGCGGCGGCGGCGGCGTGTATGAACCCCCTGGCGGCTGTCAGGGAGAAGATACGAACGGAAACGGAATCGACGACGCATGGGAAGGTGACCTCTCCCGCGACGACCACGATTTCGACGGCATCCCCTCGAGCGAAGAAGCGGGCAGCGATCCCTGTGTACCGCCAGATTCCGACGGCGACGGAACACCTGATTTCCAGGATACCGATTCGGACAATGACGGCTTGAGCGATGCGCGCGAGCTCGAAGAAGGCACCGATCCAACGAATGCAGATTCCGACGGCGACGGCATCAGTGACTTCGCCGAAGTCGAGGCGACCGAGACCGACCCGAATGACCCGGCGAGTACCGTCGACCCAGAAGACTTCTTCGTTGTTCTTCCCTACGAGGGCGACCGCCCGCAACGGACGCTGCGCTTTGGCACGAATATCAACCTCGCGGACGTTTACTTTCTGGCGGACATGACGGGTTCGATGCAGGGCGAGCGGACCAATCTCATTCGCGGTCTGCAGGATACGATCATCCCGGGCATTGAAGCCGCGATTGAAAATGTTCACTTCGGCGCCGGCGGCTTCGACGACTATAGCTATTCGGGTTTCGGCAGCGGTCGGGACCTCGCCTACTACAACCTTCGAAACGTTGGCCCCGCGCGCGAGGATATCGGCGCATGGAGCCTGCCGGCGGGTCCCTCCACCTGTCCCTCCGGTGGAGCAAACGATATCGGGATGTTCACCGGCGCCCCGAATGGCACGGACGATATCCTCGAAGCGGTTCAGGGCTTGCCGTGCCACTCGGGCAACGACAGTCCGGAGAGCTACATCCCCGCGCTCTTCGCGACCGCGACGGGAATGGGGCTTTCGTGGCCCGGCGGTTCGATTCCGGGACAGACTTGCCCGATGGCGCCGGACGACACGGGCACCCCAGTGGGCTATCCCTGCTTCCGGCCCGGCGCCCTCCCGATCATTCTCATGTTCGGCGACAATATCTTCCACAACGGGCCTCGCGGCGATACCTATTCGTTCGACGCGCCTAGCTACGATGAGACCGTGATGGCGCTCAACGCGATCGGTGCCCGCGTCATCAGCATCAACTCCGGCAACGCGACCTCGCGAAGCGATTACGAGCGCCTCGCCACCGACACCGGAACGGTTTCTGACTCGGGCACGCCGCTCGTTTTCGATATCAGCGCGGATGGTTCTGGCCTTGGCGCCGCAGTTGTCGACGCGGTCGCGAGCCTCGTCGGCGGCACCCCACAAGATGTCTCGACAACGACCGAGAATGTCCCCGGCAACCCCGACGAGTTTGACGCGACGCTCTTCATCAAGGCGATCACCCCCGTCGAAGGCTACAGCGCCGAAGGCGTCGCCGGCGAGGGTTACGATACGTTCGACGACACCACCTTCTACCAGGTTATCCCAGGAACCCAGGTCGAGTTTAACGTCGACTTCTACAACGACGTCCGGCCCGCGGCGGACCTCCCGCAGATCTTCCGCGCAACGATTGTCGTCCTCGGAAACGGCGTCGCCCGCCTCGACGAACGCGACGTGTACATCTCGGTTCCGAATATCGACGGGTTTACTGGGCTTATTTAATGAAGGGGGCTTTCACAAA
>JAHDCI010000159.1 GCA_020629955.1 Myxococcota bacterium | reverse complement strand
AGGCTGGTGAAAATGTCCGAAACCGCTTCGCGGTATTTCCACCCACTCAAACGCCATCCAAATTCTTGCCACGTATGTAAGTCCAATCATCGGACGCATCTGCGCACGCCAAAAACCAACGAGTTAATGACGGGCCTTTTTCACCAGCCTGCGAGAACGCGGTCGTTCAGCCGCCGAGGAGACGACGAGCGACGACGTGCGCCTGAATCTCGTTGGCTCCTTCGAAGATGGAGAGCACCCGTGCATCGACCAGGAGCCGACTGGCCGTGTATTCCTCGGCGTACCCGTTGCCGCCATGAACCTGGACGTTCGCGTCGGCGGATTCCCACGCTGCGCGGGTTGCGAGGAGTTTCGCCATGCCCGCTTCCAGGTCACAGCGCTCGTCGGAGTCCTTTCGGAGCGCGGAGAAATACGTGAGCTGACGAGCGGCCATCGTGCGCACGATCATTCGTCCGATCTTTCGAGCGACTCGCGGGAACTCGAAGATCGGTTTCCCGAACTGAATGCGCTCTTGCGAGTAGAGCAGGGCGTCATCCAGTGCAGCCTGGGCCATCCCGACTCCGCGCGCGGCCGTCTGGATTCGAGCACTCTCGAACGTCCTCATGAGCTGCTTAAATCCCGCCCCTTCTTCCCCGCCGAGAAGCGAACCCGCCGGCAGATGGAAGTCATCAAAGGAAAGCTCGTACTCCTTCATTCCGCGATACCCGAGCACCTTGATCTCGGTACCGTCGAGTCCCGGATCGACGAACTCCGGCTGCCCTTCCTCTCCCTTCCGGGTTTTCGGAGCGAGGAACATGCTGAGTCCGCGGTATCCCTTTTCGTCCGGGTTGGTTCGGGCGAGGAGGGTCATCAGGTCGGCTCGAACCGCGTGCGTAATCCACGTCTTTTGACCGAATACTCGGTACGTACCGTCATCCTGCTTTTCGGCGCGGGTACCGAGATGGGCGAGATCGGAGCCTGTATTCGGCTCGGTAAAGACGGCCGTCGGCAGGATCTCCCCGGCGGCGATCTTGGGTAACCACTCTTTCTTCTGCTCGTCGGTACCCCCGCCCAGGATGAGCTCGGCCGCAATCTCCGCACGCGTGCCGAGGGAGCCGACACCAATATAGCCTCGGCTGAGCTCCTCGGTCACCACGCACATGGCGATCTTTCCCATGCCGAGTCCGCCGAACTCCTCCGGGATGGTCAGCCCGAAGACCCCGAGTTCGCTCATTTGCGAAAGGATCGACATCGGAATGAGTACGTCCTCGCGATGAATCTCTTGCGCGATGGGGATGACTTTTTGATTGACGAACTTTGCGAACTGAGAGCGCACCTCTTCCAGAAGATCGCCATCTTCAAACGCGTCAAATCCGAGATCGAGTTTCGCCCCGTCTCGGACCCGCCGCGCGATCGAAATATAGGCTTCCGCAGACGCAAAGCCTTTGGCTTTCTGAATCACCGCAGGCTGGAGGATCGAGCTGGTCAGTTCCTCGGCACCAATGCCTAGCTCGGCGAGGTCGACGGTTTCACAGGGGCCGAGATCGATCCCGCCACGGAGCGTTCTTACGAGTTCGCCAATGTAGGCCTGGGCGATATCCCGTGAGAGATCATCTCCGTTTCGCTCCGCCCAGCGAACGATCTCCCGTGCGGCGGCGGTCTCCGTGGCCAGGTACGCAAGGCCGTGCACAGCCAGCTGCTCTTCGTTCAGCTTTCGGCCGATCGGCTTTCCTTCGGGAGCGAAGCGCGGCGTCATTTTCTGAAGAGCATGCTCGTAGAGTTGCTCAATCGCTTCCAAGACCTGCTGCATTACTTCTCCATCGCCGCGAGGGTTTCCTCGAGATTCTTCAGCCCGCGACGGGGGGCGCCAACGAGGCAGCTCACGGTCCCGTGGATTTTGTTCTCGTACATGTCCTGATGTGCCTTCGGGATTTCATCCCAGGTGAAGCACTGCGTCATGACGGGTTTTACGAGACCCTGGGAGACCAGACGATTTGCACGTCGGGAGCTATCCGCGTCGGCGAAGTGAGAGCCAATGATGCGCTTTTGCTTCATCCAGAGATGGCGCACGTCGAACGTGAGGTTGTAGCCGGTCGTGGCGCCGCAGATGACGATACGGCCGTAGTCGGCGGCGAGCCAAACGGACGCAGGGAACGTGGATCGGCCGACGTGCTCAAAAACGACCTCGACCTTCTTGCGCTCACCAAGGATGTCCCAGATGCGCTTACCGAACGCTTTCATCGCGATGAAGCGTTTCTTCTTCTGCTCGGGGGTCTCCCCTTCGCGGTATTGCAAATCCGGGAAGTCTTTTCGGTTGATGACGCCGTGCGCGCCAAGCGACATCGCAAGTTCCGCCTTTTCGTCCGACGAGACGACGGCGATGGCCCGGGCGCCGGCCGCTTTGCAGAGCTGGATTGCGAAGACTCCGAGGCCACCTGCCCCTCCCCAAACCAGCACGTCCTCTCCGGGCTGAATCTCCGCGCGATCCATGAGCATTCGGTGCGCGGTGAAATAGGTGAGCCCATAGCTTGCGGCGTCTTCCCACGTGAGCGAGGGAGGCTTCGCCAGAAGCTGCTGACCTTGCACGCGAGAGAACTGAGCAAAGGAACCATCGGGAGTCTCGTACCCCCAGATCGTTTGCTTGTCGGAGGCGCCCGGTTCGAGCAGATGGTTGCAGTGGACGACCACCTCGTCGCCCACTTTCCAATCGCGAACGCCCGCACCGACTTTCCAGACGATGCCGGAGGCATCGGAGCCTGCGATGTGGTGGTCGAGACCGTGCGCTTTCAGGATATTGACCGGTTCGCCGAGACCCGCCCAGACACCGTTGTAGTTGACGCCCGCAGCCATGACTTTGATCAGGACCTCGTCCGGTCCGATCTTCCACATCGGCATGAGCTCTTCCTGGAAAGAGGTCATCGGCTCTCCGAAGCGTTCCGGCCGAATCACGTACGCGTGCATTCGTTCGGGGACGACGCCGAGCGGGGGAAGAGTGCCTACTGGGACGGATGAGATTTCAGAAGTCATGGTGAACCTTGTTGTTGGAAGTTCTTCCTGATCGAACCGGGCGATGCGGTTCGAGACAATCGAAAGGGGAGGAGCTGCGCGGATTCATGCTTGAAGCTCCTTGCGAAGATCCCAGACCATCTCGAGAGGTGGGACGCTTTGCCGGGCTTTTTCGGTGAGTCGATCGAGTACAGAGCGCTCGCCGCCGAGCTTGCGAATCGCTTCTCGGCCGAGCTCTCCGCGAAGAAGTTCGAACGCCCACGTAGAGTCGGCTTTCTCGCGACGAGAGCGTAGATCGAGGCCCTTGAAACGTTGCACGAGCGCTTCGATGAGGGCATCGACGCCTTCTCCGGTCCGAGCGCTGACCTGAAGCGTCACGAGCGATTCCTCGCCGAGTGTTGAGGCTTTGAGAGAGAGCGCCGCCTTCGCATCGCTGAAGGTCCTCTCGGCACTCTCAAGATCCGCTTTGTGGACGACGAGGAGATCGGGAATCTCCATGACTCCGGCCTTGATGAACTGGAGTGAATCTCCGCTACCGGGTTGAATCAAAAGGGTCACGGTGTCGACGGCGTGCTGAATATCGATTTCGTTTTGGCCGACCCCGGTGGTCTCGAGGAGGACAATATCGCAGGCGGCTCCAAGGACCCGAAGCGCCCCGAAGGAGGCGCCCGAGAGCCCGCCGCTCGCACCCGCAGTTGGAAGCGAACGGACAAAGAGTTTCCAGTCCTTGTTGCTCGCGGAAGGGGTGTGATTCATTCGCGCGCGGTCACCGAGGAGGGCGCCACCGGATCGCACGCTGCTCGGATCCACCGCGAGCACACCAACGCGGAACCCGCGCGCAACGAATGCTCGGGAGAGCGAGCCGATCAATGTGCTTTTGCCGACCCCTGGTGGGCCCGTGATGCCGATGCGGTGCGCCGGGGACGGGAGCGGATAAAGCGAGCCGAGGAGTGCTCGCGCGTCTTCTTCGGCTTCAGCACGAGTGTCTTCGATGAGGCGAAGTGCGCGAGCGATCGCGAGCCGGTCTCCAGAAGAGATCTGCTTCGCCCACTCCGATACTTCGCGCTCTTCGATCATGCGCCGCTTGTTTCCGTTTCGGTCTCAAGGAGATTTACGAGCTCCGTCATGATCTCGACGAGCGAGAAATCTTTCGGAGTGAATACGCGTGCGATTCCAGCCGCACGGAGCTCTTCGGCGTCGCTATCCGGGATGATGCCTCCGACGACGATGGGAACCTCGACGCCCGTCTCTTTCAGACGCGCGAGAACGTCCGGTACAAGGGTCATGTGGGAGCCGCTGAGAATGGAGAGGCCGATGAGATCCGCGCCCTCTTCGAGCGCCGCTCCCGCGATCTGCTCTGGGCTCACCCGGATCCCCTCGTAGACGACGTCGAAGCCAACGTCCCGCGCCTTTAATGCGATTTGCTCGGCTCCATTGCTATGCCCGTCGAGACCAGGCTTGCCAACCAGCAACTTGGGTCGTCTGCCACGGGAATTCGTGAGTCGGTCGAGACGAAGTCGAAGGGATTCCGTCTTTCCATCGTCGGTCTGGAGTTCTTGCGGCATTCCTCCGGCGACGCCGGTCGGGGCGCGGTACTCTCCGAAGACCTCTCGCATCGCCGCACCCCATTCGCCGGTTGTGACGCCAGCGCGAGCGGCTGCGATGCTCGCAGGCATGATATTCGTGTCGCTTGCGGCCGCGGCTTTGAGCGCGTCGAGCGCCTTCCGGTGAGCGTCTGCATCGCGCGCGCTTCTCCACTCTCGAAGCGAGGCGATCTGTTCGAGTTCGACCTTATCGTCGACCGTCAGAATGGCGCCGTCGAGATCGCCGACCAGGGGGGAGGGTTCACCTTCGGTGTATTGATTCACGCCGACAACGACTTGCTCACCACGTTCGATCCGCCCCATCCGCGCCGCGTTCGATTCGACCAGCTTGCGTTTGATAAAGCCCGATTCGATGGCCTCGATCGCGCCGCCACGCTCAAGAATCGCGTCGATTTCCGCGCTCGCCGCCTCAACGAGCTCTCGGGTCTTCTTCTCGATCACGACACTCCCCGTGAACAGATCGGGGTATTCGAGGAGGTCGGTTTCGAAAGCCAGTATTTGCTGCGCCCGCAACGACCACTGCTGGTCCCAGGGGCGCGGGAGGCCCAGAGCTTCATTCCACGCCGGGAGCTGAATGGCGCGTGCCCGAGCGTCTTTGCTCAACGTCACGCCGAGCATCTCGATGACGATGCGGAGAATGTTGTTTTCCGGTTGCTGTTCGGTCAGTCCGAGCGAGTTGACCTGGATGCCGTAGCGGAAGCGGCGGAGTTTCGGATCTTCGACGCCGTATCGCTCCTTCGTGATGCGATCCCATAACTCCACGAATGCCCGCATTTTGCAGACCTCTTCGACGAAGCGAATGCCGGCGTTGACGAAAAACGAGATGCGGCCGACGACCTTTGGGAAGGCTTCGGCCGGAACTTTCTCGCGGGTCTTATCGAGAACAGAGATCGCCGCTGCGAGTGCGTACGAAAGCTCTTGGACCGGAGTCGCTCCGGCTTCTTGAAGGTGGTAGCTGCAGATATTGATCGGGTTCCACTTCGGGACATGCTCGACCGCATACGCGATGAGATCGGTGGTGAGCCGAAGCGACGGGGAGGGCGGCAGCACGTAGGTTCCCCGCGAGAGGTACTCCTTCACGAGGTCGTTTTGGGTCGTTCCGCGGAGGTTTTCGAAGGGAATCCCGCGTTCTTCCGCAAGACCAAGATAGAGCGCGAGCAGCCAAGGTGCGGTCGCGTTGATCGTCATCGACGTGTTCATTTCGCCGACGGGGATTCCATTCATCAACGCACGCATATCGCCAAGATGCGAAATCGGAACACCCACCTTTCCAACCTCTCCGCGCGAGAGTTGGTCGTCCGCGTCGTATCCGGTTTGCGTCGGAAGATCGAATGCCACGGAGAGCCCGGTCTGTCCCTTCTTCAAGTTGCGGCGATAGAGCGCATTTGAGGCGGCGGCCGTGCTATGGCCGGCGTAGGTGCGCATGATCCAGGGGCGGTCGCGGTTCATCGCTTTACAGATTCACACAGCTCGCATGTTGATGCAACGCGTCATGAAAAAAATCAGGCTTCAAGTCACAATTTTCAAGAGGTGTGAAGAATTAACAGTATGTAAATGTGAATGCCATTATTGGGCGTTGAGACGCATTTGGGTGCCACGGAAATCGGTGGCACGCTGAAATCATGGCAAATCTATTTGATGCACTGACTCTCGGAGAGGCGCTCGAAGCCATCCGGGCGCTCTTTGGTCAATACGAGCTTCTTGCGCACTGGAAGCAGGGCGAGTTTCATCATGATGTCCTCGTCGCTGTTTCGGATGCGCGTCTCGGAGGTGATCACATTCTTTTGGCGACCAATTGCAACGGGGGCGTGAAAGAGATTTTGGTTCTGGAGGAAATGCCGGAGCGCTACGGGCTTTGGCATCACCGCTGCCCTGCCAATCCAGAGTTTGAAGGGGCAGTACCTCGAATCTCGAAGCAGATCAGAACCGACCACTGGTTTCATCCGTGCGAGCTTCTTGCCGAAAACGCTCGGAGCGAGCTCCGAGAAGAGTTTCGCGTGCGGCAGCGGGGTGGTGGATGGATGCCGGCCGATCAAAAATCGTAGCAGGGAACGGCCCTCCCGATCGCGCGCGGTGATGAAGCGCAGGCGGGCTCCTTGCTGCACCGGCGCGAGCGGAGCATATCCAAGGGCATGAGCGCTCTGAGCCCCACCGCGAATGAAGACCGCAACTTCTTCATCTTCAATGCGATCGTCTCGGTCGCAGCGCTGAGCCTACTCTCGTGGCTGCTCCTTTTCCGGCAGGGTGAGTCGGGCGATCTTGACCTTCATTTTGTTCCGGCGCTCAACGCAGGTCTAAACGCGACCGCTGCGACTTTGCTGCTTTCAGGTTGGATCGCGATCCGAAAGCGAAACGAGCGCCTGCACAAACGGTTGATGGTCGGCGCTTTTGCGGCCTCGGCGCTCTTCCTCGTCGGATACCTCGCGTACCATTACGTGCATGGCGATACGCGCTATCAGGGCGAAGGTCCGATGCGCTCGGTCTACTTTTTCGTGCTCATCTCGCACGTTCTGCTCTCGATCCCGGTGGTTCCGATGGCGCTCTCCGCCTTCTACTTCGCTTGGAAAGATCGCCGAGCAGCGCACCGAAAGGTGACGCGAATTCTCGCGCCCGTATGGCTCTATGTCTCCGTGACCGGCGTCGTCGTTTATTTCATGCTTCACGCATGAAGATCAGGCGAGATCCAGCCCCGGCGTTTCTTCTCGCGGCGGCCGGTATCCCCGCGTAGCGCGCGTGAAGAGTTCCCTCGCGCGCAACGGAAAGAAGGGGAGTTCGCTGAGCTTTGGCTTCGATTCGAACGCGTTTGCGCAATAGTTTGCGAAGCGAATCAACGAGAAAAATTCAGGACGAAGAAAGCCCGCGACAGCCTCCGGCTCGGGGTATTGGAAACGCTCGCATTGGGCAATCCAGCCGTCGGGACCGAGGAAGTTCTGCCGGTATTCGGAAGCGCTTGGAATGATCCAATCGATCCGCTTTTGCTGTGAGCGCGCCTTCGCGGTTCGGCCAAATTCGATATCTTCGATGTACGTTCGCAGGTCCCCGAGTCCGCCCGGAATCGTCTGCACGAGCTGCAGGTCATACACCGGCATTCCTTCGTGGTAGACGAAGTTTAAGTGGCGGTAGAGAGATTCGGGTTTCGCATGCAATCCATGCCCCACCCGGAGATGATCGAGGCCAATTTCCGCAAAGATGATCGGTGACCGTAGCAAAGGGTGACCGAACCGCGTTCCGGCGTAGCGCTCGTCGTCGCCTTCGTCGGGGAGGGTGACATAAGGTCCCATTTCGAGCTGGCCGAGGATGAGCTGCCAGAGCGTCGGAATGCGCGGAATGAGGCCGCGGTCGGCATAGATTCGAAGTCGCTCTTTCGGCTTACGCGAAAAATCTCTCATGGAACGGAGATATCACGCGCTATCCTTATGCGCATGAGTCGGTTTCGTATCTTCGTTCTATTCCTCGTGCTCGGTGCTTGCGATTGCGGCGATGATGATTCGCCCCCACCGGGAAGCTGTACGACGAATGTCGATTGTCTCTCTGTTCGCGGCCGATGCGTCGATGGAATGTGTGTTCCGGGCTCGGACGGCGGCACCATGGACGCTGGGGACGCTGCGCAAAACGACAGCTCTGTGGTGTGCGAAGACGAACGTCCCGCATGCGGAGTGACCAACACCTGCTGCGCCGCGGATGAGATCTGCGAGGAAAACCGCTGCATCGTGGACTGTGGAGAGGCGACGCGATGTGCGGGCATGTGTTGCGATGAAGGTCTGGTCTGCGAAGACAACGCCTGCGTCGCCGACTGCGAGGACGAGTCGAAGCGTTGTGGTGCGGACTCGAATATTTGCTGCGGCGCGGAAGAAGTGTGCCTCTCGGATTCATGCATCCCCCTTGGTGGTGTGTGCACCCGGACGGAAGAATGTGAGGTGGACGAGCTCTGCGATCCGGTCGTCATGCGCTGCCTGCCTCGCTCTGCGGTCGAGGTTTGCGAGTTCCGCCCGCCAGTCGGAGAGTTCAGTCCCCGCACTGCGTGTCAGTGGCGTCCGCCTCCGGGCGATCCCTACCCCGGTAACGGTGACGTTGTGCAGACCCCATCTGTCATGAACCTCACCGACGACAACGGCGACGGAGAGACCAACGAACTCGACACTCCTGATATTGTCTTCGTGAGCTTTAACTACGCTACGCAGAGCTGTTGTACGGCGAATGGGATCGTCCGCGTCATCTCGGGGCTCTGCAACGACGACGGCACGATGGACACCATCGCGACGCTCGATACGTACATGGACGGTGACGTCGAGCGCCCCCTTTATATCGACAACTCGTCCGGCATCGCCCTTGGCAACGTGCATCCAGCCGGCGAAACCGAAAACCGTAACCCGGAGATCATCGCCACGATGCGCCGGGGGACGGTCGCCTGGGAGCGCGTTGAGGACGATGGAAGTGAGTGGCGCGTGCTCTGGCGAAACACGGAGTATCCGAACGGTACCCATACGCTCGCTGGCGCACAGCCGACGCTTGTCGATCTCAACAGCGACGGTCGGCCAGAAGTTCTGGTCGGCAACGTGGTGCTCGACGGGCTCACGGGCGAACTGATTTGGGATGGAAAGGTCACGGTCGGCGCGAGCGCTGGCGTGGGAAACAATGCTTTCCTCGGACCAAACTCGACCGCAGCCGATATCGACCTCGACGGCGTCACCGAAGTCATCGCCGGGAACACGGTATACAACGGCCCGGATGGTGCACTCGAGTGGACCTACGAGTACGAAGGGGCCGCGTCCGCCTGCCAAGGCGGCCTCCCGTGTGATGGGTTTAACGCGGTCGGCAACTTCGACGAAGACGATTTCGGTGAAGTCGTGATCGTGCGCCGTGGGGAGGTCTTTATTCTCGAACATGACGGCACGGAAAAACACCGTATCCGAATTCCCGTCGACGACTGCGCCCGAAACGAATCAGGGCCGCCCACGATCGCGGACTTTGATGGAGATGGTTTCCCGGAGATCGGGACTGCGGGTGCCGACTTCTATGTCGTGATCGATCTCCAGTGCGTGCTGGATGACGAAGGTGTGCTGCCTGCGGATTGCGAGCGCGAATGGGTTCGCTGGACCGCACCGAACAACGACTGCTCGAGCCGCGCGACGGGTTCCTCGGTCTTCGACTTCGAAGGTGATGGAAATGCGGAAGTGGTCTACGCCGACGAGCGCAACTTCCGGATCTTCGACGGACGCACTGGTGAAGTGCTCTACGATGACCCGAGCCATTCCAGCAATACCCGCATGGAGATGCCGCTCGTGGTCGATGTCGACAACGATGGCAAGAGTGAGGTGGTGGTTCCAGAGCCCAATCGTGGAGGGCCGGAACTGGGCGGCATCGAAATCTGGGAAGACTCCGAGAACAACTGGGTGCGAACCCGCCGCGTGTGGAATCAGCATAGCTATCACGTGACGAATATCTCCGAAGACGGTCAGGTACCGGCCATGGAGCCGCCGAACTGGATGAGCTCGCGGCTCAACAACTTCCGCCAGAATGTTCAGCCGGGCGGACTCTTTGATGCCCCTGACCTTTTCATCGTCTCGGTGGAAGAAGAGAGCTGCGACGGCGGCGGTTTCGCGGATATCGCAGTAACGGTCGGAAACCGCGGGGCCCTTGGTGTCGCGGCGGGCGTGCCGGTGATCGCGTACGCGCTTGCGGATGACGCCGCGGAAGAGGTGTTCCTCGGCGTGCAGCGAACCACCCGTTTTCTTCTTCCCGGGCAAGAGGAACGAATCATTTTCCGCTTCACTCCGGCCGAAGGCTTCACCTTCGGCACCTATACCGTTCGGGCGATCGTCGACTCGGATGGCGAAGGCGGTTCGGAATACAATGAGTGCATCGAGGACAACAACGAAGGCGATAGCGAAGTGCTTCGCTCGTGCGGACTTGGCTGATTCTTGACCAAGGCGATGAGTCCCGTTTCGACGGGACTCGCCGCGTATTTGGGGATCGATGATCTCGGAAAAAGTGAAGCGCCTTGAGATCTTCTCCGATTCGGATTAAGGCCAGCCGCCTGTGCGCTTTGATCTCGTAATCTTGGACTTTGACGGTACCTTCACCGATGTGGAGAAGGAAGCAGGTCCCTTCTTTTCTGCCTACCGAGCCGCCGCTCGCGAAATCGTGGGCGAAGGGTTCGACGACGCCTGGGATCGGGCTGCGGCCCGCGTCGCCGCAGACCCAGCGCATTTCGGCTGGAAGTACGATGGCCGCGTCGTTGCGCCAGGAAATGCAGACCCTTACCTTCGCGCGACCGTCATCTGCGCCGCGTTGATGGATGAACTTGGTTTGCACACCGATTCCGAGAAACGGGCTGCAATCCTTCAGGATCTATACTTCTCGAACTACCCGAAGGCCGACACGGTTTTTCGGCCGGAGGCGCGTTCGATCGTCGAGTCGCTTCTTCGTTCATCCGCGAACCTCTTTGTTGTCACAAATAGCGCGACCGAAGATGTTGAACGCAAGCTCGATGTGCTGGCGCCCGAAGGTCGTGAGCAACTCCAGGTTCATGGCGATGCGAAAAAGTACGTCGTGACCGAAGAAGGTGGCGCCGGGCATGCGCCTTTCGAAAAGATCGCCGAAGAAGAGCGGATTGAGGGTCTTCGACGCCCCGTGCTTCTACGCCGCGGCCTCTACTACTCGAAGCTCGTCGAGCTTTGGGAGAAGACCGGCGCGACCCCGGACCGCACCATCGTCGTCGGCGATATTTACGAGCTCGATCTGGCACTTCCCGCGCAACTGGGCGCGCATGTGCACCTCGTTTTGAAAGAGCACACGCCGGAGTTCGAGAGAACAGCGGTGCGCCAACTGGGCGAGCGAGGCGGAATCAGCGACGGACTCGCGGCGCTCCGCGAACGGCTACCACTGACGGACTAGGACTTGTCCACAACCCGTCGCGGGATAGTTGCGATCGAGAGCCCCAGAGGC
>JAHDCI010000158.1 GCA_020629955.1 Myxococcota bacterium | reverse complement strand
GCTCTTCGAAGGGATGGGCGCGTCGACGGAAGAGTCCGCGGGGTCCTCGCTTTTGACTTTTTTAGACACGTCTTCGCGAGCATACGCGAGTTGGGCGCGCTGGCTAGTGCGTGGTTCACATCGTTAGAAGGGTCCTCTTCCGCCAGGAACGCCGATCCGACCTTCGCTCTTCCTTCGATGTACTCGCCATGTCGTCCTCCGAAGCTCGCCTCGGCGCCTCTGACGAAAGATCGTCCCTTCGATCGATGTGATTCCCGCACTCGAGTGTTACGCCAAGACAGCGAGTGTAAGCGCCCCGTCGGACGACTATCTCAAGCAGCCGCGGATTCCGGCACCGGTGTCCTGACAGGTATAGCCACTTGGGCAAGAGCCGGAGCTGCAGCTGATGGTGCAGTACCCGCGGGAATCGCCAGGGCCGCGGCGGCAGTAGGGGATATCCCGGGGGTCGCCGGAGCTTGTGCCGCCGCAGGTGCTGACGACTGCTCGTCCGGTCTGAAAACAGTTTCCGACCGCGTCGAAGATATCGTCGCATTCGGAGCAGGACGAACCGACATCGACCGTATCGACGCAGCTTCCGAAGTCACATCGCTGTCCACCTGCGCATTCGCAGGTTCCGCCACAGCCGTCGCTTCCACAGGAGCCAGCGGGGCAGCTTGGGGTACACGTTCCGCCGGTGCACATGCCGCTCGCGTTGCACGCTTGTCCTGCCGGGCACGAGCCGCAGCTTCCTCCGCACCCGTCGTCTCCACAGACAGCGGCGCCGCAACTTGGGGTACAGCTGACGTCAGCGCAGATTCCATCACTTGTGCAGCGCATTCCGACCCCGCAATCACCACAAGTTCCTCCGCAGCCATCGTCTCCGCAGCTGCGACCACTGCAACTCGGCACGCACGCGTTGCCGGGACGAGGGCCGCAATCCGTGCAATCCGAACCAAACTCACAGAGGTCGAACTCAGAATCTGGGCCCCCGTCGTCGCATTCCCCATCGTTTGACGTGTCGCAGGTGTCACTGCAGAGGGTATCCGGCGTGACTGCGCAATCCGGATCGGAGGGGCACGCCATCGGGCAGATCATGTCCGAGAGGTTGTCGCACTGACAGGTGGAGCCAGCGCAGGTGAACCCGGTTTCACAGGCGGGATCACAGGTCGCGCCCACGCCCGTGTCGCTGGCAGTGCCAGTGTCGGCGCCGCTGGAGTCGTCGTCACCGCAGCCGAAGCAAAACAAGAGTGACGCGAAAAGCAGGGGGAGAATCCGGTTCATCCACGCACAGTAGAAGGTCGGCGTTCGGCGGATCAAGATTTTCCGCCCAAACAAAAAACGCCCCTCGCATCCGCGAAGGGCGCCGTTTTGATCGCTTCGGGTTTACGGGAAGATCCCGCGCTCCGCGTATGCTGTCTTTAGCGCCTCAAGCGCGAGGCCGTAGGCCGCGATACGAAGCGAGACGCCGTGCTCTTGGGCGAAGAAGGAAACGCGTCGGTAGGCGTCCTTCATCTTGGTCTCAAGCCGAGCGTCGACCTTCTCGAGGGGCCAGTTCTCACTGCGGAGGTTCTGGACCCACTCGTAATAGCTGACCGTCACGCCGCCCGAGTTCGCCAGGACGTCTGGAATCACCGGGATTCCGCGCTCAGCAAGAATGCGCTCACCGGCCGGGTTACAGGGGCCGTTGGCGCCTTCGGCGATGAGAGCCACATCGAGAAGTTGCGCCTCGACTTCGCCGATCTGGTTTTCGATCGCCGCCGGGATGAAGATGTCGGCTTTGGTCGAGAAGAACTCTTCGCGGGAGATACTCTCGCCTCCGACATACCCCTTGATCGAGCCGTTTTTCTTCACGTGGTCAGCGAGCTTGTGCGCGTTAAAGCCTTCGCTGGTGCGCATATAGCCTGTGTGGTCACCGGTCGCGATGGTCGAGACACCGAGGCGGCTCAACAGCAACGCGGTGAACGAGCCGACATTGCCGAAGCCCTGGATGATCGCGGTCTTGCCTTCAAGGTCGAAGCGGTTGTCTTTCGCCCATTCGGTGATGCAATGGACCACGCCCTGAGCGGTCGCCTTCTCGCGTCCCTGGCTACCACCGCAGGTAAGCGACTTGCCGGTGACGACGCCACGCTGCGCGTTCTTCTGCGTGTGGTCCACTTGGTTCATGAAGGTGTCCATGATCCACACCATGATCTGCGCGTTCGTGCCGACATCGGGCGCGGGAATGTCGTATTCCGGACCGATATTGTTCCCAAGCGCGTGGGTGAAGCGCCGGGTAATCCGCATCAGCTCTGCATCCGAAAGCTTCGAGACGTCGACTTTGACTCCGCCCTTGGCGCCGCCGAAGGGGATCTGCATCAACGCGCACTTCCACGTCATCATCGTGGCGAGCGCTTTGAAGTCGTCGAGAGACGCAGTGCGGTGGAAACGAAGACCACCTTTGTAGGGCCCCAGCAAGTTGTTGTGCTGGATGCGATAGCCCTTAAACATCTTCATCTTCCCGTTGTCCATCGCGACCGGGAAATGAACGATTATCTCGTTCTTGGGCTGGGCCAACATATCGCGGACATGCTCGGGGAGGTCGACAACCTTTGCCGCCTGATCGAGGTAGTCCTGGATGACCTTGAAGAATTCGTACTTCTCATCGTTGCTCACAGACACCTCCGTCGATGTGGGGGGCAACTCGCTGGTTGGTTCAATGACCGGGGTTTTTTCCTCGGCCACGTTTGTAGTGTCGACTTCCGACATGCGGGGTTCTTCTCACTACTTGGCCGGCGCGTCAACGACGCGGCGCGTCAGGAAAATGAGGTCGATTCAGACGCCTACGGGATCCCCCGAAAAAGAGCGCACAGACGCGTCGGGGAACAAGAGAATGTGCGAAAAATTCTTATTCGAGGACCATCTCGATAAGCGCGTTGACGACCCAGCCAACGCCGGCACCGACCCCGAAATAGAGCCACGAGAGCACCTCTCCACGAAGCTTGAGGACGCCCTTCTTCTGAAGAGGCCCCCAGAGGATGAGCACACCCGGGAGCTCGGCGATGACCATCGCCCAGACCACGCCCGCCATTCCTGCCAGATGATGTCCAATGGGGATACCTGCGAAAACGAAGATCGTGCGAGCGAGGTTGTTGGCGAAGCCGAACCGAACCATCCCCATGCTCATGAGTGCGCTGTCCGCAGGACCAAAGATTGCGCGTGCGGCCCCACGAACGGCGAGAATGGAGAGCATCCATTTGGCGTCGTGATAGCGCTCGTCCCAGAGCAGGTCGACGAAGAAGGGCCCCAGCGTCATCAATAGGCCGAGTCCGCCCATCGAGACGATGTCGAACTTTGCGCGTGTCGCGTAGTACATCTTGGAAAGCGCAGCTGGGCCCTGTTTCTGGACCTGCGCAAAGACCGGGAAGAGCACGCCGTGTACCACTTTGCCCACCGCGGTGAGCGCGGCTTCGGAGAGCATGAGCGCGATGCCATAGACACCGAGCACCCCGGCGCCCACGAAGTGGCCAAGAAGCAATCGGTCGCCATAGCCGGCCAGGAAAAAGACCGCGCTCGATCCGAAAATCCATTTTCCGAACGAAAAGATCGCGTCGCGCGCTTTGGGATCCCAGCAGATGCGGTTTCGGTACCCAACATCGATCAGCGTATGGGTTGCGATCGAACGAACGCATTCGTTGGCAATCGTTCCAACGACCAGTGCCCAAACCGACGGTAGAACCGTCCACGCCAAGCTGATCATCGTGACCAGGCCGACGAGCTGCGAGCCAAGATCGAGCGCAAGTAAGGTCTTAATATTGACGCGCCGGCGGAGGGTGAACTCGGAGGTGCTCGAGATGCCGGCAAAGAGGACGGCAAGAGCGGAGACCGGGAGCAGGGTTAGCAGCGCATCATCCCCCTGCCACATCGCGTAGGGATAGGTTAGCGCGAGCGAAGCGACATAGAGGCCGATGCCGCGAATAAACTGCATCGTCCAAGCGGTGTTGAGGAAGGTCTCTTCGTCGCCCTTTTCGTTCTGAATGACCGATTGCTCGATGCCGACATCCGAGAGCAACGTCAGGCCGATGTTGATCGCGAGGACCATCTGCATTCGGCCGAACGCCTCCGGCATCAGCAGCCGCGTCAGGAGGATATTGCCGCCGAGTCGAAGCGCTTGGCTGAGCACGTACCCAGCCATCTCGATGATTCCGCCGCGGACCGCCTTTTTCTCGAGCGCATCGTTATCTGTCTCGCTTGGAGCGGTCCCGCTCTCGGGGGGCTGGCTTTGCGTTTCAGCGATTTCCGCCGCGTCTCCTTCGGAGGCGGCTCTCTCTTCTGGCTCGCTCATCGAACGCCGGGCGCCAAGTTATTCCGAATCCGTCGCGGCGTCGCTCGCGTCCACGGCCGCATCGCCTGCATCCGCGCTCGCGTCCAAATCGCCGCCGTCCGTCGCACTGTCCTCTACACTTGCGTCTTCGAGGGCGGCGTCCGCGCCACCATCATCTGCGCCTGCGTCCTCGGAAGCTGCATCCATGCCGCCATCGTCTGCGTCCGCGTCACTGACATCCGCGTCCTCCGCGGTGTCGGCGTCGTCGCTTGCGGCGTCGGGCATTCCTGTATCGGGTGGAATGATATCGCTGCCTGGGGCGAGATTGGTGCAGCCGAAGGCGAGCGCGAGGAGTAGGTGATGAATCTTCATGAACATCTAGCGGGCTGGTGAAAGAAGGGCCGATTTCGATTCGGGAACGACGGCGAAAGTTCTGAACGGTTTCCCCGCCCCTAGAACTGCCCGGTGCATTGCAGGGAGAGAAGGCCCGGCGCGCAGCGGATCGATGCCGTTTCGTTGCTCTCCCGCTCTTTCGGTAGGAGCGCAAAGAGACCTCCGACGGCGAGCGCTAACCCGGCGCCGTAGAGAATGCCGGCGCTTAAACGCGCGTTCTCCGCCCGCATTCGAACCTCTCCGCAGTTGGCTTCACGCGTTTGGTTTCCGGAGAGGCACGCGTCGTCGTTCCATTCGGCGGCAGCGCTTTCGCTGATCGAATGTGCCGCCACACCTCCGCCGATGAGAACGGCGGCGCCTCCGAGAAGAAGCGCGCCTGCGAGAGTGTTGCGGTACGTCTCCGGCTCCGGCGGTGCGACCTCCGTCGGCGGAGCCACCGGCTCGGGCTCGGGCTCAGGTTCAGGTTCGGGTTGAACCACCGAGATTCTCAACGTGGCTTCTCCGGTTCCGCCTGCGCTCGCTTCGACTTCCAGGAAGGCAGGTTCGTAACCTTCGCCGTCGTAAATCAGCCGATGGGAGCCCGCGGGCAGGATGACGAGGTCGGCAACGGCTGGGCATGGGCTGCTATCGGCCTCAAGGGTGCAGAATAGGGTCACTCGTTCGGGCTCGGTTCGAACCCGCAACTGGTAGACCTCAACGGCGCTCTGTTCGAGCGCGGCGTCGATCTCCGCTTGATGCTCAACCACGTACGGGTCCTCGCTCCCACGGACGGAGAGAAGATCGAGTTGCGCACCGATGGGATCCGCAGCTTCGAAACGCACCAGGCCGCGGCGGGCCCGGTTTTCGTCGCTCGAGTCGAGTTCAACCGCTTCATCGAGATAGGTGAGTGCGTCCGCCGGGCTCGCCTGACGCTCGGCCAAAAGAACCAAATCGGCGGCGCTCATTGCGGGGCCTTCCGGCTCGCCTTCATCGGCGACCTCTTCCGAAGTCCCTGTCTCCGGCGGCGTGGTCTCCGAAGTCGCGGGTTCCGCAGGCGGCACATCCTGGGCGCGGGCCGCGAAGAGAGGCGCGGCCGCGGAGGTAGAGACCATCGCAAGGGAGAGGAGAAGCGTCGAGAGGTTTCGCACGGCGCATTCGTAGCACGAATTGGGGGGAGAAGGCTCTCTCGGAACAGGGGAATGGGGGTTCGGAGTGAACATTTCTCGCCCCAAACGCCACCATCTGACAGGATCACCAAACCTTGATGACTCCCGCCCGACTTTCATATTTACGTCCGTTGCTCGTTGGTCTCTTGCTACTCGGCTCGGCGAACTCCGGTCACGCCCAGTGGGATGGGGAGTGGACTGCCGGACCTCTTCGCATCCAGAACCGCCGGGGCGGGGATTGGGGGCCCGACTGCCCACGCTTGCCATCGACACAGTCCGAACCTGGCGGTCGTGTCAATATCTCGCAGTCGGGAGACCACCTCACCTTCTCCGGTGCGGTGCGCGGCCGGACCGATCGATGCTGGAGCGACTATCCCGCGATTCGCCGCCTCGGAGCACGCGCGTCCGGGTCAACTTGGACCATCCGCTGCGGCACCCCGAGTGGGGACGCTCATCCGGAGACGGGCACCTACACAATTCGTGCGAGTGGCGACCAGATCACGTATCGCGAATCGACTGAGTGGGATTGGCGCCTAAACACCTCGCACTGTCAGGCAACGCGCACGGCCTCGCGAACGTTCACGCGCGTGACCGCGGCGCCGGAGCCTGAACCGGAGCCTGAGCCGGAACCGGAACCAACGTGTACAGCGGGACCGGCGGCCGGGATTCGGGTTTCGCTCGATCGTTCGGCAATCGCTCCGGGTGAGCGAGCATGCGCACGTGCGCGCGTTGTCGATGCGGCGGGGTGCACCGTTCGTGGCGCGGCGATCGACTATTCACTGAGCGCACCCGAGGGACGTGGCGGGAGTTTGAATGGTCGCTGCTTTACCGCGGCGGCCTCGCTCGCCGAGGCACGGGGAGCGTTCCGCATTACGGCAACGCATCAGAACTTCCGGCGGAGCGTGGAGGTCGTCGTTCAGTCCGAAGATATGAGCGATCTCACCGCGCAGCTTCAGCGTGAACGGGAAGCGCGTGAGGCGGGGGAGCTGGAGACCTCAGAATCTCAAGGGGTGTCCGCGCGCGCGTCAGGCGCTGGAGGGATCCCGTGGTGGGCGTGGGCGCTGATTGGCGTATCCGTCGTCGGCCTGATCTTTGTCGTCACGCGAAAAAAGAAGGCGCCGGATGTTGTTGCTCCAGCGCCTCGGCATCCAGAGAAGATCTGCTTTACGTGCGGGCGCCGTTACCACGATGGAGAGACCCGCTGCAGTTTCGATGACGATGAGCTGCGCCCTCTGAGCGAGGTGGGCTCCGGAGGCTTGATTTGTCCCGTCTGCCGTCAGGGCTATGGCGCGCAGGAGGCGACCTGCCGCAACGATGGCGCGCAGTTGATCCCCTATTCGACTTACCAAAGCCAGCAAAAGGCGGATTCCGCGAAGGCGCTGAAGTGCCCGACCTGTGGAAAAGAATATCCCGCGGGTCGAAAGTTCTGCGGTGAGGACGGGGCGACCCTCGTCGACGCCTAACCTATTTTTCCGTGGTTTTCGGACCTTTTCGAAAAATGATCTTTTTTCGGGATTCGACCCAAGTAGGGGGCCGGTCGGGGTTCCAATCCACAACCCAACACACTCATCCTTGATCGCGAGCGTCGCGAAAGCCTATTATCGGGGCGCGCTTTCGGGGTATACGTCGGGACGCTCCCCAACCAAGGCTCGTCCCCCCCTTCTTAAGCTCCCACTCCGGAGCGCAACTGAGGCAAGAATTAGATGAAAATCGTTTGCGATAACTGCGCAGCCAAATACTCGATTGCCGACGAAAAAGTCGCCGGCAAGGTTTTCAAAATCCGTTGTAAGAAGTGCTCGAATGTCATCAAGGTTCGAGGGGACCAGGTCGATGGCCAAGCTGTCCAAGAGCAGGGACAGGCCGCATTTGACTACGGCGGGGAAGCCGTTTGGCACGTCGTCGTAAACGGTGATCAGCAAGGCCCCTTCTCACCGGCGCAGCTCGGTCAGATGCTGACCGAAGGGACGATCGACTGGGAAGCCTACGTTTGGCGTGAAGGTTTCGATGGATGGAAGCCGGCGCGGGACCTGCCCGATCTCGTCGCAGCGATTACCGGTGAGCCTGCACCCGGAGCCCAGGAAGCCGCTCCCGTTGCGGCAGCTGCGGCTGCGGCCGATCCCTTTGGCGGCGCTGCTGCGGCGGACCCCTTCGGTGGGGACGCGGGTGCGGCCGCGGATCCCTTCGCGTCTGCCGGTGGGGCGGATCCGTTCGGCGGCGGTGGCGGCGGGGGAGCCGACCTCTTCGCGGAAGGTGGAGGTGGCTACGGCGAAGAGGATGTCGTCGCGAGCCAGCCGAGTCCGCGCGTTTCCGAGGCGCAGGCCATGACCGGAGCTCGGAACGAAAACTCCGTTCTTTTCTCACTCTCGAACTTGCAGGCGTTGGCGACAGGCGGAAATGACGCTGGAGCACCCGCAACATCTTCTGCTCCCGCCGGTCACGCGACAGGTGAGGGCTCTGGACTCATCGATATTCGTGCGCTTGCCAGCGCAACGGGCACGACTTCCGGACCGGCTGCGGCAGGGACTTCGAACGCGGGGCCGAACGATGACCTTCTTTCGATCGGTGGTGCCCCCGCCGGTCTGGGTGGTGGCGGCCTCGGCGCGCCCGTGCTCGCACCCGTTGCGGCCGAGCCGGAAGAAAAGAGCAAGGGAATGCTCATCGGGTTGATCGCTGCGGCGGTCATGGTGATCGCGCTCCTCGGTGTTCTGATCTTCGTGCTCATGAAGGATGATCCGGCACCGGTTGTCGCCGCAAATACGAATGCTGCGGCCCCGGCCGCCGCGGCGGGCGCAGCCCCTGCGGTTCCGGCACCGGCGATTGAGGCTGCGGCGCCCGCGACGCCAGCTGCCGCAGCGCCTGCGGCAGCCGCCCCGGCGGAACCTGCGGGTGAAGAAGCGGCCGCGGAAGAAGAAGCGCCTGGTCAGTCCGGCGACTCCGTGATGCGTCGTCGACGTCGTCGTGGCGGAAGCTCTGGCGGGGGGGATGCTCCCGCGGCGGCCGCAGCTCCGGCACCGACCTCCGCGCCGATGTCTTCGCCGATGCGCTCCGGTAGCCTCGATGACCTTCTCGATAGTGCGATTGGCGGCGGCGGCGGATCGATGATGGCCACCGCGATGATGGCAGCGAGCAATCTCCCGGACCAGCCTTCGCGCGACTCCGTTCGCCGTGCTCTTCAGGGCGTCTCGCCTCGCGCCGCTCGTTGCGGAAACGGCACCTCGGGTGTCGCCAACTCCGCGATTGTGTTCGCGAACAGCGGTCGCGTCCGAAGCGTCCGTGTCTCCGGCGTTTCCCCGGCGATTCAGTCGTGCGTCTCCCGCGCCGTTCGCGCCGCCCGCGTTCCGCCGTTCTCCCGCAGCACCTTCAACGTGAACTTCCCGTTCCGCGTTCAGTAGTTCGCTGCTCTTTGAAAAGGCCCCGGTTTTTGCCGGGGCTTTTTTCTTTGGGTATCGATCGCCTATCCGATTCGTTTGCTGGTTCGTCTAAAGCGCCGACGTCTGGAGGTTTCGGACATTTTCACCAGCCCGTTGGGTACCCAGGGCTGTCACGAATCGCGAATTTCGATACCCTCAGGGAGTGCGTAGAGTTCTCCTGCTCGCAATCTTCTTTTTGGCGGCGTGTACCGATGATGGGCTCACGGTACGTCTCGATATTCGCTCTGATTTGATCGCCGAAGTGGACTTCGATGAGGCGTCGATTTCGATCGATGGCCTTGGAGAGCAGCGACTCGCAGCGAGTGGGAACCAACAATGGCTCGAGCCGATCCGGGTCGCGCGATTCGATGCGGTTCCGGAAGGCACCTACGATGGGTATGCGCGGCTCTCGCTTGACGGGGACGAGGTGATCGGTCGCGCGCTACGTATTCGCGTCGCTGCGGATCTGGTTTCGACGATTACCCTTTCGCGCGTCTGCCTTGAGGTCAGCTGTGACGAATCGAGCGTTTGCTTCAACGGCGAGTGTGTCGATCCCGCATGCCTTCAAAGCCAAGATCCGGAATGCGCCGCGGCGGCGTGCGTTTCGCCGGCCGAGTGCGACGCTGGCGCCTCCTGCGAGAGGCCCGATTGCGTCGGCGGGACCTGCATTTTCGAGAGCGTCTGTGACGATGGCTACTGTTCCCCCGCGGCGAATATGTGTGTCCCCGTCGACGCGCCTGACGCCGGCATGGACGCCAGCGATCTCGACGCCGATCCGGGCGATGCGGAGGTGGACGCTTGCGAACCCATCTGTCTCGAGAATTCGTGTGGCGCAGATGGCTGCGGCGGAGAATGTCGTTGCGGCGCCGAGAGTTCCTTCTGTTTCGATGAGCGGTGTTACGAACCGGATCCTTGCACCGAATCGATCGGTGCGCCCTGCACCGAAGTCGGGACCGAGCAGCTCCTACCGGCGAGCGCGGAACGGTTTGATCAGGTTGGGTCCTCCGTTGCGATCAGCGCCGCGGGAGATGTCATCGCCATCGGCGCGCGAACCGAAGCAGGCGGGGTCCCCGGTGACCCATCGGATAATAGCGCCGGCGGGGCAGGAGCCGTGTTCGTGTACCGGCGTGTGGATGGCGTCTGGAGAGAGGATGCCTATCTCAAGGCGGCGACCACGAGCGCGGAAGATCGATTTGGCTTTAAGGTCGACCTCAGCGACGATGGCAACGTCTTGCTCGTCACCGCGCGATGGGATGACGATCCCGAGGATGCGGGCGTTGCTGTTGACGAGAGCGGTTCAGCGTTCGTGTTCAGATACGACGGGACCGTCTGGCAAGAAGAGGCGATGCTCAAAGAGGAGACGCCAACCGTCAGCGCCTGGTACGGCCACGCCGCGGCGATTAGCGGAGACGGAACCCGCGTCGCGATCGGAACCATTCTGACGCGTGGAGTATCCGGCCGAAACAACTCGGGCAGCGTTTCTCTCTATCGCTACGAGGCCGGCGATTGGATTCGGGAAACCGTTCTCGGCGCTTCGAACGCGGGCGGTACAGACCAGTTTGGCCGCTCGGTCGCACTGGACTTCGATGGCACTCACCTCGCGGTCGGAGCCCAACAGGAAGACGGATCGATTGGCGGGGTGAACCCTCCGGACGATAACGCGCTTTCCGATTCGGGTGCGGCTTACGTCTTTGAGCGGACGGGAACGGAGTGGGTGGAGGCTGCCATTCTGAAGGCGGCGAGCCCGCGCGAAGGCGCAAGACTCGGCGAGTTCATCACGATCTCCGGCGACGGTCAGAGAATCGCTGTGGGCGCGGCGGGAAATCCGGACGCGCCCCAGCTTGGAGAAGTCTCTATCTTCGCAAACTCCGCCGGAAGCTGGAACCTCGATGCAACGCTCGTTCGTTCGAATGCAGAGGAAGCCGACGGTTTCGGCAATAACCTCTCATTTGCGCCGGACGCCTCTCGGCTTCTTGTCGGATGCATCGGTGACGATAGTGCTGAGGTGGGCGTCGGTGCTTCCCTCGAAGGTGCCGGCGCGTCAAACTCGGGAGCGGTGCTTCTTTTTGAGCGTTCAGAGGATGCATGGGAAGAGGTTCTTCGAATCAAAGATTTCGAAAGCCTCGAAGGCCGGGAGTTCGGTCGAAGCGTTGCGTTGAGCAACGAAGGCGTTTTGGTTGGTTGTTCGATGCAGGCACGAGATCGCGGCGCCGCCACCGGCTCCTGCAGTGTCTTCATGCTCCCGCCTGCGAGCGTCGACTGACGTTCAACGAACTCCGACCGTCTTATTCTGCGACGCAAAACTGCCACGATTCTGGATCGTGGACGGTGTGCCTGCGCAGAAGCGTCGGATT
>JAHDCI010000013.1:5055-56314 GCA_020629955.1 Myxococcota bacterium | reverse complement strand
CGACGTCGGTAATGACGCCCGAGAAATCCTTCATGCGCCGAAGTGCCCGAACCTCGCGAAGAATGCTCTCCGCGGAGCGCGATTGAATCACGCGCCCTTCGTGCTCCGTAATGGAGCAGAATGAGCAGCCGCCAAAGCAACCCCGCATGGTCACGATCGAATGTTTCACCGTGTCAAACGCGGGAATCTGCTCTCGATAAGAAGGGTGCGGGGCACGCGCGAAAGGCAGGTCGTAGAGCTCGTCCATGAGCTCGGTATCGAGTGGCTGCGCGGGCGGATTGAAGTAGACGGCCTCGTTGCCGTGCGGTTGCACGATGGGCCGAGCGTTTCCCGGGTTCGTCTCCCGTTGAAAGGCTCCGGACATCCGAGAGAACGCATCGAGGTCCGAGCGGACTTCATCGTAGCTTGGGAGCCAGACGGGGTTCTTGTCGGCAACCCGCTGCGCTTTGGGAAGGTCTTCCCACTCCCCTTTTCGCATCACGAACGCCGTGCCGCGGATATCGCGAAGCTCACGAATCGTGTTGCCATCGCGCAGGCCATCGGCGACCTCCCAGACCGGCCGCTCGCCCATTCCGAAAATGAGCATATCTGCCTTGCTGTCGAGAAGAATCGAACGGCGAACGGAGTCGCTCCAATAATCGTAATGCGCGATCCTCCGAAGCGATGCTTCAATGCCGCCGATGACGATCGGCGTACCCTTAAAAGCCTGACGGCATAGGTTGGAGTAGACGATCGTCGCGCGATTGGGTCGAGCGTTCGTATGCCCGCCAGGACTGTAGGCATCTTCGGCGCGCGTCTTTTTCTGCGCCGTGAGCTTGTTCAACATCGAGTCGAGATTGCCCGCCGTGATGCCCACAAAGAGCTTTGGCGTGCCCATGACTTTCAGGTCTTCCGGAGAATCCCAGCGCGGCTGACTGATCATGCCGACGCGATATCCACGAGCTTCGAGGAAGCGGCCGATCAGCGCGCCGCCAAAGGCCGGGTGATCGACATAGGCATCTCCGTTCACGATGAGAATATCGATGGCATCCCAGCCACGACTCTCCATCTCTTCACGGGTCGTAGGAAGGAACGCATCGCTCGGATTCCCGCGCTTTTTTCGGATCGGGATTAGCTGACTCATAGACTCTCTCGCAGGACACGTTTCGTAGACGGCCTCTCGCGAACGCTCGCCTCCGAAAGGCCGCCGGCAATGGAATACCCTCCGCTCAGGAAGAGTCGAGCGGTCTCGCCAGGCGTGCTTGGCTGACGCGCACACCAACGCAAATACGCGGAAAAGAGAATGTCCGGATCGTTTTCTTGTTCAGGGGTCACGCGCACTTCGCCGCGCAAAAACGCACTTACCTCGTCGAGAAGATTCTCGTGATAGCGTTCGTAAACCACCAGGTCGCGTAGCCACTCACCGCGGGGATGCGTCCCAGCGACAACCGCCGCGCTCTGGTCTCGAACGCGCTCCAGGTACTCGGGCCGCGAACGAAGCAGCTCAAAGTCATAGATAAACTGAACCCCATCGTGATGTGCCGCCATCAGGTGAGAAACGACCCGCTCCGGTGAAGAAGCGAGACCGGAAAAATCGAGCGGGTGAATCGCCCTTTCGCGCATCAAGAACGGAAAGCGAAAAGCGCGCGTCTCAAGAAGCTTCGCGCGCCAGGTCGGGCGAACGGGGAAATCGTCGCACTGTCCGATCGTCTCTGAGCGAAAGAATACGCGATGCCAAAACCGCAGGATGCCGAGTTGAATCTGCCAAAGATTGGGAATTTCGGCGTAGGGGACCGTTCCGCTCTGGTGAAGGGCGATCAGACTCTCTCGAATCGTCTTGGGAAAGAGCAGACCAACATGCCAGGGCCGGAGTGGTTCGCGTCCGAACATCCCGTAGAGAGTAGCAGGCCGCATCGATCGGCGCTTGCGAAGGAGGAAGGGTTTTCCGATGAAATCGTAACCCAAGGAGAGCAGGCATCCATGCGTCCAACGGAGGACGACGCATCGCTACTCTTCGAGTGCGATGAGTTCGAAAAACCTCAGGCCCTTCTCTCCTATCTCTCCGATTTTCAACAACGTTTGCGCGCAATCCATGCAGGATCGAGTTTCAGGTGAAGCTTTTCGAAATCCCTGTTAGGGTCCGCGCTCCATCCCTATGAGGCAGAAGTGACAGAACAACCCCCTACCAATAGCGGCGGAATGATGTACGCCATGCTTGGAATCCTTTTCCTGCTCGCGGGCATCGGTCTTTACTGTGGAATGCAGGACGAGCCGGAACCTGAAGTGGAAGCGCCGGTCGCACAGAATACGCCACCTCCGACTCCCACGACGATGGCGTTTGGGGAGACGGTTGAGCTTCCTCCGATGGAAGAGCTCGTTCCGGAAGAGCCCGAAGAACCAGAGATGACCGAGGAAGCCACGATGAGCGTCATGCGTGCCGGTCGAATGCGCCGCGAGTGCAATGGTGAAATCAGCTCCGGAACCCTTCGCACCTTCTTCGCTCGGGTTCAGCCGCAGGTCCGCTCCTGCTACGAGCGTCAGCTCCGCACCAACAATATGCTCCAGGGCCGAGTTAGCCTTCGCGTCACGATCGAAGAAAATGGTTCGCCGGCATCGGTCAACGTGGGCGGATCGCTTCGCGACCGTGATGTCTTCGCATGTGTTCGACGAGCAGCCCAGGGCTGGGATTATCCGCGTCCCACCGGGGGATGCGCGGTCGTAAGCCAGCCGTTTAACCTCACGCCGCGAAACTGAGCGACGTGCGTTTCGCGAAGCCCTCGTTGCCCTGCTTCGAGGGCTTTTTGCTGTCCTGTGCGCTGCTCGCCTGTGGCGGATCGGCACCCAATTTTCACGCGAGTGAAACCACGCTTCCGGCGCATCGGGAGGGCCCCTCGTTTGCGGGGCCGTCTACGATTCATCTGCGCCACTTTGGGCAAGAGAGCGCAGAAGTTCCCGTCGTCGCGATTCACGGTGTTGGGCAGACGGCGGGCGCAGAGTGGGAGGCCTTCGCGAGCGCGTTGAGCGGCCGGCAAGTGGTCGCCCCGGACCTTCCGGGCTTCGGCGAAAGCCAGGCGATCGACGCGCCCGATCCGATCCGCATAGCGGACGCGTTGATCCCCCATCTTCGCCCGTTTGCACCCTTCGATTTGGTCGGACATTCGATGGGTGGTGCGGTTGCGATCGAGCTCGCGGCGCGGGCCCCGGAGCTGATTCGTAGTCTCGCGCTGGTCGACGTCGCCGGGGTGCTTCACCGAGAAGCCTTTGTCGGGGCGAGCGTGCGCCGTTCGCTCGAATCGACTGGGCCGCTACAGGGATTCGCCGAGTCGGCCGTTGGCGCGATGCGGGCATTTGAACCTGGAGAAGAAACCATTCGCGGCATGAGCGGTGACGGCCAAGGAGGTGCGATGATCGGTCTCATCTACACCGATCTCGGCCCTGCCCTTCGATCCCTACGCAACGCATCCTTCCCGGTGAAGATCTATTGGGGGTCGGAAGATACCGTTGCTCCCATTCGTACCGCCTTTGCGTTAGAAGGCCGACTCGGGGCTCCTCTTCATATCGAAGAAGGCGCCGGTCACAACCCTTTGGTCGAAAACCCAGCTGGCCTTGCCCAATGGTTCGCGTCCGCCCCTAGTCCCCGCGCTCTCCCGGAAACCGCATCGCAAGAGCTCGTGCGATGCGAAGGGCAGCGCGAGCCTTTCGTGGTTCGTGGCCAGGTTCGGCGCGTCGAACTCCTCGGTTGCTCGGATGTCCGGATCGAATCCGCACGTATCGAAGAGCTCATTGCCGAGGAGTCAACCATTCAGGTCATCGGCGGGTCGGCAGGGCTTTCCGCGGTGAAAAGCACCGTGGTGATCACGGGAACCGAACTCACTTCGCTAACGCTCTCAGACTCTCGGCTCGATCTCGCGGGCGCCATCCTTCACGGCCCTATCCAGGTCGCTGAGCCCTCGCGCGTGCTGTTCTCGGTTACCGAATACCGCTCCGAAAACCCCGCGAGCGATCTTCAGGGCGCGGTTGTGATTCAGTAACAACCCGTTCTTTTGGCTTCGAGCCTTTCTCGGCTCGATTTGTCGCACTAGGAGCGTAGGATGCAGCGCGCTTGGCAAAATACGCCATCGCGACAGCCTTTCCTCGAACGCTCGGAAACGACACGTGAGCACCAGAAAAGCCTCCAAGAGCTACGACAAAACCGGCAAAAAGCGCTTCGAACCCATTCGCGAGATTCGGGTTCGGGGTGCACGTGAGCACAATCTCAAGGCCGTTGATATCGATATTCCTCGGGACCGGCTGGTGGTCATCACCGGACTGAGCGGCTCGGGCAAGTCCTCGCTCGCGTTCGACACCATTTTTGCGGAGGGGCAGCGCAAGTACATGGAATCGCTGAGCGCCTACGCGCGGCAGTTCCTCGATCAGCAGAAGAAGCCCAATGTAGAGAGCATCGAAGGCTTGCCGCCAACGATTGCAATCGAGCAGCGACGCGCCGGACACAACCCGCGGTCCACGGTTGCAACCACGACCGAGATCTACGACTACCTTCGCTTGCTCTTCGCCCGAGCCGGCGCGCCAACCTGCTGGGCGCCGACAAAGACCAAGCGTGATGGCACCGTCGTCACCCGATGTGAAGAACCGATTCAGGCTTCCCACCCAACGCAGATCAGCGACGCCGTCTCTCGGCTGCCCGAGAAGACACGCATCATGGTGCTCGCGCCCGTCATTCGTGCACGAAAGGGATTTCATCGCGAGGTTCTCGAGGAACTCTCTGCGGAAGGCTTCGTGCGCGCGCGTGTGAACGGCAACGTTATCAGCCTGGGCGATGTTCTTGCGAACGAAGGCGAAAACCCGCTCGAGCTCGGACGTTACGAGAAGCACGATATCGAGGCGGTGGTGGACCGTCTAACGGTCAGTGAACGCAGCCGCGCCCGCTTGGCCGAGTCCGTCGAAACCGCGCTGGGACTGGCCGATGGTGTCGTCAAAATCGCGATTCAAGAAGAGGGTGAGTGGCGCGACGCGATTTACTCCGAACGCTACGCCTGCTCGACGCATCCAGGCTACGCGCTTGAAGAGCTTGAGCCTCGGCTCTTCTCGTTCAACTCGCCCCAAGGTGCATGTGCGCACTGTCATGGCCTCGGCGTACTGCTCGAGTTCGATCCCGATTTGGTGGTGCCGGATGTCGACGCCCAGATCGGCAAAGACGCAATTCAGCCCTGGAGAAAAGCGGGGCCCGCCGGAATGTTCAGCGGCAAGCTGAAGCGGCGTTTCCTGAGGCGCTTCGAGCTCAAGGCCTCGACCCGCTTCTCCGCCATCTCCGAGGAGATGCAAAACATCCTGCTCTACGGCACGACCCCAGCTCAAATGGACCAGTACGGCGCCCAATGGGACGGCGTCATCCCGCACCTTAAGGGCTGGTTTGAGCGAACCGAGAGCAAGTGGGTGAAGGAGTTCCTTCAGGACTTCATGGCCGAGCAGGAGTGTCCTTCCTGCCTTGGTCACCGGCTCAACGAGAAGGCGCTATCCGTTTACCTCGGGACTGAAAAGCCGCTTCCGAAGAACGTGCTCGACGCGAGAAAGCGAAAGGGTCTGAGCAGTGATCCGAAGCGAATCAACATCAGCGATTTTGTCTCGCTCGATATCGACGTCGCGGTTGATCTATGCGACGCGCTGGTCCTCGGCGACGAGGGCAAAGCGATTGCGGAGCCCATTTTGCGCGAGGTGCGCGCGCGCCTCGGGTTCTTGCAGTCCGTCGGTCTCGGCTACCTCTCACTCTCTCGCCGCACCTCAACGCTCAGCGGCGGTGAAGCGCAGCGCATTCGCCTGGCAACGCAGGTGGGCTCCGGAATCGTCGGCACCGCTTACGTGCTCGACGAGCCCACGATCGGACTTCATCCGCGCGACAATACCCGCCTGATCTCGACCCTTCGCCACCTCGCAGATATCGGCAATACCGTGCTTGTCGTCGAGCACGACGATGAGATGATCCGCGCGGCCGACCACCTCATTGATATCGGTCCTGGCCCCGGCGTTCATGGCGGACAGGTCGTCGCCGAAGGCACGATGGAAGAGGTGCGCGAGCACAAAACTTCGCTCACCGCCATGTATCTCCGCGGCGACCGCGAGGTGCCGGTTCCAAACGAGCGCCGGCGGGTGAACGAGAAGAACGCGATCGTCGTGAAGGGGGCGAAACATCACAATCTCAAGGATATCGATGTCGCCTTCCCACTCGGCGGACTTGTCGTTGTCGGGGGCGTGTCGGGCTCGGGCAAGTCGACGCTGGTCAACGATATCTTGCTCCGCTCCGTGAAGCAGACCCTGAACGGTTCTCGCGCGAAACCAGGAGCGCACAAACGCGTCAATGGCATCGGCAAAATCGACCGCGTCATCGAAGTGGATCAATCTCCGATCGGTCGAACGCCTCGTTCCAACCCGGCGACGTATACCGGCATGTTCTCCGAGATTCGGAACGTCTTTACGCAGACCCAAGAAGCGCGAGCGCGAGGTTATAAGGGCGGACGCTTCTCGTTTAACGTCAAGGGCGGTCGCTGCGAAGCGTGTAGCGGACAGGGCGTCAAGAAGATCGAGATGCACTTCTTGCCCGATATCTTCGTCGAGTGCGAGGTTTGCAAAGGTACGCGCTACAACCGCGAGACGCTGCAGATAACCTACAAGGGAAAGAACATCGCCGAGGTGCTCGCCATGACGGTGGAAGACGCCGCAAGCTTCTTCGAGAACTTCCCCAAGATCGCGCGCTTCGCGACCTGTCTGGTCGACGTTGGCCTTGGCTACCTCACGCTCGGTCAGCCTTCGAATACGCTCTCCGGCGGAGAGGCGCAGCGGGTGAAGCTTGCGAGTGAGCTTGGCAAAGGACGCTCCCTTCGCGCGAAAACGGAGCACACGCTCTACGTGCTCGACGAGCCCACCACCGGGCTTCACTTCGAAGACGTGCGCAAACTCGTCGGCGTGCTCCAGCAGCTCGTCGATCAAGAGAACAGCGTGATCGTGATCGAACACAACCTCGACGTGATGAAATCCGCCGACTGGCTGATCGACCTCGGTCCCGAAGGCGGCGAACTCGGGGGTCAGCTCATCGCATCGGGCACGCCCGAGGAGATCGCGAAATCGAAAAAGAGCGTGACCGGGAAGTACCTAAAGCCCCTGCTTTGAGGTTTCGTATGCGCTCGTGCGGCGAAATCGAGCGCATGCCGGGTGTCTCCATCCGCTCCGAAAGAACTTGGAGACTTTCGCAAGCTCGCAGGGTCCGAACCGACGGAGGAATTGCCTCGACCGATCGAACTCGCTCCCCTTGACTACGCTGCGGGATCGCACATACTCGCGCTCCATTTTGACACGCCCCCTCACGTGCCCGAGGGCGGCGCAAGTAAGGAGGCACGATATGGCCCTGAATACAGACCGCACCGCAGAGATCATCGCGGAGTTCAAGACGAGCGAATCCGACACCGGCTCCCCCGAAGTCCAGGTCGCCCTGCTCACCGAGCGCATCATCTACCTCACGGAGCACTTCAAGACGCACAAGAAGGACCACCACAGCCGTCGTGGACTTCTGAAGCTTGTTAGCCGTCGTCGTCGCCTTCTCGACTACGTCCGCGGCAAGGACGTCGAGCGCTACCGTAACCTTATCGAGCGCCTCGGCATCCGTAAGTAAGCCAAGCTCTTCGTCCAAACGGTCGTCTTTCGAGACGACCGTTTTTCGTTCCGTCGCAGATGATCGCGAGGACACTCTTCGCTTGCGGACAGCGACGCCCCGACCTACCTAGCGTGGTGTTGGAGAGGCATAGCGATTCGCCGGTATGCCCAAATCGCATGCGGGAGGAAAGTCCGAGCACCACAGGGCAGAGTGCCAGGTAACGCCTGGTGGGGGAAACCCCGAGGACAGTGCCACAGAAAGCAAACCGCCGGGCCATCCGCTCGGTAAGGGTGAAAGGGTGAGGTAAGAGCTCACCGGGCCTCTGGTGACAGCGGCCGCATGGTAAACCCCACTCGGTGCAAGTCGGAATAGGGGAGCGTTTGAGGGCGGCCCGCCCAAAGCTCCCGGGTTACGGCGCTCGAGGTCGTTGGCAACAGCGGCCCTAGATGAATGATTCGCGCTCTCGTCTTGGTGACAAGCGAGAGAACAGAACTCGGCTTATTTGCCCTCCAACCCAAACGCCTCGACCTCGGTCGGGGCGTTTTTGGTGTCGCTGAAACGTCGGACGAAGCGAGGCTCGGATCGGCGTTCCTGGTAGAACATCGTCCCTTGTAGCGATTTGAGCCACGCACCAGGGTCCCTAGCGGGTGGTGCGACGAGACAAGCTCAGAAGCGTTTTGACGCGAAAGGGATATCGCATTCGGAGAGCGTGCCTCGCGAAGGGCGCCCCACTGCTGCAGCAGGCGGAATGGAATCGCGACGATTTGTCCGAAGTATTTGGATGAACTCAGAGACGCTCGAGAAGCGATCTTTGGGACGACGAGACAGCCCAATTCGGAGCGCTCGATCGAACGCCGAGGGAAGTTCGGGACGAAGGCTTGAGGGAGGGAGCGGCGGTACTTGTTGCGAGTACAACTGAAAGAGTTGGTCCACGGTCTCTACCGAGTACGGCGTGCGACCGGCAAACATCTCAAAAGCGATCACCGCGAGGGAATAGACGTCGTGCGTCGGCTGATAGGTGCAGTGGGCGTCCGCGACAACTTCCGGCGGCATATACGCAGGCGTTCCCACGACCGCGTCTTTGCCTTTTCGCACCGAAACGCCGATTTCGTGCGCGAGTCCGAAGTCGACAATCGCAAGTTCGGTGGGCCCACGAAAAACGACGTTCTCGGGTTTGAGGTCACCGTGTACATAGCCAGCGCGATGAACGGCGCTGAGCCCCTCGCTGATCTGATAGAGCAGCCCTAGCGACTCATCCGGCGACTTTGGCTCGTCGCCATTTTCCAGGATCCAATCTGCGAGAGTACGCTCGCCGATGAACTCTGAGATGATGACCTCGAAGCGATCCACGATCAGACAGTCCAGCACGGTCACGATTCGAGGATGGAGAATCTTCGCGATAATCTGCGCCTCTCGTTTCGCGGAGATCGCTCCTGCTGCCCCCGTCCCTCCGAGAGAAACGAACTTCACGATTACCTTGCGGCCGATCCGATGGTCGAAGCCGACGAAGACGTTGGACATCGCGCCATTCAACATCGAGGAGAGCAACTCGTAGCGGCCCTCGATACGGAACCCGACTTTATAGTCAAAGGCGCGTTCGTGGGTTTCGTAAGCGATCGTGTCCATGGAAATCCTGAGGAGAAACGATGAGCGCGTCGGCCGCTCAAAGAACTGCTGACGTTTGCAAACAATCTCCCCCGGTTGGGTAAGGTGCATGAATCCGATCAGCGCGCCTAACGACAGAATCGCACGCCGTGCGATTCTTGAATTTGCAGCGCAATTTTAACCACAACCGATGCAAAATGCAGTAACATCAAAAAGACGCGAGAATACCAAAACTCTCCGTGCCTCGATATGCCTCGCTCCAAAGACGCCGCTCCCGAAGACACCATCGAACGAATTCGAGCGGCTGCCGCAGAGGCTCTCGCGGAGGCTTCCCCGCGCGACGCCATTTCGATTCGAGACGTCGCGAAGCGAGCCAATATCAGCACCGGCACCCTCACCTACTACTTCCCAAACAAAGAGCTCCTCATCGAGGACATCATCACGGGCCATATCCAGCGTTTGGAGCGAGCGCTGACCGAGCTGGCGCTGGGGAGCCAGAGGATTCCGGGCCACGAGCACTTTCTGCGCGAAATGGTGCGAACGATGTACCGATTCACCCAGCGCGAGCGCGTCTTCCTTGAGCTCCGTTCGATTCTGGAAGCGAAGAAAACCGAGCTCGGCATGCGTCTCCGAAACTCAGCGCACACACATATCGAAACCGCTGCGAAGGTGCTGGAATCGCGAGTCGACCTCGAGCTGCAGGAGCTCACCGGCGCGATTTGGGCCTCGCAGGCGTGGATTTCCAAGCTCGCGACGCTTCGCGAGGTCGATGTCGCGCGCTTCTTTGGCGAGGGAGCTCAGGGAGAGCGCGAGGAGCTCGTGATCCAACTCGCCGTGCGCATGCTTCACCCTCGCCCGGAGTGAGAAGCCCTCTCGGCGGGGCTCGCTTCGCAGATGTGTGAAAGTAGGGTTTTGAAGACGCGGAAGCGGGACCGTGGAATACTCGCGCGGTGATTCGTCGCGAAGGAGCAACAAGTAGACGCTTCATCGTCCAGGTAGGGGCGAGCCTTGTTGCGCTCTTCTTCGGAAATCCGGTCTTTGCGCAGACGTGGACAACGCCCCAAGAAAGCGCGAACGAACCGGAGGATAAACGGAGTCATGTCGAGCTTGAGAGCGATACCAGCTTCATGGCCTACGCAATCTCCTCGCCGCGTTCCCGGGTTCGCCTGCAACGACGACGCTTGGTGCAATGGGCCTCCCTGCGGCACTCCGCGCTTCTCGGAGACGAAGAACCCGACCAAGCGTGGCGACTGATTTCCCGCCTATCGCTGCGTCTCGATCAAGAGTTCGGCTCCGCGTGCGATATCGAGACCGAACGGTGCCTTATCGAATTTGCGCCAGAAGCGAGGCTGACCTATCAGCCCCTGTACGAGCCAACACGCTTCGAAGCCGTCGATGTCTCGGTCGAGTTGCAGGGGCCTCGCAGCACATCGATTCGCGCCGGACGCCAGCTACTCAGCGACGGGATTCTTGGGTTTACCCGGCTCGACGGTTTGCGAGTGAGTTCTCGTCCGCACGCGTTCGTCGCCACCGAAATCTACGGCGGAATGGTTGTCCGCGCGGGTAGTTTCTTTGCAGGCAACCGCTTCGATCCCGAGGGCAGTCTTCAGCTGACGCTCCCGGATGCCATCGCGCCGGAGCGTGTCCGCGACATTCCAGAGCCTCAGGCGACCTTCACGATCGGCGGCCGAGTGGAGCTCGGGAAAAGCAATATCCTTCGCGGCGCAATTGCCTTTCGAGAGACCCGCGACAGCTTCGGCGTGGTCGCGCGCCGCCTCGGCCTTTCCCTCTGGAGTCGCCCGATCCGAAACGTGGGTTTACGTGGGGCGATGGTCGTTGATCCCAGCGATGGCACCCTACTCGATGGGCTCGCGGAGGTAGACGTCGCCATCGCCGAATCCAGCATTCGGCTACGTTTCGAGCGGCATACCCCTCGCTTCGATTTGGGAACGATCTGGGCATTCTTCGATTTGGTTCCGGTCGATCGCGCATCGCTGACCGGGAGTCGTGGCTGGAATTCTGCATTCGGCCGCTTGCAGCTGCTCGCGCGTGCCTCATTGCGCCGAAGCCATTTCCCCGAGGACGAGAACCCGAACGAGGTCGACTTCGGCGGAGAGGCGATGGCGACGCTAGCGCGCCGAGGGTGGGTGACGAGCCTCCGAAGCTGGGTCTGGGGCGGTTCTCTTTCGACGGTCGCGGCCGTCGCACTGAACGTCTCGAAGCGCCTGGGCCGGAACGAGCTCTACTTTCGGGGCAGCATCGTTCATTTCGATCACCCCGCGCAGACGGTGCTCTACGGCACCTCGCTTACGGGAGCGCTAGGAGCGCGAGTGCCGCTTAGCGACTTCGCGACGATTCGAGGCGAGTTCGAGTATTCGCACAACCGCGTCGCAGGACACCGCTACCGGATGCTCGCTTCGCTAACCTTGAGGGCGTGGCGATGAAGCGCTGGATGCAAGACGCCAAATGGCCGCTGATCTTTCTCGTTCTCCTCAGCCTCTCGGGACTCGCGTCAGGCCTCGCGGGTTCCCAAGCCGGACCGACCAGCGATCTCGTCAGCCCGATCGTCTATCCACCGGAGACGGGCGGGATCATCATGAACCACTCCCACCCGGCACATCTTCGACTGCGTTGTCAGCGCTGCCATGAGGGCACCACGCAAAGCCAACGAGCATCGGATTCCCTCATTCCGCAGGAGCAAAGCTGTGCGCCATGCCACAGTGAGAACCTGCGGGAACACACCTCGGAGAGAACGTTCTCGGAGCGCTGCGCAATGTGCCACCTCGAGGGAGAGGACGGGCAAGTGGTGCACTCCGAGTTCCCGAGCGCCCGTCTACACTTTTCGCATCAAACGCACGCTCGATCGGGCGTAGGATGCATCGACTGCCACTCCGTCCAGAGCGTTCAAACGGCCACACGGCACGAGCTTCCGAGCATGGAGAGCTGCTTGCGATGCCATGAAGCGGCGGGGGTGCAGACCCGTGAACCGATGCACGCCGAACGAAGAGATGTGGAGAGCGAGTGCACCACCTGCCACCTCTCCCTGCCGGATGGACGGATGCGGACCGAGTTTCGCGAAGGCGAACTTTCTCCGCCGCGATGGCTGCTCTCGATGGACCATGACCGCGATTTCATCGTTCGCCATCGATGGCTCGCTGCAGACAACGGGTCCGTATGCGCGGAATGTCATACCGAGCGGGAGTGCATTCAATGTCACGATGCTCGCGTGCGCCCGAGCTCCATTCACCGAGGAGATTTTCTAACGACGCACGCCTCGGACGCGCAGCGAAACAATCCGAACTGCACGAGTTGCCACAACACGCAGCGTTTTTGCGCCGAGTGTCATGCGCGGCTCGGCCTCGCGCCGATCCGTGCCGTGGGCGTTGCCTCTGGGTTCGAGGTCCACCCGCCAGGCTTTGCGGACGCGCACGGAGTGGAGGCCAGACGCTCGATGACAACGTGCACCAGTTGCCACACCGAGCGGGACTGCGTGACGTGCCATGGCGCTTCGGGAATTGGCGCGGGGCTGAGCCCTCACCCGCCAGGGTTTGCGGCTCAGTGTCGCTCGGCGCTCGAACGAAACGCTCGCGCATGTGTAACGTGTCACGGAGACCTTTCGGCAATACGCGCCCGATGCCAATAACGCTTCTCTGAGATCAGAGCGTTCCGCGCCAAACCGCCAAGCCGAGACGCTTCAGAATAAGGTAGTGATACATATCGGTGTAGAGAGCGAGAGGCATCGCGGCGTGCAGCGATGATTCGTCTTCTCGATAGACCACGCTTGTCCCCTGCTGCGAAAAGAACTCGTCCCCCCACAGCTCAAGGATAAGCGCTACCTCCGCGCGACTGAGCGCGTGCCCCGCAGCGCGGCTTGTTGGTGAAGAAGGCGCTCGACCCATCACGCAAGCCTCCGCGGTTTGAAAGGGATCCGGGACCGACCAGCTCTGCAGCGCGTGCTCAGGATGCGTCGTTGTTTCCGTTGCGTTCACGCGAAGACGAACGCGCCGCCCTGCTGGAATCCGGGGAATCTGCCACTCGAAGCGGCGTCCCTCTTCGAGGTGAGTGATCAATACATCGTGCACGTCGCTTTGGCTCACGTTTCGGATCCGCAGCTCTTTCGTCTCAAGATCCCAGCGGCGACCGCGCGAGACCTCAAGCGCCGAACGCTCCCGAGTTGCGGCCTCGTAATAGACGAATCGCTCGCTCTCGCTTCGCCCATCGATCCACCGGGAACTCTCCCTTGCCCTGAGATTCTGTACCCAAGGCAAATCCGTGCTCGATGGAGCTCGCATGGGTCTCTCTCGAAGCGTGAGGTTATCCCAAAAGAGCTGCGTTTGATTTGGGTCGGATTCTCGTCGGTCGACCTGAGGGAACCATGAACTTGCTATGCCAAATCGAAATCCAACCTCGATGCCGATCGGGATCTCGCGAGTTCCTGAAGCGAAGAACTGTAGAACCGGAAGCAACCGAATCCCCGAGTCGGCAGGAAGCGCTCGTACCGGCGCAGCAGTCGTAGGCGAAGAAGGCGGGTTCTGATGAAAAAACGAAGGCTCGGAAGCGGCACGTGGCCTTTGAGCCTGACCGAATGTCTGAACGCCCCATTCATGAACCCAAACCGGCTGGGCGCACCACGAGTCCGCCGAAGCGAGAGAAGCAGGGAGCATCAAGCAGAGCAGCGCCAGCAGGCGCCATCGTGGTGTCGCTTTCAAAATCATTTCTCAAGACGCCTCGTAGCGAAGATTGTTCCGTCGGAAAAAGACAAATATTTCCAGCTCCAGGTTCGACCGGTGTGAACCGAGGAAGACGGTTGTGAACCGTTCTGCGCGCGTGCGATTCGTGTCGACTGCCACCAAAACGCAAACTGCAAAGTGACACTTGACACTTTTCATATCGAGCGCCAATCTTTGTACATGGGTGAACGGATTCGAATGAAAGATCTCTGCGAGGCGACTGGGCTCGAGCGGCAGGCGATTCATTTCTACATCAGCGAGGGATTGGTCCCGCCCGGTCAAAAGACGGGACGCAACACGGCCTTCTACTCCGAAAAACACATCGCCCGCCTCAACCTGATCAAGCGTCTTCAGGATGAACGCTTTTTGCCTCTCAAAGCCATTCGCTCGGTTCTCACCGACGTCGACGATCCATCGTTTTCCGATTCTCAACGAGCGTTTCTCGCGAATCTTCGAACCGAACTCCGTATCGATACGACCCCGACCCAGACCCCACTCGCGGAGATGTGCGAGCGCGCAGGGCTTCCCCTCACCGAGGGAAAGCAGCTCATCGAGCAAGGGCTCGCTCGGGGGACGATGGGGGAAGAGCCTCACATCGATACTCGCGATCGCTGGACGGTCGAATGTTTGGCGCAGCTGCGTTCCCTCGGCTTTAAGACCGAGCGCGGTTTCGGAGTCCCTGAACTCAGCTTCTTTCACAACACGATTCGAGACCTCTTCGAGCGAGAGATGGAGCTGATTACGCGAGGCCTCGCCGGCGAGGATCCGGAAAAAGTCGCGCGCATGATCGAGGGCGCACTGCCGATCATTCACCAGGTACTGGCGCAAGCGCACGCGCGTTTTGTTCAAGAGTTTGTCGAGGGGACACCCTCTTCGAAAGCATCCCGAGAGAAGGAAATCGTATGATTGTCACCGACGCAGTTCGAGCAGGAGCCTCCGGCCTTTCGCGCGCTCTTCAGCGGATGCCGCTGAGCGCTCAAAAGAAGATCGCCCCGATCGCAGACGCCGTGGAGATCGTCTCCCAGATGCGAGATCCGAGAGTGTTTGCAGCGCTTGGTCCTTCCTCCGTGCGAGGGCTAATCTTGCAGGAGGGGAAACAAGGTCGCCCGACCAAAATGAAGGCGAACCACGAAGCGCATTTCGATTGGGATTACCCCGCAGATCATCCGAAGATGCGAAAGCTCTACGAGCGCGCAAAGCAGCTACAGTGGAACGGCAGCACAGACTTGCCGTGGGATACGGACGTTGATCCGTACAACCCTGAACGCGAGATTTTGCCGCAGACGTTCCTAAATCTCGATGGCTTTCGTGAGTTCGGCTACCGCCTCGACAAGAGCGAAAAGCAAAAGCTCACGGTCGATTTGTTGCGTTGGCAGCTGAGTCAGTTCCTTCACGGCGAACAAGGAGCGCTTTACGCGGCCGCTCAGGTCACCGAGGCGGTGCAGTTCTTTGATGGAAGCCTCTACGGCGCGACGCAGGTGATGGATGAGGCCCGCCACGTCGAAGTCTTCCACCGTTACCTCGACACCAAACTCGATAAGGTTTTCGAGATCAACGACAACCTCTTTGTCGTCATCGACGCACTGATGACCGACGGCCGGTGGGATATGAAATTCCTCGGCATGCAGATCATGGTCGAAGGACTCGCTCTCGGCGCCTTTTCGACCCTGCACAAAATGACCAACGAGCCGCTCCTCAAGGAATTGTTGAAGCGCGTCATTCAAGATGAGGCGCGCCACGTACATTACGGCGTCCTGGCGCTCCGTGAGCACATCACGACGCAGCTCACAGAACGGGAACGACGCGAGCGCGAGGATTGGTGCTTTGAGGTCGCGATTTTGATGAGAAATCGCTTCATGGCGCACGAGGTCTACGACGCATGGTTCGGCGGCACCTCGTTACGGCGCCAAGACTGGGATCATGTCGTGCTCCACTCGACCGGTTTGAGTGAGTTCCGGCACGTTATGTTCCGGCGCCTCGTCCCAAACCTTCGATCGATCGGCCTTCTCACCGAGCGCATCATGCCGCACTACGAGAAGGTCGGACTGCTCAAGTACATGGATGGTCGAGCCGCCGATCAGATTACGGCCGAGGAAATGCTCGCAGATGCTGCATAATTGCGACCTAACTAAATTTCCGTAGAAAAGTTGGGAAGGCGATGTAGAAATCCCTCCCCACTGTTGGGAGAACCCCACAAATTGGGACTCCAAAAGTCACCAAAACGCGGTATTTTTAGTTGGCAAGGCATTTGCAAAGAGAGAAAGACAACCACGCATTGTGTGGTGTTGAAACCTCTCTTCGGTTCTCAACGAGCCGCCCGCCATGTCGACCCCCCCACGGACACCGGGCGGCTCATCTAATTTCCGAGCGGATTTTCGAATCCGCTGACATTTCCCAAAACCCGATCGCCGACCCCGCCAAGCGCACGTCGACTGGCAATGCGTTCGAGATCGTTCAAGTTTGCGCCCATGATCGCGACGGCTCGTAGCTTTCTTCTCCTTTCCATTCTCGCCGCCCTCTCCTTCAGCGCGTTCGCGTGTGGGGACGATGACGATGGCAGCGCTGAATCCGGGGGAGGCGGAGGCGATATCACTCCGGAGGGAGAGCAATCTGTCGAAGACCTCGAGAACTTGAGTGAGGCGACGACCGACGAAGCGACTCGCCAGGCGCTTGCGCGCGCCCTCGATCGCGAGTTCCCCAAGCACGGTCTCGTCACCGGCACGCAGCTTCGGATTATGGAGGAACCGAACGGCGAGGCGACGGTCATCGGTTGGCTTCGCGACGGAGAACGAATTCGACTTAAGGCGGAGCCGCAGCGAAGCGGAACCTGCAATAGCGGCTGGTACGAGGTAGCCCCGCGTGGCTGGGTATGTTCCGGCCAGGGACTCGAAGTCGGAGAAACGCCCCCAGACGTCGCCGACGCGGTCCCACCTGCGCGGCGCGATGAAACGCTTCCATACGATTATTACTTCGTGAAGGAGCAGATGGTTCCGCAGTACCACCAGCTCCCTTCTCGAGACCAGCAGCGCTCGGCACTCCGGTTTTCCGCACGCTACGTGGAACTCCTTGGATATAACGAGCGCCGCGCGGAACGCATGCTTCGGGGGGAGATCCCTTCGGAACCGCAGCAGCACGCGGTCATCTCTCGTTGGCTTCACCACGGCTTCTTTATCGCCGGCTCGGAAACGCAGGTCCGCTCACGTCGCCGCTTCGTGCACACCACCGGGGGTGGATTCGTAAAGGAAGCGCAGCTTGAACAGCGAACCGGGAGCGACTTCCATGGCGTCGAGATTACGGAAGAGAACCCCCTCCCTGTTGCCTGGACCCTCCGCGGCTCCGCGCCGCGTATTCACGTCCAGCGAGACGACGGCACCCACCGATTCCCACGAGATGAAGAGCTTGAATCTCTCCCGCGTCAAACCTATCTCGAAGGCACATGGCAGGGGCGAGAACGCATCGGCGATCACTTCTATCATCGCCTTCAAGCGGAAGGTTGGCCCGAGACGCGCTTTGTTCGAGACTGGTTCGTCGGTGTCGCCGAACGCATCGATCCACCGTTCGAGCTTCGAGACGATCACGAACCCTGGATTCACGTCGACATTAGCTCTCAGACACTGGTCATCTACCGGGGGGACGTGCCCGTCTATGCGACGCTGGTCTCCTCTGGCCTCGATGAGCACGCAACGCCGACCGGTACGTTTGAGATCCACAAGAAGATGGTCACCGATACGATGGCAAACCTCGGTCCCGACGCGGGCGACGATAGCTACCGAATTCAAGACGTGCCGTGGACGCAATACTTCGAGGGGAGCTTCGCGCTGCACACGGCATTCTGGCACCACCGCTTCGGTTTGCAGCGAAGCCACGGCTGCGTGAACCTCGCGCCGGCGGACGCGCACCGAGTCTTCCAAGAGACATGGCCACGCGTACCAGATGGCTGGCATGGCGTGAACGCGCGAGATTCCGATTTCCGCACCAGCCGGGTGCATATCACTCAATAGAGCGCGAACGCCACGACCCTCAATGAGGGCGTGACTCTGAGACACCGAGCGGTCCCCCAGCGGTGCGCTCGTGCGTGATGGCACCCATGCGTATCGACCCGGATGAACGGATTGGGGTAGAGTGGCGCCCCTGTGAGCCTAGAAGAAGCAACGCCCTCGAGAGACCGAGCGGCCCGAGAAGCCCTTGGCTATCGCCTGCGCGCTTCCGCGTGGATGGTCACCCTCTCCTTCGCCGCCGCGTTTCCAGTACTGAACTGGGCGCCACCCTCCGAACGCAATCTGACGCTTGCGAATGCGGTCGCCGGGAGCGCGATCGGGGTGTGCTTGCTCGTCATCGCCATCACGCGAAAAAGCCAACTCAGCTATGCATCCTTGCTGAACTTAGGACTCGCATATGAGGTCCTCATCGGGCTCGGGATCTGCGTCGCAGAGGCCTTTGCGAGCTACGATATCTACTCCGTCGTCCGCGGCGTGTCGTGGGTGTGTTTATGGATTGTCGCGTTTCCCATCATCGTCCCCGCGGGCCAAAAGCGCGCGCTCTTTGCGGGGCTGCTCACGGCGACGATGGGACTCGTGGCGATCGGGATGGTGAACCTCTCTGGAGCCGAGCCCGCCGCGGCGCTGACGGTCGTCTACTGGGTGCTCCCAAACTATCTTTCGGTCGGCCTCGCCATTTTGATCCGGAACCGATTTGCAGACCTCGAGCGAGACGTCGCAAAGGCTCGCGCGCTCGGCGTCTACCAAATGATCTCCCGCATCGGTGAAGGAGGCATGGGCGAGGTTTGGAAAGCGCGTCACCGGATGTTGAAACGGCCGGTCGCCATCAAGCTCATCCGCAGCAAACGGAGAGACAAAGAGGCGATCGCGAAGCTGAGGACACGCTTCGAACGCGAGGCTCAAGCCACAGCGAGCCTGAGTAGTCCACACACCGTGACCGTCTTCGACTTCGGCGTCAGCGCCGACGGGACGCTCTACTACGTGATGGAGTTGCTCGAAGGCATCGATCTTCAGACCTTGGTGAGTGAGCACGGCCGCCTCCCACCGGAGCGTGCCGTCGAGCTGATGATGCAAGCGTGCCGCTCTCTCGGCGAGGCTCACACCGCGAACTTCGTCCACCGGGATATCAAACCGGCGAACCTATTTCTAACGGTTCGGGAAGACCGACTCGATCATCTCAAAGTTCTCGATTTCGGGTTGGTCCAGCTGGCTTCCGGAGACGATGAAAGCGACGACGCCAACAACACTCCCGGCACCCCTGCGACGATGGCTCCGGAGCTCATCCGAAGTGGCGCCGAAGCCACAGCGCAGAGCGATGTCTATGCCCTCGGCGTGGTTCTCTACTGGCTACTGATCGGCGACTTCCCATTTCAGGGCGAGAGTTCGGTGGAGATGTTAAACGCGCATCTTCGCAAGCAGGCGAGCAACCCCTCCGAGCTACGGGAGGAGATCTCCGAACCGCTCGGAGCCTTGGTTCTTGCCTGTCTCGAAAAGGATCCGAAAGCGCGCCCGCGCGGCGCGGAAGGACTCGGCCATCGACTGCGCGAGCTCCCCGAATTCGGTGCGTGGTCCGAATCCAAAGCGTCGCTGTGGTGGTCGAAGAACCCATCTTTGAAGCCTCGTGAGGGAACCTTTGCCCCCACGACCAACCTGAGTGAGCCCCGCCTGAGCTTGGTTCCGACGCCGGAGGACACCTAGGTCGTGCAGAGCAGCGATGCGGGTACCGTCCGCCGGCCTTACCGCTGATCAAGCGGTCATCCTCATCAACTCGATCACCCCCCAAAACTCACCAGCGTCCGTCTTCTCGCTCATGGTAGCCTTTGGCGTGCTGCGACTTTCCGCTCTCTGCCTGTTCCTCGTGGCAACAAGCTGCAAAGTCGATGAATTGACGTTCGAAGATAGCGGCCCCCAGCTCGACGCGGCGGCCGACGCGGTGGCGGATAGCCGCGACGACAATTCATCGACAGACGCGGCAAGCGATGCACTCGAAGACCCGATCGCCGATGGATGCATGAGCGTTGATATCTGCAACGGGCGCGACGATGATTGCGATGAGCGGATCGACGAAAACTACGTCCGCAGGCTCTGTATCTCCGAAGGAGGAGAAAGCGGAATGACCGCCTGCGATGGAGAAGAGCGCTGCATCGTCGGGGGCGGCGGCGAACCCGATGCTGATTGCGACGGCAGCGATGACGATGGTGACGGAAACGTGGACGAGGGTTTTCGCGCAGGAGCAACCTGCGAGGTGGAGGGAGAAGCGTGCGACAACGGAGTGATGGTGTGCGGTCCGGGCGGCGCCGAATGCATCGCGACCGCGAACGAGTACTGCAATGGTGTCGACGACGACTGCAATATCGCAATCGACGACGGCTGCTGCGTTCCTCTGTTCGACAACGTCGTGTATTGCCCCCGCGCGCTTTCCTTCGAAGCGGCCAGCCAACGATGCGCGGAGCGAGGTGGGCAACTCCTTCATATCGACTCCGCGGAGCTCCAAGAAAGAGTCGTGGCTCGCCTTCGGGCCGTGAGCGCGCCGGACGTTTGGATCAACGCGATCGACGAGCGAGACGGTTTTCAGACGACCGACGGAATTGCCCTCGAGTATTCGAATTGGCGGGAGGGCGAGCCAAATGACGTGCACCCGCGTTGCGCTCGGCTTCTTCCGGAACGCTACGTTTGGGCGGATCGCTCCTGTTCGCTCTCATTTCCCTTTCTTTGCGACGAAGGTGGCGAGTAAGTCGGCGATGCATCCGCCGCCGTTTGACGCGAGGAGCGCTTCTGCGTAGGTTGCGAGCACTCGGCGGCCGGAGGCTGTCTCTGCCGCGAACTCATGACTCAGAACGAACCCCCAGAAAAACCGCGCTCCGGAGCCCCACTACTTGGGCGCCGCATTGCGATTGGCATCTACTGGGCGGGCATTCTCTACCTGCTATTTATCGGATTTTACTCGGTAATTCCGCAGACGTTCTGGCCAACAAGTTCGCTCCCCGATGCGACGGAGTGCGCGCCAATGCTCACTCAACAGCTCGCAGATTTACGGGCTTTTTCGGAGGAGACAGTCAACGGATCGTTGACGCGCGAGGAGAGACGAAACCGTCTCGCAAGCTGGGACGATAGGCACCGAAGCCTTCTCCACGCCTGCGAAGACGACGAGCGTTTCTACGATCTCGAGCGTCTCCGATATCGGGTCGCTACCACGGCACATCGGGTCGAAGATGACCAAGGCCCCATGTTCCAGGACCTTCAAAGGCGCCTCTCACCCTAGCCCATACGCTCGGCCCTTCGGCCCCAAGGTGACGCGGAAAACGAAACGAAAATGACGAACGAACTTGAATCCAATAAGACCTTTGCGAGCCTTGGGCTTAGCGAAAATGTCCTGAAGGCCCTCGACGAGAACGGCTGGACCATCCCCACTCCGGTCCAGGCGCACTCCGTACCGGTCGTAAAAACGGGCGTCGATGCCATCGTGCAAGCTCGGACCGGAACCGGCAAAACCGGGGCGTTTGGGCTTCCGCTCTTGGATGGTCTCCTGACGGAAGATGGCGGTTTTCAGGCGCTGATCCTTGCGCCGACCCGAGAATTGGCGCTTCAAAGCGCGCGCGAGATTGGAAAACTCGCCAAGCATACCGGGCTGAAGACCGCCGCCGTCTATGGTGGCGCATCCATTGAGAAGCAGATCAAAGAGCTCGAAGACGGCGCTCAGATCGTCAGCGGTACCCCTGGTCGCGTTCTCGATCACCTCCGCCGCGGGACCCTCAAGGGCTCTCAGCTGAAGGTGCTCACGCTCGACGAAGCGGACGAAATGCTCTCGATGGGCTTCGCAAAAGAGATCAACGCGATCCTCGAAATGCTTCCGAAAGAGCGACAGACCCTGCTCTTCTCCGCGACCGTGGACGGCCCCGTCGAGCGAATGGCCGAGCGCCATCTGAACGATCCGGTCCGCATCGACCTCGCGGGAGATGCCGTCGGCGCGCTGACGATCGAGCACCATATGTTCATGGTGAGCGGCATCGCGCGAGAAGACGACCTCATCAAAGTCATCGAAATCGAAGACCCGGATTCGGCGATCATTTTCTGCAACACCAAAGCAGAAACAGAGCGCGTTGACGGCTTCCTGAAGCGTGCCGGATTTAACTCCGCCTGGTTAAACGGCGACCTCGCCCAGAACGAGCGCGAGCGAATCATGGGCGCGACACGGGAAGGAAAGATTCGCTTCCTCGTCGCCACAGATGTCGCGGCACGCGGCATCGATGTCTCTCATCTAACGCACGTGATCAACTTCGCTCTCCCAGATCACCTGGAACAGTACATTCACCGCACGGGACGAACGGGTCGCGCGGGACGAACCGGAACAGCGATTTCGCTGGTCGCGCCGAAGGAACTCGGCGCGCTCTACTACCTTCGACTTCAATACAAGATTCGCCCTGTTGAGCGTTCGCTCCCGAACTCGGCGGAAGCGCGGGCGCGCGCCGAGCTCGATCGTCTGCAGCTTCTCGAATCCGGAGTTCCGCGGGGCAGCGAAGCCTCTCTTGGTCTCGCCCGCCGGCTGATGACGCACCCCGATGCTGAAAAGATTATCGGCGGTCTCGTGAGCGCGTTCTTCGGCGAAGAAGATGATGTGGAAGAGAAAGCGGCGGCAGCACGCCGCTCTCGCCGCGGGCCGGTGGTTGAAGCCCCGCAAAAGAAAGAGCGGAAAGAACGACGCGATCGAAAAGAACGCCGAAAGCGCCGAGAGCGCCCGTCTCAAGAGGCCGCCGCGCCCGAGACTTCGGAGGAAGTCGCAGAGCCAACGCCTGAAACGGAACCCGCCAGCGCCGCTCCAGAAGCAAGCGAAGACCGGGCGGAAGAAGCAAAGCTCTTCCTCAGCATCGGTAAAAAACACGACATTCGCGTCGGCGATGTCAATCGTCTCTTTCAAGAGCATGCAGAGCTCGATCGCGAGGACGTCGGTCGCATTCGGCTCCGCGACAAGCACAGTTTCGTCTACGTGCCCGAGGGTGTCGCGGATGCTGTGATCGAGAAGCTCCACGGCTTCGAGTTTGAAGGTGTCGAGCTAACCGTAGAGCGCGCGCGTCGGTAGCCACCGCATCGAAAGCAACCGCAAGAGCACGCTCCTACGAGCGTGCTTTTTTGCGCTTCCTTTCCTTCTCATCGGGATGAAGAGCGAAGGTACTCCTTGGCTTGGCGCCGCACTCCGTGACGTCTCCGGCTGCAAAGAAAGACACAGCGCTGAACTCTGAAGCCTCTTCGAAAAATCGCGATGAGCGTACAACGAATAGGATGCACGGAGACCTCGATGGTTGGCTGCATTCAAGTCTCACTCGGTCGATTTCCACAGATTTCGCGACGCCATCCTCCGCGCAACGTTGCGCGCCCCCCGTTTTGCGCTCTAGAGTTTGAATGTGCGCTTCGAACGGTCCGCTTTGCTTACTCGCTACGCCTCCTCCTGGATAACGGCGGCATGCATGCTTGCTCTGGCCTGGGGCACCGGTTGTAGCGGCGCGAAAACCGGTCTCTATACCCCCGACGCGGACGTAGGCCCCGACGCGTTCGATGCGGGACCGGACGCTCCCTGCATCGAACTCCCCCTCGATGGGGGTCCAGTCGATCTTGACCTCGTTGTTGAGGCGATCGTTGGCAGCGCCGACGTCAGCTTTCTCATCGATACAACGGCTTCCATGGGCGACGAAATCGATCGAATCCGGGAGACCTTGCGCGACCAGATCGTTCCGGCGCTTGAGGAGGCGATCCCGGACTCCCGCCTCGCCGTCGCAACCTTCGCGGATTTCCCAGATTTCGGACACGGCGTCATGAGCGCCGGCGACCGTCCTTATCAACTCCGCATTCCGATGACGACGGATATCGCCTCCGTTCAAGCTGCGTTAGAAACCATCTCGCTCGGGGACGGCGCTGATATCGCGGAGAGCCAGGTCGAAGCGCTCTTCCAAACCGCCACTGGGGCTGGCCGTGGGCGCTGGGTGCCACCGTCGACGGGCTGCCCATCCGGGGGATTCGGTTATCCGTGCTTCCGGCGGACCGCGATGCCGGTTGTTCTTCTTTTCACGGATGCGGAATTCCACAACGGACCGGAAGGTGAAAACCCGTACTCGGATTTGATCTCCCCTCCTCCTGCAAGTTACGAGCAGGCCGTCCGCGCCCTCAACGCAGGAGGGATCCGCGTGATTGGCTTTAACAGCGGCGGCAGCGATGCCCTCTCGCACCTTCGCCAAGTCGCTGAGGCGACCGGCGCGGTCGCAGCCTTTGATTCCCCTCTGGTCTACGATATCGGACGAACTGGACAGCGGCTCGGCGTGAATGTTGTCGAAGCGATCCGAACGTTCGCGAGCACGGTCGTTCAAGATGTCGATGCCATCGTTCGGGACGTCGACATCTCAGACGATATCGACCCTACAATCTTTATCGAACAGGTTCGCCCCACCTTCGCGGATCCCGCTGACGGGGTTGAACGAATCGATCTCGAAGGTGGCGTCTTTGTTGGCGCTCGAGCGGGGACGCGCCTGCACTGGCAGCTGATCGTTGTGCCTGGAGCCGTTGTGCCCGGAACGGAACCGCGGCGATTCCAAATCGAAGTCGTATTCCGCGGCGACGGGGTCCGGCCGATCGGTCGAGAGATCGTCGATATTGTGATTCCCGCGGCGGACGGCCGAGGGTGTGATTTCGTCGGCGAATAGCCCCGGCATCCACTGCCGTTCCTCGCGCGGGGATCAATCGATCGAAGGGCTGCTCTTTCGTTAGGGGTGGTGAGGCGAGCTTCGATCGACGAACGACATGCCAAGTATCTCGAAGGAAGAGCGCCGCTCGGATCGGCGCTCCTGGCGGAAGAGGGCCCTGTGGCGATTTGAACCGCCTAGCAGGTGAGGGGCCGATTGTGATTCGTTGACGTTGGCGTGCGCGGATGCGTCCCGGTTTCGGACGTCTTTCACCCCCCTGCTGGAGCTGAGCGAGGTTGGTCCTCGACTCGGTGTGCCTATTCTTCGGGGAGAGCGATGACTGCGGGAACAACGGCAAGTTCCATCCCGAGCGATAGGGCGTCGCAGGGCTCCTCGGGGCCTGCGGAACGGATATCCGCGAACATGGGAAGGAGAGCGCGGAGCGCCGCCTCATCGTCGTCGTTTTCGTCCATCGAGAACCCTTGGACGGAGTAGACCAAATCACTCACTCGTGACGCGGCGCCGATTACGCCCGTCTCCCATCGGCCCGGACCCGGACGTCCGCTGATGCTGCCTTGAATATCGAGCCGGAAGCTGCGCCCTTCTGAGAGGCCCAAACGGATCGCGAATGGACGCGACCCCGTGTGGAGGACCCCATCCGCGATATACGCGTCACGGAAGATATTGAGCGCCGGTCGTGAAGGATCGCCGCCTGGGAAGGAGGCTTCGAGATCCACTTCGAATGTCTGGTCCGCGGCAATCGCCATCATCTCCTGACCTCGGAAATCGATCATCTCGAGTTCGGGCACGACGTCAGCCCCAACAAAAAGGGAGAGCTGAACCTGTCCGTCGTTGTTCCAATCCCCCACGTTCTCGAGACGCATGAGGAGAATCAGTCCTCCCCGGCGGACGCCATCCATAAGATCGGCGTCGAACTCGAGGGTTGGGTTCACGCTTCGAAGAACCATCTCCATCGTCGCGAGTTGATTGTCGACTCCGGCTTCGCCGCCAAATCGCTCCGGTGCATTGTTATCTCGCTGCCGACATCCGTGGAACGGATGAGAATCGAAATCCGTCACCCAACCATCGAGATTCAGGCCCGCCACCGAACCATCCTCGTCGAACGTCATCCCCACCGCAGCAACGATGAACTCGAACGATTCATCTCCCGGCGGGTTTGGCGGTCGAGGCGGAGCAAGATCCGGCGGATTGGTGTCGATGGTTGGCACGTCCCGAGCGGTGTCGATGGGAGCGTCACGGGACGAGTCCATCGAGACATCCATCGAGGCATCGGCTGGACTATCGTCGTCCCCGCCGCATCCCAAAACGAAGAGCAGGCAGAGAATCGAAGTGATACGCGGCAGAGTCATCCTCTCCAAAACTCACTGATGATGCGTTTGTCCCGGAGCCTGGATATTCGCGATAGCCGCGACGAGCTCTCCCGGCTCGAAGGGCTTTCGCAAGCGATGGTCGCGCGGGCCAAGTGGAACTTCGTCGGAACGTCCGGACGCGATAATGAGCTGCGCTGCGATCTTGGAGGCACGAAAACGCTCCACAAACTCAATACCGCCACCGTCTGGGAGTGTGAGGTCGAGGATCGCGACATCAAATCGGCCCGGGGCCGACATCGCTTCTTTCGCTGTGCTCACGCACACCACCTCGACGCCAGTCACCTCCAGCGTATGACGGATCAGCTGCTGGATGCCCTCATCATCTTCGACAACAAGAGCACGCTCGGGCATACGCCACCGGAGACGCGCCCCGCTGCGCTTGGGTCGCTGCTTCGGAAAGGAGAAGGAGACTTTTGTTCCGGTTCGGATGTCGGAGTCGATTTCAAGGAGACCGCCGAGGTCATGAACAATCCCGTTCACGATTGCGAGACCTTGTCCGCGTCCTTCGCCTCGGGTCGATACGCCGGGCTCGAGAATGGATTGCAGCAAATCCGGCGTCATTCCGGGTCCGCTGTCCTCGACCGTCAGCTGGTTGTTGTCGACTCGGATCGTGATCGAATCACCGGCCCGACACGCTTCAATCGCATTGAGCACAACGTTCCAGAGCAGTCGAACAACCTGACCTTCCGGAAGCTCAAACGAAGGCGAGCCGTGGTCCTCGACACGGACGGAGACCTGATGCGATTGTGCGAGGGGAGCGAGCGCCGCTTCGACGCCGCGTGCCAGCCGCGCGAGCGAAATGGTCTTCGCCCCCGCGTCCCGTCCCGCGATACTTTCGGTCGCGGCTTTGATGGCGCCCGTCGCGGTTTCGATCGCCTGAAGGGCGCGATCGGTTGATGTCTCCCCACTTCGCGTCAGTTCGATCCACGCTTGGATAGAAGCCACCGCATTCGCGATGTCATGAACTGCCGACTTATCGTAGTTCTCAGACATTGATTTTCATGAAGTGGGAAAACAACAGCATTGTCAAACCTGACGAGGGCTTTCGAGCCATCCATCGGACGTCGCCGACACGATTTCATTCTACACCATTTGGGGGAAGAACGAACTGAAATCGTGATCACGGGCAGCAACGGTGGCGAGCGAAGCCCTCTTTGAATGCGCACGATTCCAGCCGAGCAAGAAGATTTCTCAATCAATACACGAAAGTTCCAGATTCCCGCGTTTTGCGATTCTCTCGAAAGGATCCAGCCTGAGAAATACGCCTTTCGAACGCATCGCGGCGATCTCGAGGAGAACCCGGCTCCGCCAAAGAGGTTCTGGACCCGAAACGATGCCGATCCTCCACAAAGCGAAGTCTACGACCACGTTGCAGATCAATCATCGAAGGCCATGCTGGAGGAAATGTCCATTCGACAATACCGTCCGCTATTTTGCGCTCTCGTGTTTATTTGCGCTCCAGTAAAGGCCCAAGATTTGGAGTCGCGGCTGTCCGCGATCGAGGGGTTCGAGGACACACGAACAAGCGTCGAGTTTTTGCTCCGCAAGGCTGAGCAGATCCAGGAGCGAGGATTCGAGGCCGCCGCGGCTTCTTGGCGCTCCCGTGCAGAACGCTACGTCGCGGCCCTCGAATCGGGCAACGATCCCTACCAGGCGGAAGCAGGAAATATCGTGAACCGCGGCTATCGCTCGCGCATTAGCCCTAAACTGCAGGGATACGCGATCTACTTGCCCGAGAACTATTCGCCCGATCGCAGCTACCCGCTCTATGTCGCGCTTCACGGTGGCTCGTCGAACGGCAATCTCTTTCTCGGCGTTGTGCTTGGAAACAATATGGACTGGGAGACCTACGACGAGCATCTCTACGATGACTACGAGCCTCGATGGTCCCCCGATTGGATCGTCGTTGCCCCCACAGGCTTCGGCCAGATTCTCTGGCGCTGGATGGGCGAACAGGATGTGCTCGATGTGATCGACGACGTCTCGCGCAACTACAACGTGGATGAGAACCGGGTCGTGCTGGGCGGACTTTCAAATGGTGGTGTCGGCGCATACGCCATCGGCGCCAGACACGCGTATCGATTCTCGATGGTCCAAGCGATGGCCGGCGCGCCAAGCTGGCTGCAGTACCTCGGCCGGGGCATCACGCCCGTGGAACAACGGGAGGCGACGCGATTCTCCGCGATGCACCTGGCGCGTAACTTCGAAAACACGAACTTTCATTATTACCACGGACGAAACGACGGTGGCCCGATGCGCCCCGCTTATGTCGAAGCGTTTACAGCCCATCTTGCCCGGGAAGGCATCGAGGCCGGCGTTACGTGGTTCGATACCGGTCACGATATCCTCTACTGGGTACACCGGCATGGCCGAATCTACAGCCGGCTCGCAGAGACGACTCGCGACCCTCGTCCCGCGGAAGTCCGGGTCATCAGCGGCGACTATCGCGCCGCTCGACAACACTGGGTCGAGGTAACTCGAATCCCGGAGTTCCCATCGCTCGCAAACGTACACGCGCGCATCGAGGGCGAGACCCTACGGATCACGACAGACCAAGTCTCCGCGCTCGCATTGCGGGTCGACGAAGCTCCACTTCCTGAGCGAGTAACGCTGATCGTGGACGACGCCACGCTTCTCAATTCGGTTCCTCGCGCCCAGCTCGGAGATCGATTGAACCTCGTCAAAAACGCAGAGGGATGGGCGCTCGGCTTTCCCGTCGAACAGGAGCGCGAGAAACGCCCAGGCCTGAGCGGCCCCATCACGGACGCCTATTACGATCGAATGGTTCATGTCTTTGGAACCCAAGATGCCGAAAGCACGGACGAACTGCGGCGCGCTGCCGAGCGAGGTGCACGCGGTTGGCCCCTTTGGGCATGGGACCTCGGGCAAGAGGTCATCCCAGATTCGGAGTGCACCGAGGAAATCATGCGGGACGCGCACGTCGTCCTCTACGGCAACGCGCGTGAGAATGAAGTCCTCGCGCGAGTCGCGGGTGCGCTGCCGATTCAAATCGAAGAGGACGCTGTTGTCGTCGGAAACCAGCGCTTCGAGGGAGAGGCAGGGGTACGGTTCGTCTACCCAAATCCTTTGGCGCCGGAGCGGTATGTGATCGTGCAAGCCGCAACGAGCCCTGGCCTGGTGCGAAGCGGAAATCGCCTGCCGGAATTCTCCCCTGATTTTGTTGTCTACAACGCGCGCATGCTCCGCGGTCAGCAACGAAGAATCTCAAGTCGAAGACAACCCGCGCTACTTCAGGGGCATTTCGATGACCAGTGGCGCCTTCCGGAAGAGCTGAGGGCTCAGGAGAGCGGTGACGGGGAAGAGACGGCTCACTCTGAAGGCGCGGACGATACGTTTCAAGACAGCATCCCGGCCTCGACGTTGCCGATTCCGCGCGCCCCCGCAGTGCCGAACCGACCGCGGCGCTTCGGTGCGTCCGCAAGCGATCCTGCCGGCAGAGCCGCTCGAGCCATCTGGGCGCGCGTTCCGCAGTTCGAAAACTATCGGGCGCTGATCCCCGGAGCCGTGTGGCGTGTTGAGCGGGAATCGACGTGGGATGTTCAGGAGCAGCAGGCGTGTCTCGATGCCCTCGCGGAAGCCGGAGTGAACGCACGCCTTCGACCGGAACCCTCCGCGATCGTCCCTTCGCCGGTAGAGGTCATCGGCCCCGTCGAAGGTGTCTGGATGCGGATGACACACGAGGAGCGCCCACTCCTAATGTCATGTGAAATGGCACTACGTCTTCCGGCGATCATGCGCATCCTCAAAGAAGAAGGAGTGTTTGGCGTTGAGATCCTCTCAAGTTATCGGACGTCACCCTTCACGAGCTTTCACACGATGGGTCTCGCGCTCGACCTAAGTCGGTTTTGGACGCGCGAGGGATGGCTCTCGGTTCAAGAGCATTACGTCGCGACACCGAACCGACGGACGTGCGCAGGAAGAGAGCCGCGGGATAACCGCGCCGCGAGCCTGCGTCGCATCGCGTGCGCACTCTCCTCTTCGAACCTTCTCTCCAGCGTGCTGACCCCGAACTACAACGAAGGACATCGCGATCACTTTCATATCGACGCGCGCCCCAACGACCCACGCTTCTTCCTTCGGTAGCGCCGTTCTATTCCTCCGCGGGAGCCACCCTTTTTGCCTTGGGTATGGAACCACATCCGAATCGCGAGGAGGGTCGATGTCCCCGTTCCTAAAAATATCGCAGCGTAGGATTCGGAGGGACAATCCGCCTGTTAGTCTAATGTCATACCCCTGAACTAAGGTCAGGGATCGCGAAGAGCCCTTCGAACGTTATGGAAACCACGCCCACCCACACTCCGATCCCCGCTTGGCGAAAAGTGCGTACGCAGAACCCAAGCGCGCAAGATATTCTCGAGACGTGCGCGCTTCGTCGCGCCCCGATCGATGTCTTTGCGATCGCGGAGCGCCTTGATATTCACGTGCATCTCGTGAGCGATCCAGGATGGGATGGAGCGCTCAAGAGTTCGCCAGAGCGCGCAGATGTTTGGATCGATGCCAACGCCTCCGAGCAGCGGCAGCGGTTCACCCTCGCACACGAAATTGGGCACCTCATGCTGCATCCCCTGGGTGAAGTCTTTCGAGACAGTCGCGAGCTGGAGCGGAGCCCGAAGGAACGAGAAGCACACCGCTTCGCGGCAGAGCTTTTGATGCCGGAGGTATTGGTCCTCCCCGCCTTTCGGCGCCTCGACCAAGACGTCGAAAAAATGGCGCTCCTCTTTCATGTCTCAGAGCAGGCGATGAGCATTCGGCTCGGCGTACTCTTTGGAGCGCTCAGTGGGTACGAAGAATGAGTCAGAACGAGATCACCGAAGAAGCCCCTCCTTCGGAAGCAACATCATCCCAAGCGGCACGAACCGAGCCGATCCCAAATGGCGCGCCGGAGCCGCCGCCCCCTCTCGAGGTCGTGCGGACATCCCCAGACGAGGCAGAGCTGCGTCGTGCCGAACGTGCGGAGCGCGCGAAGCTTGCTGCTGCCGTCGCAGCGTCGATGGACCGTCACGACTCTTATCGCTTTCGAGCGGGCATGTTCCTGATCGCCGCGCCCGTGCTCTGCTTTATGGTCGCCGCGGTTTGGGTGTTGACGAGCTCCGAATGGGACACGACGCGAGCGATCGTACTCCTCTCGATCGCCCTCTTCTCCGCCGCGTGTTTTGCCCTCGCGGCTCGACTCACCACTCGAGAAAGCGCGCTGATCAAGATGAGCAGCAAACCTCCCGAGCCTCAGGATCAGACAAAGCTGCTCGAGACGCTCATCAAGGCGATGACAGAGCGCTCCTCGTAAAGCGATGTAACCGCTTCGGTCACAAAACGAGCAGACGGGTCACAGCACCAAACCGCTCCGCGGTGAAGCTGGAAAATTCGTTAATAACTTCAGCGTAAAACCGCGACACATCGGTGCCGATGGCGGCCTGGCTTTTGGTACAAGACGTGCTTAACCCGCGCGTATGAACCGGAGCGAGAAAGCCGCGAAGATCGGCGCCGCCGCGCTCGTATGCGCCGCATGGACAGCTGGGTGCGCTTCGACTGCAAACGTGCGCGGACCTCGCAGCGCGGCAGAGCTTCGGGGAATTGCGGCCAACGCACCCGCGAACGAGCCCGATCCGATGGAGGTCGGCGGGGCGCGAGACGGGAGCCTACAAGCCTACGTCGAACAAGCCCTGAGTTCGAGTTCAGCGATCGAAGCGGCGAGGAGACGATACGAAGGAGCCCTCGCGCAGAGCCGAGCGAGTGGGCGACTTCCGAGCCCGGAGCTCATCGTCGCGTTCTACGCCCTCCCCGTGCAGACACGTGTTGGAGCGCAGCGAGTTCGGGTCGGCGCTCGGCAGCGACTCCCATGGCCGGGAACCCTCTCGACCCAGGTTGATGGTGAGCTCGCGCAGGCAGAGATCGCTGCCCGAACCCTCGAGAAGGTGACGCTCGATGTGGTCGCCGAAGTGAGCCATCGCTGGTGGAATGTCTGGCGCTCCCGGGCGCTCCAATCGATTCATCGAGAGCATCAGACGCTGGTTCTCACTCTCTCGGAAACGGTTCGGACGCGGATCTCGGTCGGTCAAGCGCATGTTGGCGAAGCCGCTCTCATCGACGCCCGTCGCGCGCGGCTCGAAGACGTTCAGCAGCGGCTGGTTTCGGAGGAGCGGATTCACCGCGCAGCGCTCGATGCGACCCTCGCGCACCTAAATCCGGAAGACGCTCCGACAAACGCGTTTCGTGATGAAGAGCTGGCGCTCGCGACCCCGGATGAAACGCTCGATGAACTGATCGCGCACTCGCATTCCCGTCCTTCGCTCGAGGCATTCGTGGCCGCAGGGCGCTTGGCTCACGCCGAAGCAGAGCACGCGATCGTCATGGGTCGGCCCAGTTTTCTGGTCGGCGTCGACTGGATTGCGACGACGGCGCGCGATGAAGATGTACCGCAGAACGGACAGGACGCACTTATCGTCACCGCAGGCGTGACCCTTCCGATTTGGCAACGCCCGGGTGACGCGGCGCAAGCAGCAAGCCTCCGCGAGGATGCGGCCGAGCTTGAGCGCGACGCCCTCTCCCGCGAGATCGAAGCTGCTGTTGCGCAGGCATACCACCAAGTCATGGATTCTGCGCGCCGAGCGGATCTTCTCGCGACGACGCTCCTCCCCCAGGCGCTCACCGCATACGAGTCATCGCTTTCGCAATATGTTGTGGGCGATGCCCCGCTCGCGAACCTGGTCCTCGCGCTCGAGGCGATTCTTGAGATTCGACTCGATCAACGACGCGAAGAGGCGCTTCACGGAATGGCGTGGGTGGCACTTGAGCGGGCCGTAGGGCGGCGCGTTGCCCGGCGCTTTATCGAGCGCGAAAGCCCAAGAGGGGCCCGTGCCCCCTCCGCGGCCACCCCGGCCGCAGTCTCCACAAGCGAGCGCGACGAATCCGAGGACACGCAAAGCGCGCCAGGAGACACGCCATGAATCCGAAGCTTCTCCCGCTCCTCATCATCCTCCTTGCGAGCGTCGCGTTCGGTCTGGGGCGATGCACCGCGAGTCCGAGCGAGAGCGAGGCCTCGCCCTCGCACGCAGCGATTCACTGGACGTGCTCGATGCACCCCGAAATCGATGAGCCTTCTCCTGGAACCTGCCCGATCTGCGGCATGGATCTCATTGAACGGGATGAAGACAACCTCGGGTCGCTAAGCGAAAGCGAAGTTCGCCTGAGCGAACGAGCACTCGCGATGGCGCGCATCCGAACCGCCCTTCCCGTGCGCTCACAAGGGGAGAGCACACCTTCTCATCTCCTCGGACGCGTAGCGCTCGACGAAGCTCGCATCGAGACCATCACTGCATGGACCGCGGGGAGAATCGACCGCCTCAGAGTGCGCACAACCGGGGCAGAGGTCCGCCGGGGGCAACAGCTCGCTTCGCTTTACAGCCCCGAGATGTTCGCCGCCCAACGCGACCTGCTCTCCGCAAAGCGGCAGCTCGATGCGCTCCGCGGGGGCTCCTCGATCGCGCAGAGTGCCGCACGCGCTGCCATGGAAGCCGCTTCGGAACGACTTGAACTGCTCGGAATGACAAGCGGCGCCATCAACGCGGTATTGCGTTCCGGCGAAGCGCGTCGACAGGTTCCGATCCGCAGTCAAAGCGCAGGCACCGTGATCGAGCGTCTCGCCAGCGAAGGAATGTACGTGCAGACCGGTTCTCCACTCTACCGGGTCGCGGACCTTTCCCGCGTGTGGGTACTGCTCGATGCATACGAGCGAGACCTTCCAAACCTGGGGCTCGGTCAAGCGGTTCGGTTCACGAGCGAAGCCATGCCCGGCCAGACCTTCCAAGGAGAGGTGGCCTTCGTCGATCCGGTCGTTGACCCACAGACTCGAACCGCGCGCGTTCGAGTGGTCGTGCAGAACGAAAGCGGTGAGCTTCGGCCAGGAACCTTTGTCGAAGCGGTACTCGAAGTCGCCCCGAACGACACTCCGCGCGCGCTTTGGATCCCGCGCAGCGCCCCTCTCTTCACAGGCCGTCGCTCGGTTGTCTATGTGGAGCGAGAGGGACCTCGGGGAACCCCGCCCTTTTACGAGGCGAGGAGCGTTCGGCTCGGCCCTGTTCAGGGCGAAATGTACCCGGTCATCGCAGGTCTGAGCGCGACCGAGCGAGTCGTCGTCCACGGTGCGTTTACCCTCGATGCCGAGCTTCAGATTCGCGGGGGCCTCAGCATGATGCGGCGGGCCGATGACTCCGAACGCGGTCCGTTCGACGAAGTGCTCGCCGCCCCGGAAGCGTTTCTCGCGTCGCTAAGCGATGTCGTCGAAGCGTATCTCGCCCTGCAACGGTCGCTGGCCGGAGATTCGCTTGAAGTAACCACCTCGTCGGCGGGCCAGCTGCTCGAAGCCGCCGCGCGAGCGAATGAAGTTGCCGAAGGCGACCCTCCCCTCGCCGAAGCTGCCCAAAACGCATGGACTCGCATTTACTCACGCCTGCGAGAAGAGAGCGCCGCAATCCGAGACGCGAGCTCACTCGAGCTCCCGCGAACACGCTTCGAAGCATTGAGCGGCAGCATTCAGCGGCTGCTCTCCCACTTCGGAAACCCGACCGACGAAACGCTACGCGTGGCGTTCTGCCCCATGGCGCTTGGCAACGCCGGAGCGAGCTGGGTCCAATCTGGGGACGCGATCGAAAATAGCTACTTCGGGGATTCGATGCTTCGCTGCGGCGAGTTTCGTGACGTCGTCGATCCTGGCGCTTACCTCTCCGCAGAAGGTGAGCGCGAAGAGTGAGCGAGGACGCTCCAGACGACGCGGGCAGGAGGAAGAGCATTCTCGCCTTTCCACTTGATGCCAAACCGATTTTGGTCGTCTCGGGGCTCGTGCTCGCACTCCTTGGTCTTCGCGCCGCCCCCTTTGATTCCTTGCGAGAAATTCCCGGCCTTCGAGCTCTGAGCGGCAGCGATGCCATCTCGGTGGAGGCCTTTCCGGACACGGGCGAAAACCAGCAGCTCATCTTTACCGAATGGCCCGGTCGCTCTCCCGAGGACGTCGACGACCAAGTGACATTTCCTCTCTCCGCTGCGCTTCAAGGCGTACCCGGCATCGCCCGGATTCGAAGCAGCAGTGCGTTTGGGTTCTCGACCATTTATCTGATTTTCGAGGAAGAGATCCCCTTTTACGAATCGCGAACGCGCATCCTTGAGAAGCTCGCAGCACTTCCCGCCGGGCTCTTGCCAAACGACGCGATTCCAACCCTAGGTCCCGACGCGACCGCGCTCGGACAAGTCCTCTGGTACACCCTTGAGGTCCACGACGAACATGGGGAAGTCGCCAGCGGCGCTTTCGACCTCCACGAGCTTCGTCGTATCCAAGACTGGAACGTTCGTTACGCCCTTCAGGGAGTTCCGGGGGTAAGCGAGGTTTCGTCGATCGGAGGCTATGTCGAGGAACTCCAGGTACAGGTCGACCCGGATTCGATGCGTGCGTATGGCGTTTCGCTCGGACAGATTGCGCGAGCCATTCGTCGCTCCAGCGAAGACGTCGGCGCACATGCTCTCGAGATCAATCGCGTCGAGTATATTCTCCGCTCCCGAGGCCTCGTCCGTTCGATCGAGGACCTTGAAGAGGCCGTGGTTGTCGAACGCGACAATACGCCGATCCGCATCAAGGACGTCGCCGAAGTTTCGTGGGTCCCGGCGCCGCGGCGCGGCGGGCTCGACGACGAGGGTGCGGAAACCGTCGGCGGCGTTGTTGTCGCACGCTACGGACAAAACCCGGCAGAGCTCATTGAGAGAGTCCGAGAAAAGATCGAGACTCTCCGGCTGCCCATGCGAGAGCTCGAAGACGGGCGACGCGTGCACGTTGAGGTGGTCCCCTTCTACGATCGTTCCACCCTGATCGCGGAGACCGTCGAGACACTATCGAGTTCTCTCTGGCAGCAGATGTTGATCGCACTGCTCGTAGTGTTCTTTCTGCTCCGGGCGCCACGGTCCAGCTTGCTACTCGCGTTCACACTGCCCTTCGGCGTGTTGCTGGCGCTGCTGACGATGCAGCTCCTCGGCATGAGCGCGAATCTCATGGCGCTCGGAGGCATCGCCATTGCCATTGGAACGATGGTCGACCTCGGGATCGTGATCATCGAGAGTGTCCGCGCGAAACAACAGCGGCTTGGTCGCGAGCTCGAGCGAAGCGATGTGCTTGACGCGGCGAGTGAGGTCGCGCCGGCAATCCTCACGAGCACGTTGACCACGATCATCTCGTTTTTGCCCGTCTTCGCACTGCCGCCCCAGGACGCAAAGCTCTTTGGCCCACTCGCCGCGACCAAAACATTTGCGATGGTCGCAGCGCTATTCATCGCTCTGCTCTTTCTTCCAGCGGCCGTGCACAGCGTTCAAAAAACCGCGCGCCATTCCTCCCGCTTCGGCTTGGAGAAAAAGCATATCCTTTGGTTCGCGATCGCCATTGCCGCATTCCTCGTGCACGCACTTATCGGCACGATTCTCGTCCTCTTCTTGCTCTTCGATATCGCGAGCGAGCACGCGGAGAGCGCTCGGTCAAAAGCGCTCGGGGCGCTTCTCTACGCGATACCCGCCTTCGCGATTGCCCTTGCCCTGAGCTACGCGATCGCCATCGAATGGCGCCCGCTCGGTGGCGCAAGCTCGTCCCTCGCAAACGTCCTCTTTGTCGGAGCCATCCTCTTCCTGACCCTGGGCTTTTTTGCGCTCTTCGAACGTAGCTACCCCCGGCTTCTTGGCTACGCGCTTCGCAACAAAGGGCTGTTTTCGCTCTTGCCTTTCGGGTTGGTCTTGACTGCCCTCTTCGCATGGGTCGGAGCCGCGAATATCTTCGAATACAGTCCGGACTCCGTACGCGACTCCGCATTCGCCACAAATGCCGCACGCGTATTCCCGGGCCTCGGACGCGAATATATGCCGCGCTTCGACGAAGGCGCCTTTCTCTACATGCCAACCACGATGCCGCATGCCTCCGTCGGAGAAATTCGTCAGCTCACGAGTGAGCTTGATGCGCGGATCTCAGAAGTTCCGGAAGTCGCTCGAGTGGTTGGAAAATGGGGTCGTGCGGAGAGCGCCCTCGACCCTGCACCCGCATCGATGATCGAAACGCTCGTCACCCTCATCCCGGAGTTCGAGATAAATGAAGACGGTGAGCGCGTACGGCGATGGCGGGATGAAATCCGGGCCCAGTCCGATATTTGGGAAGAGATCGTTCAACGCGCGGAAGTTCCCGGTCTGACGGGAGCACCTCTTTTGATGCCGATCGAGGCGCGCCGCGTGATGCTACAGAGCGGAATGCGCGCATCTCTTGGACTGCGTGTTCAGGCCAATACATTCGAGGAGGCGGAAGCGTTCGCAATGGGGATTCAGCGCACTCTCGAAGATCACCCAGCACTCCGTCCGGGCACTATCTTTGCCGATCGGAGCGCCGCCAAGCCCTATCTCCAATTCGAACTAGACCGGCGGGCCATCGCGCGTCTCGGGCTTCACGTCTCGGATGTTCAAGACGTGATTCGAACCGGCGTCGGGGGCGCACAGGTCGGAGAGCTCTTCGCGGATCGAATACGCTTTCCGATCCGGCTCCGGTACGCTCGGGAAGAACGCGATCATCTCGCGGCGCTCGAAAGCCTCGCAGTTCCCACCCCGAGCGGAGAGAGCGTACCGCTCGGGCAAGTCGCGAGCTTGGTCTACGCGCGTGGTCCGCAAGCGATCAAATCGGAAAACACCTTCCGGACAACGTACGTCGTCTTCGATCGACGCGCGGAACTCTCAGACCTCGATGCGATCGCAGAGGTTCGCACCTCGCTCGACGAAGCGATCGAATCGGGTGCGCTGCCAGTGCCCGATGGGGCGACCTTCGAGTTCGCCGGCAGCTATGAGCAACAGCTTCGCAGCGAGGCTCGCCTGCGGTGGCTGATCCCGATCGCTCTTGCGCTCATCTTTATCTTGCTCTTTTTGCAGTTCCGCAAAGTCCGAATCGCCTTCATGGTCTTCAGTTCGGTGAGCGTCGCGATCGCGGGCGCGTTTGTGATTCTCTGGGCGTACCAGAGCGATTCCTTTCTCGCGTTCTCGTTTGGAGAATTCGATCTCCGAGAGATTTTCCGCGTTCGACCGACCCATCTCTCGATGGCGGTCTGGGTAGGAATTATCGCCCTCATCGGCATCGCCACCGACGACGGGGTGCTGCTCTCAACGTATCTTGAACACCGCTTTCGGGAAACGACACCACCAGACCGTGCTGCGATCCACGAGGCGGTGATCGACGCGGGCTCACGCCGGATCCGTCCATGCCTCATGACGAGCGCAACCACACTGCTAGCGCTCCTCCCCGTGATCGCCTCGAGCGGCCGGGGCGCGGACGTCATGGCCCCGATGGCAATACCCATGGTGGGCGGAATGCTCGCCGCGCTGATCGCGCTCTTTGTCGTCCCCGTGCTCTACGCCTGGGACCGGGAACGTGGGCTGAGCGCCTCCCCAATCCCGACTCTTTCGCCTCCAAATCGAACGCCAAAGGAAGAAGAATGAAACTGCGAACCCAATCCCTTACGCTCTCAGCACTACTTGTGATCGCGACCTCCTCCGCTTGTTCGGAGAGTTCCGAATCCAATGCCGCAACAGAGACAGCCGCGCGCCGCGTGGAGGTCGAAGTCGGCGCGACGGGCTATTCGCCAAGTGAGATCCAAGCTCAGGCCGGTACGCCGCTCACACTTGTCTTTACGCGCACAACCGACGACGGGTGCGGCGAGGAGCTGGTCATCGCGGATCAGAACATTCGACGGGACCTCCCCCTAAACGAAGCCGTCGAAGTCACCTTTACGCCCACGAGCGCTGGGAGCCTCCGCTTTTCCTGCGGCATGGACATGTACGACGGGGCTATCATCGTCTCAGGACCATGAGCCGTAGAGAATCCAGAGCATCGAGAACGCAGCGAGAAGCGAGCGATGCCATGGATTCTTCACGACAAGTAAACGCGACCCGAAGCGGCGAAGTGCGGGACACGATTCGAACGCCCCTCGTCCGCGCATTCGGAGCGATCGCCGCGCTTGCCCTCATTCTCGTGGCCGTCCTCGTTGGCATGTTGTTTCAGGTCGGCGCGGCACGGGAACAGGTTCATGACGATGCACGGTCGATGCGAGAGGCGTACTCGCTCGCCCTCGCCATTCGCGAGCACGCGAACCACGAAGCGCACTCCGTCATTCACGGAAACGATCATCAAATGCCAGGTCACGAAGCGTGGTTAGAAGACTTGCATCGACGCGCTCAAGAGCTCTCGAACCGGGTCCCCCCCCGCAATCGACCTGCGCTTGACCGGCTGATCGAAGAGAGCGCGTCGCTCGACCGGGTGTTCCGCGAGGAGGTGATTCCCGCCGTCTTACGCGGCGATCGCGAGGCGATTTTGCACGCTCATCATCGCGTAGGCGCTCACACCGAGGCGGCAACGTCAGCCGTCGACGCCCTCGCGGACGCGCTGAGAGACAGGATGGAACACGCTCAGTCGCGGGCCCAACGATGGAGTCTATGGGCACTCGGGCTTGCCGTGTGCGGAGCGCTTCTGATCATCGCGCTCGCGTTCGCGTTCGGAAGACGGCTGCGTTCGTTGATCAGTCGGCCACTGGAAGAGCTCGCGGAAGCCGCCGACACGCTCTCTCGCGGCGAGATGAATACCCCGGTCGCGTCGATCGGCGGCGCCGAAATCCAAGTCGTTTCGAGTTCGCTCGAGGCGATGCGCCAAACCCTCAAGGAACGAGAAATCGCGCTGGTCCGCTCGGAGCGTCTTGCGACCCTTGGACAAGTCGCCGCCGCAGTGGCGCACGAGGTGAACAATCCCATCGCCGTGATTCGCGGATACCTCAAGACGATGATTCCAGACGCCACTGGCGAGCTCCAGGAAGAGCTTTTGATCTTGGATGAAGAAGCTGCCGCTTGTCAGCGCTTTGTCGAAGACCTCCGGTCCTATGGCCGCGACCCATCCCTCACCCCCCAGCGCACGGAGATTAAGAGTTTTCTCGAAAGCGCAGCCGACCGGTTTCGAAATTCGGATAGTGGGGAAACGATCCAGCTCCTCGTCGACGCGCAGCCTGAAACGCTCGACATCGACCCAACACGCCTTCGGCAGGTCATCGACAATCTTCTTCTGAACTCCGCCAATAGTCAGGCTGAAGACCGCCGCGTGGAGCTAGTGGGAACGCGCGGCGCCTTTCTCTATCGCATCGAAGTCCGTGACCAAGGGGAAGGAATCCCCGAGGAACATCGGGAACAAATCTTTCTTCCTTTTCAGACCAGTCGCTCGGAAGGTAGCGGATTGGGGCTTTCGATTGCGAAGCTCATTGTCGAAGCGCACGGAGGAACGATTGGGGTACAAGATCGCGCCCGGGAGACTTTCGGGGACGAGGACCTCCCTGGGAGCGTCTTTTGGATCGAGCTTCCGCTGGTGTCGGCATGACGTTGCCGCGTGTTCTCATCGTCGACGACCGCGCGAATATGCGCTCGCTCTTAAAAAAGGTACTTCGCAAGGAGGTGGAGGTCACCCTCGCGGAGAACGCGCCCGAGGCGAAGTCGCAGCTGCAGAGCGGAGCGTTCGATGCGGTCCTCTGCGACCTGCGCATGCCCGGTGGCGATGGTTTAGAAGTCTTGCGGTTTGTGCGCAGTCAATGCGCGAGCATTCCCTTCATCTTGATGACGGCGTTTGCTTCGGTGGATACCGCCGTGGAAGCGATGCGACTTGGGGCGTTCGATTATCTGAGCAAACCCTTCGAACCGGAGGAAGCGCGCCGACTTGTTCTTCGAGCGATCGCCCATCGACAATCCATTATCGGTGCGAACGACGAGGTCTTGCCTGGCATGCTCGCGATCTCGCCCGTGATGCAGGAACTGGCAGGTGTCGTTCGACGTTTCGCGGCTGCATCGGTGAATGCGGTCATCCTAGGGGAGACCGGTACCGGAAAGGAGCGAATCGCTCGCGCGTTGCACAAACTTAGCCCTCGCAAAGATGGACGCTTTGTCGCCGTGAACTGCGCTGCGATTCCCCCGGAGCTCATCGAAAGCGAACTCTTCGGATACGTGAAAGGTGCGTTTACAGGGGCGCTCCAGGACCGAAAAGGGCTCTTCGAAGATGCGGATGGGGGAACGCTTTTCCTCGATGAGGTCGGGGACCTTCGACCTGCCGTTCAGGCAAAACTCACGCGAGTCCTAGAAGAACGGGCGATACGAAGGGTCGGCGATACGATCGAAAGGCCCCTTGATGTTCGCATCGTCGCGGCCACGCATCGAGATTTGGAATCGATGAGCCGAAGCGGCGCCTTTCGCGAAGACCTCTGGTACCGTCTCAACGTTGCACGAATCGACATCCCGCCTCTGCGCGAACGTCGAGAAGATATCGCGTTGCTCGCGAAACACTTTCTGAACGTCTTCTCTGCGGAAACCGGGCGCCGAACGCGGAAGCTCTCGCAGTCTGCGCTTCACGGACTCGAATCACGAACGTGGCCAGGAAACGTCCGAGAGCTGAGGGCGAGCGTTGAACGGGCAGCGCTGCTTTCGGATTCCGTCGAGCTGACGCCACAGGACTTCGCAGAGCTCGCGACGCTCCCCGATCCCGCGCAGAGCCTTCTCGCGCTACCTTGGAACGAAGCCAAGAAGGAGGCGCAGGAAGTATTTGCGAGGCGATACCTCTCAAACCTATTGAAGACGAGCGGCAGTGCGGGAGAAGCAGCCGAGAAGGCGGGCGTTGAACGCGAGAGCTTTTACCGCTTGCTCCGGCGCTACAACCTCAAGCCTCCAAGCACGTGACTGCCCCCATTTGCGGTGCACTTGAAGTCCACGGGCGTCGAAATCTGTGGACATGGTTGGAGGGACCTATCGCGATCGCCGTTTCGCCGAAAGCCTTGTGCGCGCCGAACCACCGCCTCCGCTTCGGAGCATGACGACCCGAAGAACCAAGGACGTGACCGGCTTGAAATCTCGCGCGATCGGCGAAGTTGACCGGCCACCAAGCATGGAAGCATCTTGACGTCAGCGAGCGAGACGGGCAGGGTCACGAACGGTGTCAGACATAGAGCAGAGCGCAGATCGGATCGAGCGCCTCCTTCTAGAGGTTGGCTGGCCCTTGACGAGGATTACGAAGGACACCTGGAGTGGTCGCTTTCGCACGCGCGAACGTACCTTCCCGATCGTCGCTCGTGTACATCCAGCCGGCTATTTTATCTGCGCGATCGTGCCCTACGCGCCAAGCCCTTCTGGCCCCGCCGCCGAGCCCCTCTACGAGCGCCTGCTCCAGCTGAATCACGTCATGTCGATGGCCAAGTTCTCGATCGACGATGATCTCGATGTCCTGCTGACGGTCGAATACCCCACAGCCCATATCGACGAATCCGAGATCCGAGACGTGTTCGACCATCTCGCATATTACGCGGACAATCATTTCGATGAGATCGCCGAGATTTCTTCGAAAGCGATCGCTCTCGAAGAAGCGGAGCGCAACGAAGAAGATCGTGTGACGGGAGAATGGGACGAAAACGAGTGGATTCACGACGAAGAAGAGTGAATCGGCGCTGGCCCACTCATCCGTCGTCGAACGTTCCCACACTCGCACGTTGAATCTGCTGTCGGAAAGGGATGGGAGACCTCCATTTCCCGACGTCAGCTGAGGCGAAGGCATCGCTCTCCATTTCGGACAGGGAACGCTGCAACGGCCGCGCCTCTTGCAAGAGGTTGAATCACGTGCTACGTCGGGCTCTCACAACTTCGAATGGGTTTCCTTTTCGGGGTAGGTCTTCGGGACCTGCTCCTTTTTTTTCGCCCATCGAGGAAGAACGAACCTCCAAAACGTCCCATGAACCGCGATCAACGATACCAAGCATTGCTCGAACTCGCCGAGCCCATCTGCGCCTCCCACGGCGTGGAGCTTGTCGAATTGCGTTTGCTCCGCGGAAAACGAACCACGGTAGATGTCGTGATTGACCGGGAGCGCAAGGATGGGAAACCGGGAAGCGATATTCTGGTCACCGATTGCACCGGCGTTAGCCGAGATCTTTCGAGTGCGCTCGACATTCACGAAGACCTCATCCCCGGCGAGTTCCACCTCGAAGTCGGCTCTCCAGGACCCGAGCGCCCCCTAACGAAACCGGAACATTTTCAGAGATTTACTGGTTTCGACGTCAAAATTCGCACGACGGAGAGCGTGCAGGGAAAACGAACCTTTCGCGGCACGCTTGTGGGCCTTGAAGGCGACGAAATCGTCCTTGAAGGCGACACCCGAATCCCGCGGGAACTCGTCGAGCGGACGGTGGTGGTGAAAGCGTTTTAACGCCTGTTCAAAGCCCCATTTCGCAACTCAACTTTCCGCCAGGGCCGTCCCTGGCGCAATAAAGACAAACGGTTTTAAAGATGACAGAAAAGGCAGTGCCCCTTCAGGGGATCATCGATCAAGTCAGCCAGGAAAAGGGCATCAAGCCCCGCGTGCTCATCGAAGCGATGGAGCAGGCAATCCGTACGGCGGGTCTGCGCCAGTTCGGCTCCGAGCGCGAACTGGAAGCAGAGTTTAATCCCGATAGTGGTTTTGTAGAGTTGAAGCTCATCATGACCGTTGTCGAAGAGGTCGAGAACCCTGAGCGCGAGATCTCTCTCCGCGACGTGCGCCTCTACGGCCTCGACGACGAGTCGGATCCCCTCGCCGATGGCGACGAGCTCGACTTTGATGTCTTTTATCTTCCACATCAGCGCACGCAGGCCGAAGAGCAGGACCGCAACTTTGGGGAACTCCTCGGCATTCGTCAGGCGCGACGGGGCTTCGGTCGCATCGCTGCGCAGACCGCGAAGCAGGTCATCATTCAGCGGATTCGCGACGCCGAGCGCGAGCGAATCTACGAAGAGTTTAAGCATAAGATTGGCGAAATCGTCAGCGGTGTCGTTCGACGCTTCGAACGTGGGTCGAACCTGATCATCGAACTCGATCGCATGACGGACGGCCAGCGCCGCACCGTCGAGGCCATTCTCCCCCCGCGTGAGCAGACGCCCCGCGAAAGCTACCGCCCGGGTGACCGTATTCTGGCGCTCTTGAAGAATATCGACCGCGAAGCCCGAGGCCCGCAGGTCATTCTCTCGCGCGCGGACGAGCAGTTCCTCGTGAAGCTCTTCCAGCAGGAAGTGCCGGAAATCGAAGAGGGAATCGTCCGAATCGTGCAGGCCGCCCGCGAACCGGGTGCGCGTTCCAAGATCGCGGTCAGCAGCCGGGACAACGACGTCGATCCAGTGGGCGCATGCGTGGGCATGAAGGGCTCGCGCGTTCAGGCGGTCGTTCAGGAACTCCGCGGAGAAAAGATCGATATCGTCACCTTCGATCGCGATCCGGCTCGTTTTGTTTGCAACGCGATCGCGCCTGCAGAGGTCGTCCGGGTGGTCATTGATGACTCGAACCAGACGATGGAACTCGTCGTTCCCGACGCGAAGCTTTCACTCGCGATTGGCCGACGTGGACAGAACGTCCGACTCGCGTCGCAGCTCACCGGCTGGCGCCTCGATATCGTCGACGAATCCAAGTTCCGCCAGATGGAAGAGCGCTCCATTCGCGCCCTCGCCCGCATCGACGGTGAAGAGTTTGCCCGGTCGCTGCATCGTATGGGTTTCCGCACCCTGGACGAGGTTGCAGACGCGCCGGACGACGAGCTGATGATGATCGAGGGAATGACCGAAGAGCAGATCCCGGAGATCAAAGGCAAGGCGACCGAGGCCTTCGAAGAGCTCCGCAGCGAGTGGATCAGCGAAGCGGCGCAGCGCCCAGATCTTCCAAGCGAACGCGAGCGTCTTCAGCTCGTGCGCGGCATTACCGAGCGTCTTGCGCAGCAGCTTGAGCGTGGCGGATACGGCACGGTCGAAACGCTGGCCTCCGAAACGGACGCCGAGCGCATCGCGATCGCAGCGCGCGTGCCCGTGGAGCGTACCCGCGATCTTGCGGGCAATGCGCAGGCATTCCTCGACAACCACTGGCCGACGATCGTATCGGGCGTGAAGGCGGCGAAGGCCGAATCGGACGCGCGGGTCGCGAAGCGACTTGCGGACGCCGACACCGACGTGGAGGCGCCGCGCGCATGAGTCCAGCTGAGACAGCACGAACGTGTGTCGGATGCCGCGAGAAGCGCCATCCCGACGCACTCGTGCGTCTCGCGGCGGTTGATTTTCCGCCATTCGTGGTGCCCGATCTTCGAGGGAAGCTCGGGGGCCGCGGAATCTGGGTCACTCCCAGCCCAGAATGCCTTCGAGCCGCTGTAAAAAGCGGATTCTCGCGCGCATTAAAAAAGAGCGTCAGCGTGAATTACGACACGCTTCTCGAGCAGATCTTGGGACAACTTCAGCGCCGACTTCAGGGTCTGGTGCTCGGTGGCCTTCGCAGCGGCCACCTCATCGCCGGACAGGACGCGGTCGAACAGAAGGTTCGAGAACGCGCGGTGGCGACCCTCTGGATCGCGGAAGACGCGGGCCGGAGAGAACATTTAGAGGGGCGCCGAGACAAGCTCGGAGCGCGCCTTATGGTCTTCGGAACGAAGGCCGAACTCGGAGCGCTCGTTGGACGCGAGCGCTGCGCAACCATTGGAATTCTGGACGAGGGCTTGGCCTCGGCGACCCACGCAGTGAGCGTGCAAATCGCCGGCTTGCGCGAGACCCCTCGTCCCTCATATGAAGACCGCGCCTCCAGCACGGCGAAGGATCAGAAGCAGGCATGACGGATAAGGTACGCGTATATCAAGTGGCACGAGAGCTTGGACTGCCCAATCGAGAGTTGATCAAGAAGATCGGCGATCTAGGCATCCAGGTGCGAAACCACATGAGCGTGCTCGACCTCGCAGAAGCGGATCGCGTAAAGCGTGCGTTCGCGAAAGAGCAGCTCGGCGAGGCAGAGCCCGAAGTGAAGCAGATCCGACCGACCGTTCGACGCCGGCGTCGCAAGGCGGTTCGGAAGACAGATGCGAGCGAGGAGACAATCGCCGCAGCGCCGGCGGAGGAGCCGCCGCCCGCGCCCGAGCCCGAGCCGGAACCCGAGCCCGAGCCGGAACCCGAGCCCGAGCCCGAACCCGAACCCGAGCCGGAACCCGAGCCCGAGCCGGAACCGGAACCCGAAGAAGAGGCACTCTCCCCTGCTGCGGCTGCCGCAATGGCCGCCGTCGCTGCCCGCGCTGCGGAAGAACAGAGCCGTGCCGCCGCTGAAGCTGCGAAGGCCGCGGAGGAAGAGCTTGAGCCCGAGCCCGAGCCCGAGCCCGAGCCCGAGCCGGAACCCGAGCCGGAGCCCGAGCCGGAGCCCGAGCCCGAGCCGAAAGAAGATCCCGCAAAGGACGCGGATACCCACGAGATGGGCGATATGGAAGGCGTCGAGCGCGCCGACCAGAACGAAGCGAAGCCGGTGCCCCGGCGCCCGCCCTCGCATCCGCCCGGACGTCCCGCGACCCTGAAGCCGCCACCCGGCGTTGGTTCCGCGAGGAAGACGCTCACTCCGGAAGAGCGCCAGCGAATCGTGGACGAGCATCAGAAGTCGCGCCCGTCCCCGCGCGGACGCCGCGTCGTTCTGAACCGTTCTGCCCTGGGACCGCATGGCCGCCCCGTCAGCCGCACCCGTCGCAACAACCGTCAACTTGGTCGCAAGCCGCGCCAGACGGAGATCACGACGCCGAGCGCGCAGAAGCGGAAGATCAAGATCGAAGATCAGGTACAGCTTCAGTCGCTCGCGCAGCGAATGAGCCTCAAGGCCACGGATCTATTGATGAAGCTCATGCAGATGGGCGTGTCCGGAATTCACATCAACTCGACCCTCGATGCCGATACGGCATCGATCATCGCCGACGAGTTTGGCTACGAAGTTGAGAACATCGCCCGTTCGACGGAGGACATCGTCGAAGATGCGCGCGGTGAATTCCAGAACGAGGACACCGATCGCGAAACGCGGGCTCCGGTTGTCACGATCATGGGTCACGTCGACCACGGTAAGACCTCTCTCCTCGACAAGATTCGTTCGGCGAACGTCGCGGCGGGCGAAGCTGGCGGCATCACGCAGCACATCAGCTCCTTCCGTGTGGAAACGGCCAAGGGACCGATCGTCTTCCTCGATACGCCGGGTCACGAAGCATTCACCGCAATGCGTGCCCGCGGCGCGCAGTGTACGGACGTCGTTGTCCTCGTAGCTGCTGCCGATGATGGCGTGATGCCGCAGACCCGAGAGGCCGTGAATCACTCCCAGGCTGCCGAGGTTCCGATCATCGTTGCGGTCAACAAGATCGACCGACCGGATGCTCGCCCGGATGGCGTTATGAACGAGCTCGCGTCGCTCGGTCTCACGCCGGAAGAATGGGGTGGAGAAACCATCTACGTTCCGACCAGCGCCCACACCGGCGAAGGAATCGATACGCTCCTTGAGAGCATCTCGCTGACTTCGGAGCTTCTCGAGCTCGAAGCGAACCCGAAGATCCCAGCGGAAGGCACTGTGCTCGAAGCTCGTCTCGACCGCGGTCGCGGCGTCGTCGCGAACGTTCTCGTGCAAGACGGCTCAGTCGCGACCGGCGACTACGTCGTGGCCGGCGGCGCGTGGGGACGTGTTCGCGCACTCACGGACGACCGAGGACGCAAGCTCAAGAAGGCTGGCCCGTCGACGCCGGTGGAGCTCCTTGGCCTCGACTCCCTCCCGGGAGCCGGCGACAAGCTCTTCAAGGTCACGAACGCGAAGAAGGCGCAGGAAGTTGCTGAGGCGCACAAGCCCGCCGAATCCCGCGCCTCCATCAGCGCGCCGCGCGGTCTTGAACAGCTCCAGATGATGATGAAGAGCAATGAGCAGCAAGAGCTGCAGCTCGTCATCAAGGCGGACGTTCAGGGCTCGATCGAAGCGCTTCGCGGAACCCTCGAAGACCTCGGAACCGAAAAGGTTCGCGTCAAGATGGTTCACAACGGCGTTGGCGGAATCACCGAGAACGACGTCATGCTCGCGAGCGCATCAGAAGGCCTTTGCATCATCGTCGGCTTCAACGTTCGCCCGCAGGGTAAAGCGAAGTCGATGGCGAAGAAGCATGGGGTCGAGATTCGAACCTACAGTGTCATCTACGAAGCGATCGACGACGTGAAGGCGGCGATGGCCGGTCTGCTGGCCCCGCGCCTCGTCGAGCGCGACCTCGGTGTCGCGGAAGTGCGTCAGACGTTCGGTATTCCGAAGGTCGGCACCATCGCTGGCTGCATGGTCACCTCCGGAAAGATCATCCGGAGCGGCCACGCGCGCTTGGTCCGCGATGGCATCGTGGTCTGGACCGGCAAGCTCAGCTCGCTCAAGCGATTCACCGACGACGCCAAGGAAGTCAAGAACGGCTTCGAATGCGGTATCGGGCTCGAGAACTTCAACGACGTCAAGGCCGGAGATCACATCGAGTGCTTCGACTTTGAAGAGGTCGCTGCGACCCTCGACGACTGAGTCGTTCGCTCATGATGGTTGGAGCCGCACGCCTAACGTTGCGACTTGAGGGAGTCGATTCCCTCAAGTCGAAGCGGACCGTTGTGCGTCGTGGACTCGCGAAGCTTCGCCAAATGGACCTCAGCGCTGCCGAAGTCGATCGACAAGATTCCTTGGATTTTGCGGTCTTCGGGGTCGCGGCCGTGTCGACGGATCGAAGCGTGCTCGAGCGATTCATTCGCGATGCGGAAGCAACGCTCGCTCGGCTCGACCTCGGGAAGCAAATGGCGACAGATTTTGAAATTGTACACCTCGGTTCTCCAATCACCTCCATGCGAGACGAGATGCTTGAATGGAGCGACTTCGAGGAGAGCGCCGAATGAGTGAGCGTGCCCAACGCGTCGCAAGACGACTCCAGGAAGAACTCGCTGCGATGATTTTGCGCGGCCGCTTGAGAGACCCCGCCTGCAAAGATGTGATCATCTCAACGGTCGTGGTCAGCCCGGACCTTCAGAACGCCCGCGTCTACGTGCGCACGCTGGATGCTCGTCGCCCGAATGCGCAGGACCGAATCGTAGAAGGTCTCGACCGCGCGAAAGGGTTCCTGCGGCGTGAACTCGGAAAGGGACTCGGCCTCCGGCACGTTCCAAATCTCCGTTTTTTCTGGGACGACCAAGTTGACGCCGCGATCCGGATCGAATCCATCCTCGACGAAATTTCGGCGGCGGAGCAGGAGTGAGCGTCGGCAATCTCGCGGACGCGGTCCGTCTCATCGAGGAAGGCGACCGCTTCTTGGTGGCCTGCCATCGCCGTCCGGACGCGGATGCGCTCGGTTCTGCGATGGGCTTTGTTGAGATCCTTCGCGCACTCGACAAGGAAGCTGTCCTGTACGTTCCCGATACGATCGCACAGAACCTTCGCTTTCTTGGCGCCGAGCCGATAACAAGCTTCCCCAAAGATGAGCGATTCGACTCAACGTGGGTGATGGATACCGCCGCTGAGGCGCTGCTCCCCGAGGGGCTTGAATTGCACCGGAGCGGTCCTCTTGTGATCGTGGACCATCACGCTGCGCACGACGATGTGGGCGACGTTATCCTTCGTGACGTTGACGCATGCTCCACGGCAGAAGTTGTGATGGAGCTTGCCGGCGCGCTTGGCGTCCGCCCCGTTCCCCATGCGGCCGCCCAGCCGCTTTACGCGGCACTCGTCGCGGACACCGGCGGGTTTCGCTACAGCGGAACGACGGCTCACACATTGAGGCTGGGCGCGGAACTCCTCGACCGCGGTGCAGAGCCATGGCGCACGGCGTACGAACTCTTTGAAGGTTGGCCCAAAGCCCGAATGCACCTCCTCGGTGCAGTTCTCGATACGCTCGAGCTTCACTTCGATGGCAAGCTCGCGTTCCTCCTCGTCACCCGGGAGATGCTAAAGGACTTCGGCGCGAACGACGATATGGTCGAGGGTCTCGTGGACTACGGGCGCAAGCTGCGCGGCGTTGAGGTCGCCCTTCTCCTTTGGGAGTTTCCCGGCACCGATGGTGAGATCGACTTTAAGATTAGCCTTCGCTCCGCGGGACGCGTCGATGTCTCCAAAGTTGCAATCGCGCTGGGCGGAGGGGGTCATGCTTCGGCCGCGGGTGCCCAAATACGCGAATCGCTCAACGATTTGAAACCGCGCGCACTGACCTTGATCGAGAACGCGCTCATCGAAGACGCCTAATGGGTCGCAAGGGTCAGCCGCCCATTCCGGGCGGGATATTCGTTGTCGACAAGCCCGGCGGAATGACCTCGCACGACGTGGTCAGCAAAGTGCGCCGCGCCTTAAAAATCCGGCGTGTGGGACACGCTGGGACACTCGACCCGATGGCGACCGGCGTGCTCGTCGTGGCCTTCGGGCAAGCGACCAAGCTCGTTCCTTGGCTGACAGCAGATGACAAAATCTACGATGCCACCGTGCGGCTGGGCACCAGCACCGACACCCTCGATGCCGAAGGGCGCGTACTCGAAAGCGCCGCCGTGCCCCAGGTGACTCGGTCGGGTCTCGAAGAAGCGATCGCGCCGTTCCTGGGTGAATACGATCAGGTGGCACCGAAAGTAAGCGCGATCAAAATCGACGGTCGCGCGCTGCACAAGCGAGTACGGGATGGAGAGGACGTAAAGCCTCCCTCACGTCGCGTCGCGCTGCGGGAAGTCACCATCCAAGCGATACGCGGGGAGGAGCTCGACCTTCGGGTTCACTCTGGAAAAGGCTTTTATGTGAGGAGCTTCGCGCGCGATCTCTCTCAGAAGCTCGGGACCCTCGGCCACCTGAGCATGCTTCGAAGGGTCGCCAGCGGTCTTTTCCGCATCGAAGACGCCATCGCGATCGACGAGGTCGAGACCGGGGGCGAGCTCTCTCTCCACGACGCCGCTCTTCGACTCTTCCGCCGCTACGAGCTCAGCTCGGCCGAGCTTCGCGAAGTTGGCTTCGGTCGAGCAATCGCAGCTCCGCGCGCTCTCCTCGACGAGGACGACGCGCGTCCAGTCGCCTTGACCCACGCGGAACACCTCGTGGCGATCACGGAGACGGAGGGCGAGTCGTTAAAGATCCTTCGCGGCTTTCAGAGCATTGTCCCGAAAGCCCTCTTCGAAGCGGCCGCCCCCGGCTAGTGCGCGATTCAAATCGTTAGAAGGGCCCTATCCCATCAAAAACGCCGATCGAGCCTCGCTCTTCCGTTGATCTACTCGGCATGTCGTCCCGTCTCCGAAGCTCGCCTCGGCGCCCCTGACGAAAGATCTTCCCTTCGACCGATCTGATCCCCGCACTAAGTTCGAGAACGGTCGTCATTTTCGAGAGTTTCAT
>JAHDCI010000013.1:0-4955 GCA_020629955.1 Myxococcota bacterium | reverse complement strand
CCGATCTGATCCCCGCACTAAGTTCGAGAACGGTCGTCATTTTCGAGAGTTTCATCACGCTCTCGAAAGGGCGTTTTTGGGGGAACCCTTCTGCGCAATCGAACACGTCGCGTGAAATTCATTCGCACTTTTTGGGAAATGCAACGTGGTTGGATTGGAGACCGAGCGTTCCTCTTTCCGCTCTCACTGGAGACAGACCCGCAGAATGCTACGCTTGAGCGTGCACTTTTACTCTCCCACTAGATTATTCTTCCTTGCCCTGACGATTGCGGCACTGACCTCAAGCGCTTGTGCCACCTCGGACAACCCCGCGCTCGACGAAGCATGCGCGGAAACCGGACTCTGCGAGCAGCTGCTTGAGCCAGTCCCTGAGGGGGAACGAGCCGCGGGAGATGGGAAAACAGACCTCGACGGAGAGCGGGGACCACGCGTCGCCGCCGGGGTGTCGAGTGAAGTGTGGGGCGTTACGCGCGACTGGGACGATATCGAGAGCGCACCTGGGCTCGCTTGGGGTGCAGACTCTGGACTCGACTGGGAAGAAAAATACGACCTCTGGATCGGCTCGATGGAGCGCATCCCGAATCATAGCGGCTACGGGGAATCGTTCCGGATTACGACGCCGCACGGAAACCGCGCATTCGACGCGCCGACGCTGGAATGTGCAGAAGTCGCCCTCCTCCTTCGGACGATGTTCGCCTCGTGGCACGGCCTTCCATTCTTTATGCAAGGCTGGGACTCGAACTCCCGCCAGACCCTCTTCGCCGGACACTTCGGCTTCATCAACTCGAGCGGCGGGATCGTCGGTCGCTTCCCGGCCTTCCGCGAGCGTTACCGCGACTACCGAGGTTCTTGGGAACCCGGTGATGCGTGGCCGAGCGATCCGGTGCTCCGCAGCTATCGCTTGGGCCAGGATGACGCGGTCCCTTCGCTCGGAGGCCTGGGTGCTGGCGCTTACTTCGATGAGATCTTTCTCAACAAGCGCGTTGGATATTTCGCCCGACTGCTCTTGCTTTACTTCGGTAGCGTCAACCTCGTCGACGAAGCGAATATGTTCCATATCCAGCCGGAAGCGACGCGCGCGGGCGATGTACTGCTCAAGCGCTGGCAACGGCGAGGGATTGGTCACGTCATGCCGGTCATGCGTCATCGCATTCCGGTCGAAGGTCGCCTCGAGCTTTCCATCGCGAGCGGGTCGATGCCGCGCAAGCAACCTCTTTGGGAGGCCCCCGCAAGCGCACGGGGTTCCTTCACCGCGGACACCACCGGCGGCCCCGGTGAGAGCTGGGATGACGACGGAGCCACCTTCGCTGAACTTGGTGGCGGAATTCGTCGCTGGCGAACGGCGGTCCTGGTGGGCGGACGGTGGCGCAACTACGTACGCGAAGCCGACGAGGAATTTTACATCAGCAATACCGACTTCGACGCGATTGGTGCGCGGCCTGGGCGCTTCGAGGAAATCCTCACCAGTGTCAGCGCGGACGACCAGCTGGTCGTTGCCCTTCAGCAGATCGAGGCACAGCGCCGTCACCTCCGCATGTACCCCGCGAGCTGCGCGGCTCGAACCCGCCGGGAGGATGCGTTTCAAACGCTCTACGAGATTGAAAACGACAACTTTGGGCGTACCCCCGCGGAGGTCGATGCCGACTATCGGATGCTCGAAGACTATGTCTTTGCCGAGCTCGAGTACGAGAGCTCCCGTACGTGCTGCTGGAATAGCTCCACCGCCGCGATGGCAGAGATCATTCTCGACTTTGCCGAGGAGGAACAGGCCGAGGCATTGGTGAGCGGCATGTGCGTTCAGCCCACCGTCTTCCGAGCCGAAAGCGAAGGCTTCGAACGTTGGCTCCAGCACGCGCGGACCCTCGGTCGCTCTGCGGAATGGGTCGAATGGAGCGAAGATGAGCCCTGTGCCCAGCGCGACGTTCCAGAAGATAGCATTGCCGAAGATCGAGGCCTTGGTGGCTACTGCGAGACCGTCGAACCCGAACCAGAGCCTGAGCCAGAGCCGCCCTCTGGCGAGAGTTGCGAGCACAGCAACGGAGGGGTTTATATCGATCGTGGATGTTCAGGAAGCTACCAGTGCTGCGACGGCCTTTGGCGCTCCGGCGCCGGCAGCTGCGGGGAGTGCGCATGCGTCGAAACCACGGGCCGCGAGGGATGCGGCATCGACGACGAACCCAGTGAACCGCCCGTACCGGTCGGCGACTCGTGCGGACACAGCCTGGGCGGAACATTCGCGCACACCGCGTGCTCGCCGAGCTACCAGTGCTGCGACGGAACGTGGAAGCGTGGTCACGATCATTGCGGCGTTTGCTTGTGCGTCGAGGAGACCGGACGCGTCGGCTGCTCCGGTTAGGCGAAACGCAAACCACCTCATCAACACAGCGCGAACCACGTTCGCCGCTCGCTTTTTGGACCTCCGGGAAGCGCTCGACGTAGCTGCGGATCGCGCTCGCGTTGCACACCTGCTCACGATCGAGCAAACCTTGCCCTTCACGTCGGCATTCGCCGCGTATTTTAGTCCGTTGACTCTCTCGAGGAACCCCCGTGACCGACATCCCTAGCGAGCTGCAAGACCGTTTCGAAATCCACGAATCGATCGGAGAAGGACGTGCCGGACGCGCGTATAAGGCGAACGAGAAGAGTTCCGGACGAGCCGGCGTTCTAAAGCTGATCGGCCCCTCGGTCGTCTCCTCGGTGACGAGCCGTCAGCGACTGAAGCGGGAACTCTCCAAGCAGGCGACGCTAAATCATCCGCACCTGGGGCTTCCATGGCTCTCTGGCGAGGTGGATAAGCAGGTTTGGTACTTCCGCGGCTACGCGCCCGGTCAGACACTTCGAGAACGCCTCGACGAATCCACGCGGATGCCGGCGTCCGAAGCGCTGATCTGCATCGCCCAGATCGCCAGCGGTCTTGAAGAGCTGCACCGCGCAGGGCTCCTATGCCGCGATCTGAAACCCGGTCATATCGTCTGGGACGGCTCGAGCGCGACGCTCATCGACGCCGGCGTTGCCTCGGATATCGAGCACGAAGAGCTCTTTGAGCTCGCCGGAACCGACCTCTATCTTTCGCCCGAGCAAGCCAAAGGAAAGCTCGTCTCGTTCCGAAGCGACCTCTACGCGCTCGGTTGCGTGATGCACGAAATCTTCGCCGGCGCCCCGCCCTTCTCGGGGGATCTCGACGCGCTGATTGACGCACACGCGAATGCCGATATCCCCCGGCCGCCGAACGCGCTGCCGAAGGCGCTCCATGACCTCCATCAGAGCCTCCTGCAGAAGGCACCACGGGAGCGCCCCGTTTCGGCGCACGCGATCCGCCGGCAGCTCGATCCCCATTTGCCGGCAGAGCTCCAGAGCTCGGAGACCGCCCTCCCCGCCCGTGGAGGTTCCACCCTGCAGGGAATGCCGACTTCGGGCCCACCAAAGCCGCCGAGCATGTCCTCGCCGCCGAAGCCCCCGAGCATGCAGGCGCCCGCAAAGAAGAAGCCCAAGTCGGCGGACGTCACTCAGCAGGTCGCCCTCGAAGATATCCTCGAGGAGATTGAGGCGAAGCCGAGCATTCCGCCAGCGCCCCCGAGCGTAAGTAGCGCGCCCCCGCCCCCCTCAGCGTCGGCCGCAAAGATTGAGGTGCCGAAGACCCCAGCAACACCGGCAGAAATACCCGCGTCGAACGAATCTCCCCTGAGCACTTCGGGAGAGACAACGACCTCTGGCGCCGAAACGCTCCCCTCGGGCTCGACCGAGACGAGCACTGAAAGTGAAGAGATCGGTCCGGAGCAAGCGGGCGCGGCCATGGCGCTCGATTACGACGATGACGCTGAGACCGTCGCGCGGGACGTCCCCCTCGACCTCAAGGGAATGAAACCGGACCTCCCGGAAGAACCGGAGCCGCCAACAACGAAGCGTGAGTCGGTGAGCGAGGCACTTGCCGCTCAGACCCTTGCGGCACGCGAAGTCCCCAAAACGACGCCAGCGCCCGCGAACGCAGTCCCAGCGACCCAGGCCTACCGAGCGTCCAACGCGGACATCGCACCGGCGGCGGGACCACAAGTCGTCTATGTCGAGAAAGACAACGACAACAAGAACGGTCTCTACATGTTGCTGGCCGCGGCGCTATTCCTCCTCGGAGTCGCGCTCTTCGTTGGATATGGCATCATCAAAGACGCAGAGGAAGAAGTCGCCACTGACATTCAGGTACCCGCGCCGGCGATTCCTGGAGCGCCCTCGACGCCACCCGCAAACGAGGAAGCCGAGGCCCCCGAAGCACCGAGCGGTCCGACCGTGACCCCGCTCGCGCAAGAACCCGAAGTCGAAGCGACCGACGAGGGCAGCGAAGAGGTCGCCCCCGAAGGAACGGAAGAAGGCTCCGAAATCGGCGAGGACGAAGGCAGCGAAGAAGCGCTCGTCGCCGCCGCTCCAGAGGAAACGGAAGAAGAGCCGAGCGAGCCCGAAGTCGCCGCACCCGCCAGCTCCATGAACTCCTCGATGGGCGGCTCCTCGATGGGCGGCTCCTCAATGCGCTCCGGCGGCGCCTTTAACGAAGCCCGAGCTCTCGCACGAGAGCACTTCGGAGCACGGCGCTATGCGCAGGCGGAACAAGCCTATCTTCGCGCGACCAGCCTGAATCCGCGGCACGCCGGATCATGGGCAGGCCTGGGCGAATGCCGTGGACGTCTCGGAAACTATCGCGGCGCGGTACAGGCATATCAGCGGGCGGTTCGGCTCAATCCTCGTTCTGCAGGTTTCTTCACGTCGCTCGGACACGCCTACCGCCTCTCGGGCAATCAGTCTGCAGCACGCCAGGCCTATCAGCGCGCCGTGACGCTGAATCCCGACAACGCCAGCGCTCGACGCTACCTCCAATAAAAACGCGGTTTTCCGTAGGTCGCAACCGCGGCCAGAAATAAGACTATGGCTCAGAAGAAGTCCTCCCCTGGCGTGCAGCGACGTCAAAA
>JAHDCI010000157.1:3190-11934 GCA_020629955.1 Myxococcota bacterium | reverse complement strand
AGTGTTCCTCTACGGTTCTCCGAAGGCGCTGCGAAAGCGCCTTGCTGCCGACCTCGTTCGAGAGTCGGGGGAAGGTGCGTTTGCAGAAAGTGCGATTCAACACGAAGCGCTCCAGAAGCCTACCGCAATGAATCGACACACCGGACCAACGGACGTGTTGCGTGCTGTGGTCACGCTCCCGGCGCGTCCGGTCGCATTCGAACTCTACATTGACCGAGGCCGGCGCGCGCCGAACTGGATTTCGATCCAGACCAAGACGGATTGGAAACCAAAGGCGAAGCTCGAAATCCGCGCCGGAAGCATCGGGCATCGTTTCGTCGGAGATGACGCAGACCAACGCGCGCTCCAAGGCGCCGCCTGGAGACCTGCGAAACGACTCGTTTGCGCGGCATCCGGAGGCGTTGTGCTTCGCGATGCGAAAGCCGCGATCGTCCCTTCCGGCGAGGGGTCCACGATCCGTGTGACGCGGCTCCCGAAACATCCGATGATTGGAAGAGTGCAATGGGGCCTTCGAGACCTTATCGATTTTGAACGGACGTTACGGAACGCACCAGTCTCGTTCTGACTGCGATGGCCTTCGGACCTTCCTACAATTCGCCGAGCGCGCTTCGACGAGAACTCGATTCGGAGCTTCGATCGGAAGTCCGCGCGGCAGAAGCCGCGATCGGAGCCATCGAATTCGAACACGAGACAGAGAGCATCGCTCTCGGTGGCGCTACGGATGTCATCCGAACGGAACTCCGAACACAGGGAACCTTTCTCTATTTTGAAATTCTTTTCGACAGGCTGCGCCGGCGGCCCTGCGTGCTGCGGCTGAGAACGTTCGCGGACTCCAAGATTGCAAAGCCGCTCGTCATCCAGCGACGCTTTTTCGCTCACCGAGCAAACGGAGATAAATCGGCCGCTCGGGCTTTCATGCGAGCCCCCTATTGGAGGCTCGCGAAACGAATGGTTTGCGACGCCTGCAGCGGTGTTCGGCTGCGAGACGCAAAGATGCGGATCACCCCGCAGATGAATGGGAAGTGCTGGATTGAGGTTCGGCGGCTACCGCGAGAGAAGTTTCCGAAAGGCGTCGATTGGGGCGTGAGAGAACTGCTTCTGTTTCGACGGGAACTTGGCAGCGCGACACCCGTGGCTTTCTAGCAGAGCGACGAAACTCCCGTATCCGCTTTGTGGTGTCTTCTCGTACCGAAACGCCAACCATTTCTCACCACATATGCGCAATCGAACCTTCGTTTCAGCCAACCTAGGTATCGATAAAATCGAATCACAAAAAAAGTTCCCAAGGTTTAACCTGTCGATGGTTTTCCATGCGCATGCTGAAGAAAATCGTTATTCGCCTCTCCATTCTCTCCGCCCTCGCTGCCCCGATGGTTTCCACGACGGCGAGCGCTTCGCTCGCGTGTCATAGCGGCGGGCGCATTGCGACAAGCGCCGATGGACATACCCATGTCGATGCCGGGCCCTATGGGTGTCAGAGCTATCCGACCGCGGAAATCACGGTTTCTGGACCGCACGGGTCGTACACGTTTGAACCCTCGAACGGCTTCCCGGTCGAAAGCACAGTGCTTTCCGTATCGAATACCGGCCGCACGATCATCGCCATGCTTGGGGATAATCTTCGCGCGAACGAAGCGAGCATCATGGTCTATCGCGATGGGTACTACCTCGGCGGTTACACGGTCACAGAGCTTCTCGGCGTGGATCATCCTTCCGTACAGGAGAGCCTCTCCGTACGCGTCAAAGCAGAAGGTACGGACCTTGTGATCCGCAACCTTCGGGGCGAAGAGCTTCGCCGCACGCATCTCCGCTCGCTCGCGTGGCGCGGGCGGTGAGTGCTGCACCAGGCGGCGTGACGGCTCAGCGGGGAGCGAGCAGGATCATGTAGGTGACGATGCCGCCGGCCTGTTCGGTCGGAAAGGGACCCGCAATGCGGACGGCGCCAGCGGCGCACACCGCCGCGCCCCGATCGGAGGACTCCTCGACGGGCGATGGCTGCACGATCGAGAAGCGCCCATTGGGACCGGACAAAATCTGAATATACAGTTCTTCCGAGCGCGTCGTCGCGCAGCGACGCAATCGATCCGGCGCCGCCTCCAGCTGGTCCGCAATCACCTGCGCGGGTCCCGCGAGATGATCGCCAAGGACCTGAAAGGCCTGCACGCGAACAGCAGGTTCTTCCACTGGAGCTGGCTCGACCCCCTGTGCGGGAGCCGGGGTGGGCGCCAGAGTGGCTTGGTTTGGGACTGCATTCGGGGCCGGATCCGCAACCTGCGCCGGTTGCGGAATATGCATCGGTGCAGGTTGCGCCGGAGCCTGTTGGACGGGCGCGGGCTGCGTCTGCACCACGATCGAGGGCTCACCGGAATCTTTGGGGCCGCGGGTCAGCATCATGCCGACGACGATCGCAAGACCGACCACCACCAACAAACCCGCGAAGGCGAATCCGAAGATCCAAGCGTTCGATCGTGGTTTCTCGGGCTCCGCTCCATACGTTGGGGGAACGTAAGGAGAGCCTTGTTGCGGCATCGGCGTCGCCATGCTGCCTCGCGGAACGGGAGCGCCACCATACTGCGGCGCTGAGTGATTTGGCGGCGAAGCGGGAGCTTGGTGAGCTGGCGCCGAGGGATGCGGCCTGGATGGCTCCGAGAAGGAGGGCTGCTTCGCGGGTGCGGTTCCCGAGGAAATGCCCGTCGGAGCGAAACCCTCTTGCGAGTATCCGGTCGGCGCAAACGCAGGGTCCGATGCGCCCGGGCTTTCGAGCGCTTTCTTAAAGGCATCCGCGCTCGCGAAACGAACCTGCGTCGCAGCAAGTCCGCGGTCGATCGCTTCGGCAACGAAAAGCGGGAGCCCGTTGAGCGTTCGCGCCGAAGGGGCGGGCTGGGTGGCGACACGGATCACAAGCTCTTCGTAGCTCTCCGCATCGTGCGGCGGCCGGCCCGAGATCAGCTCGTAGAGAATCGTCGCCATCGCATAGACATCGGCGCGTTGGTCGAGATGCTTCGATCCCGTGAACGCTTCTGGCGGCATATAGTGCGGCGTTCCCATGACCATTCCGGTGCGGGTCAGCTCATTCGAATCTTTGGTGCGAAGCTTCGAGATCCCAAAGTCGAGAATCTTGATGCGCTCTCCCTGAGGGGTCTTCTGCAAGAAGAGGTTCGCAGGTTTGAGATCGCGATGAACAACTCCGGCTTCGTGCGCGGCAGAGAGCGCATCGAGCGTCTCGACAACAATGGCGCGCGCCTCCTCCCAGGGCAGCCGACCGCGCTTCTTGAGGCGCTCTTGAAGGTCCTCCCCTTCCATGAGCTCCATCGCCAGAAAGGCTTCGCCTTCGGGGGTCACGCCGCAGTCGTAGACTTGAACGATTCCTGGATGACCAACGGATGCCGCCGCCTGAGCTTCGCGGATAAAGCGCTGACGAATATCGCCGCGATTTGTCTGCGCGTGGAGCAGCTTCAGCGCAACCGAGCGGCCCATCACGCGGTGAGTGGCGCGGTACACCGCCCCGAACCCGCCGGCTCCGAGTAGGTCGTCGATTTGATAGCGATCAATAATCTCGCCGATGCGCTGTCTCGCGAGCGCTTCTTCTTCGGATACGTGTGACACGGTTAGCGCAGCGATTCGATCTCTTCGATGAGCGCGTCGAGACTGCGAGGAGACCACATCGGATTGGCACTCGGACGCTGGCCATCCTGAGTAAAGCTGAGGCCCTGCCCACCGGGATGAACTCGGGTGCCGCTCGGCGTATCTTCAATCCGCATCACGCCCTGCGACATGCCGACCGGGCGAAAGCGGTCTTCGAAGTTCCGCAAGAAGAGCAAGTATCGGCCCTCATCATCAAGCTCAGGCTCGCCCGCAATACGCATTCCCACTTCGCCGATATTGCCGCCGAAGCAGAGCAACGTCAGCGCGCGCCCCGCATCGCCGCGCACCGTGCGTTCCACCTCGAGGGCAACATCGGTCACGATTCGCCCCTCTTGGTCGTATCGGGCCTGCTTTCCGATCACGCGCGCGACAACGACGGCATCCGAGCGGGTCACCAACTGCGTAAGCGAAAGTGGCCTCGCGAGGGTCGCATGCGCGAGGTTGCTAAAGAGCATCCCGGCGAGAAGCGCTGCGAAGAGCGGCAATCGGACCGATCGGAAAAAGGTAGGCACTTGGAGCAGTTTCGGGGAGGGGCGGCGTCGCGTCAACACAGTCGAGAACACGCCGTCGCTATTGTTCTTCCGGCATTTGGAGCCGAACTTGCTTAAGATAGGCGGCGATCGCCTCCACCGCACCTTCACACGAGAGTGCGTCTTGGGAACGGGCGGCCTTTTCGAGCGTCGCTCCGAAATCTGAAAGACGGCCAAAGCCGTAGGAACGGCCGCTCCCTTTGAGGTTGTGTCCAAGGCGACGCAGCTCCTCGAAATTCCTTTCCTCCGCGAGCGTTCGCAGGGAATCCATGTCCTCGCGACGGCGCTCCAAAAAGCGCTTCGCGAGATCGGCGATATCCGAATCGGGGACGACGACCTCACCTTCTTCTGCCTTCTCCTGGGTCGCTTTGGGTGTGGGAGGCGCGACCGACTTTTCGTCGGAGGAGGGCCATAGTGCTCCTGCGCAATAGGTTCGGAGAGAGTTTTGAAACGCGGTCAGCGTGATCGGTTTGGTCAGGTACTCGAGGAAACCGCTCGACTCGGCGAGCGCGCGCAGATCGTCTTCGTCGTGTGCGCTGAGCGCGATCAGGGGGATCTCTTCACCGTGCATTCGCCGGATCACCCCCGCGGCATCGAATCCGTTCATGACCGGCATATCCAGGTCCATCCACACGCCAACTGGGGCAACCCGTTGCATCAACTCCACTGCCTCAAGTCCATGCCGCGCGAGATACACCGCGAAACGTCCCGCGCGCGAGGCCATCGCCGCAAGCAGCATGCGATTGGAGCGCAGGTCATCGACGATAATGATCGGGCTGACCTCTTCGAGCCAAGGCCGAACGAAATCGCGAAGCGCCGCGGGGCGAATCGGCTTGCTCGCGTAATCGCTCATCCCAGCCTGACGGCAACGCTTCGGATAGTCGGCCGTCGCGTGCGCGCTCAATGCCACGATGGGCGGAAGGAGCCCTCCGCGAGCGCTCGCGGCATCTTGAATCGCGCGAGTGGTTTGGAAACCGTTCATTCCGGGCATCTCGATATCCATCAAGATGAGGTCGATATGTTCGGCCTCCGCGACGGCGAGCGCGACATGCCCATCGCGCGCCAAAAGCACTCGGCAGCCGAGGGGCTCAAGCGCGCGTTCGGCGATCAGAAGATTGTCCTCGTGGTCATCGACAACAAGCACGGTCTTGTGTTCGAGCCCCGCATCTGGCGGAGGCGGCGCGATCGTCGGCGAGATCGCGGTTCCATCCTCCAGCTCTTCAATCACCTTGAGCGGCGTAATCGCCTGGGGCGCACGGATGATATCGATCTCGCGGAGATTTCCCCGGCGCTCCCCAAGGGGTTCGGTGTTGGGCGCAACAAAGGATGCGTCGAAGAGCTGCGCGCTTTCGGGCGTGACGATCGAATCCACGATCTCATGACCCCGTGATTCAAGGACCGCGAGAAAATACGCGCGATGAGGAACCGAGCGAGGTAGCGCAATTCGACGACGACTCGCGGCAGCCACCGGCTCGCCATACCAAGGCATCGGATCGGCGACTCGGAAGGTCAACTCCACCGCGAATGTCGAGCCCACGCCAACCTCGCTCTTCACCGAGATTTCCCCACCCATCGCCCGGACAAAGGAACGAGAGAGGGAGAGGCCGAGGCCCGCTCCGCCGTGTCGACGTTGCGTCGAAACGTCCATCTGCGTGAAGGGCTCGAAGATATGCTCGAAGGAATCTTCGGGAATACCGATCCCCGTATCGGAGATGGAAATCCGGGTCTTGACCGAAGACGAGGCCGAGCTCTTGAGGACGTCGACCCGGACCACCACCTCGCCGAAGTCAGTGAACTTGATCGCGTTCCGAATCAGATGAACGAGAACCTCGCGGACACGTTCGGGATCGCCTGCGACAGCGCGGGGAAGCCCGGGATCAATAAAGAGCTTGTACGCAATGCCGCGCGCGTTGGCCTGTTCGCCCAGATCGCGCACCACGCCATCGACAATGCGATGAAGCGCGAAACGAATCTCGGAAAGCTCGATATCGCCCGACTGAATCTTCGCGCCGGACATCAGCGCGTCGAGCGTGGTCAGGAGCGCCAAAGCGCTCGAACGACCGCGTTCGATATACTCGCTCAAGGGCGCTTCGAGGCCAGCTTCCCGAAGCAGCTCGAGCATCCCAAGTGTCGCATTCATCGGTGTACGAAGCTCGTGGCTGACGCGCGCGAGCAGCTCTTCTCGCGTTTCGACCGCGCGCCCCTGAGAAGAGAGACCTTGAATGGCAAGCTGGTTCACGTGCTCGGCGGGGATACCATCTCGGCTGACGAGCAACCACCGAGAGGTTCCCGAGATCACGCTCTGTCCGCGAAGGACCAAGCCGTTCGCTCCGTGAAGGAGTACCTCACTCCCAAGCTCCGAGAGCTTCGCAACATCCGAAAGGAGCTCCCCATGCCAAGCCTTCGCTTCTTCGCGAATCACTTCTCCGAGCCCGACGATGCGCCATCCCTCAGCGATCCGAGTCAGCGCAAGAGATTCCGGATACGCAGAGAGAAGCAGCGCGGTCAGAGCTTCTTCTGCTGGAGCGTCGGTCTTTATCGACAAGGCGTAGGCTTCTTAGCGCCGAGCTTCAGAGGGGGTTGACGAAGCTCATGTTGAAGAGGGGAAAGGAGGGAGAACAACGGGCGTATCCAATGCAAATGCAGGTACTTCGCATTGTACACAATACGGACCCTAAATCGGCGAGATACTCCTTCCCCCAGCAGCCTGTTGAGCCGCTACGCGTTCCCCATTCTGAATCGTGGGAGTTTCACGTGCCCAGATGCGTCCGATTTGCAGTGGATATCGTATATGTCTGACAAGAATTGGATGGCCTTTGAGTGCGTGAAAATGCCGCGACGCGGTATTCGAAGGGCGGAGCGACTCAACGGGTTGCCAGACTTCTATTCTTCTTCGCGTGATGCAGGCGCCTTTGCGGGCCGGGAAAACATCAGACCTTGTTCGGCCAGGAATCGGTCGTGCAGGGCGAAGAGCACCAAAAGCACCGCAAACCCGATCACCCCACCCGCACCGTAAAAGGGACGGCTCCAGTCGGGGGCGTTTGCGCAGAGATCGCTTCCCGCAGAAGCGAGCGCGATCACGGTTCCGCGGAAGGCCGCGACCGCGACCGTGGATTTCGCTCGCACTCGAATGTAGACGGAGATCGGAGAGATCAAGAGGCAAAAGGCGATCGCCACAGCGACGCCCAGCTCGCGATTGTCCGGGAAATAGAGGCCAAAGAAGATCGGAGGCACGAACCACAGCGCCTCGACGAGCCCGATGACCAAAGAGCGCGTCCAGAAGCCACCTTGCACCTCTCGAAAGAGGAACCCGCGGAAGCCGACCTCGGTGGCAAGCGCGATTAGAAGATTAAAGGTGACTCCCGCCGGAAGCCCTTGAACGACGAGCCAAAACCAGAGGGGATCGCGCGGCGGGCTCTCGGCGGCGTTGCGGTCGAAGTTCGCAAGCTGCTCGGCGTCGAAGATCTCGGAAAGCGCGAGGCGGCGGGAGGCGATGAGCGCATCGCTGTCGAGGATGGCATCCACACCCGTCAGCCAAACCGTTGCAAAAACCCCGATGAGCAGAACCAAAACAGGCGCAAGCCACGCATGCAGCCACCAACGGTTGAGCCGAAAGCTGAGACCGAGCGGATCCACCAATGGCTGCTTGAGGATAGGCCCTTGGAGCAAGACCGTCGCGAACACGATCGGAATCGAATAGGCGATCGCAAGCGCGCGCGCGGCGCGCGGGTCGGCAAATCCATCCGCAAAGAGAACCGCGATCGCAAAACTCAACGCCGGGCCGAGTCCGAGCCAGAGAGCAAACATTCGCGCGCGGGTCATTCGCATCGAGCGGAGTCTGTTTTCTACAGCGGGGTTTGTCGATCCGGAAGTGGGAAACGCCGGGGAGCTTTCACGGGAAACCGCCGTATACTCCCGCGATGAACTTCCTTCACCGCTCGCCCCGAAGCCTCTTTCTCGCACTGACGCTCGCCCTTTCGCTTGGAATCGGCTGCGCGGAGGACGACCCGATGACCGATGGTGGCATCGAAGATGGTGGGGCGAATGACGGAGCGACCGATGACGGAGGAGCACAGGACGCTGGTCTGCCAGATGGCTTCGTGATGGGAGATGCGGACGTACCTGACGCACCGAGCACCGACGCGGATGTCGAAGATGGCGGAACCACCGAAGACGGTGGTTCGAGCGATGCGGGTGGCGAAGACGGTGGCACCATCGATAGCGGCAGTCCGGATAGCGGCACTCCGGACAGCGGCACTCCCGACAGTGGAACCCCAGACAGCGGAACCCCAGACAGCGGAACTCCAGACAGTGGAGCCCCCGACAGTGGAGCACCCGACAGTGGAACCCCCGACAGTGGAACCCCCGACAGCGGCCCAGACACTGGGACGCCGGACGGTGGGGAGATGTGTATCGATCGCTCGGGAACCTACGATGCCCGCGCCGTCCCCGGCTCGCCGGCGCTTTGCACAACGGTCATGCTGGATAGCTGTGAGTTCCGTGCGAACGCCACTGGGTACGATTTGATGTGTGGACGGGTCTCTGGCGCTTGCGAGGTGGACGATGCGA
>JAHDCI010000157.1:0-3090 GCA_020629955.1 Myxococcota bacterium | reverse complement strand
GGGTACGATTTGATGTGTGGACGGGTCTCTGGCGCTTGCGAGGTGGACGATGCGACTTGTCTATGCCGCGGTGAGGCCGAAGTCGGTCCCGGACTCGGCGGGGAGGCCGTGGTTGATTTCGAACGAGGTCGAGTCCGGGCAACGATCGCGGGAACGACGTGCGAACTCGAGCTTCGCCCCTCCGATCCGGCGCCGAGCTGCGAAGAAGATTATAGTGGCGACTACCGCGTCACGACCGACCCTGACAATCCGCCGCTCTGCGGTTCGACCACGGTCGACACCTGCCGCGTGCGAGAAACGGCCGACGGCTATTCGGTGGACTGCCGAACGATCGCTTTTGAATGCGAAATCGACGGTGAATGTTCCTGCAGCGGAGCCCTTACCGTCAGCCCTGGCGTTGCTGGCACGGGAACGATCGATTTCCGCGAAGGAACGCTCACTGTCGGCGCAGCGGGCATCGTGACCTGCCGGAGTACGATCGAAGCGATCTGATTCGACGAGAGAAAATGAAACCGGCTCACCTTTCCGCTTCGGCGAGATGTGGCATGCATACGCCATGACCTACCGCAGCACCGTCGACGAATACCGCGCGCTTCACGATGATTCGCGCTCCACCGTGGAAGAACGCAAGGCGAACTACACGACCTTGGTAAACCACTATTACGACCTCGCGACGGACTTCTATGAGTACGCCTGGGGTACATCCTTTCACTTCGCGCCACGTGTCGTCGGTGAGAAGTTCAAGGATTCGATCTTGCGTCACGAATCCTTTCTCTCGCGAAAGATTGGACTCAGCGCAGGCATGAAGGTGCTCGACGTCGGCTGTGGCGTGGGTGGTCCCGCACGCAATATCGCGAAGATGAGCGGCGCGCGCGTTGTGGGTATCAACAACAACGCATACCAGCTTGAGAAAGCCCGCAAGCACACCGAGAAGGCGCGGATGACCGGTCAGTGCGAGTACATCAAAGCGGACTTCATGAATATCCCAGTCGAAGACGGTCACTTCGACGCCATCTATACGATCGAGGCGAGCTGCCACGCGCCCGACCGCACCGCGCTCTTCTCAGAGCTCTTTCGAGTTCTGAAGCCCGGCGGGTTCTTCGGGGGCTACGAATGGTGTCTCACCGACCGTTACGACGGCACGCGCTCGGACCATCGTCGTATCAAGAAAGAGATCGAAGAGGGCGATGGTCTCCCAGATCTCACGCACACCTCTGCGGTAGACCAATCGCTTCGGGACTCTGGATTCGACCTAGTGGAGGTCTGCGACCTTGCGACGGCGGGAAGCCCAGAGCGACCCTGGTACTACGCGCTGACCGGCGGGGATATCTCCATCGCGAGCATTCCGCGAACGCCCATTGGACGCGTTATCACCAACAAAGCGACGGCAGTGCTCGAACGATTTTCGGTGTTGCCTGAGGGGACGGCCGAAGTCTCACGGGTCCTCGGAAAAGCCGGCGATGCGCTCGTCGAAGGCGGCGAGACCGAGATCTTCACGCCGATGTACTATTTCCTCGCTCGAAAACCCGCGTAAGGATCTTCAGGAAGATTATCCGGCACGTCGCTCGCGGCGTGCCTTTTTCTTTGCGACCGCACGTTCCCTTCGTCGCTTGGTTCGAAGGCTCGGTCGTCGTCCCGGGTGCGGCTTCTGAATCGGAAGTGGCTCGTGCATTGACCCTGGCTCTGCGCCGAGCTCAAACACCGTCACCTCACGCTTGCCGAGCTCACCCACGCGCAGCGGGATAACGGCCGCGCCAATGCCCGCGCCCACATAGACCGCGCCTTCGACGGGAGCTGCGCGCCGTTTGCCATAAAGCCCGTGAATATAGCGATGTCCGGCAAGGCGACCCACAGAGAGCTCGTGAAGACGAGCGACCGTGATCTGTCCCGCGTGCGTGTGGCCGGAAAGCACAAGCGGCACGCCATGCTGCCAGAGCGCGTCCGCTTCTTCGGCGATATGGGAGAGGCCGAGCGACGGGATCTTCGGATTCAGTCCTTTGACCGCCGCGGCGCGGTCGTGATGGCCCGTGTACGCGTCATCGAGACCGACGATTTGAAGGCGTTGCCCCCTTAACCTGAGCGTGGTGTTCTGATTCTGCAGGACCTCCGCGCCGCCTTGTTTCAGCGCACGAACCACGCCTTTGGCGCCCGACCAATAGTCGTGGTTGCCAAGAACGGTGACGACGGGGGCATCAATGGACGCAATCACCTGACGAAGCTCGTCGAGATGGGCCTGGGAGTGGCATACGAAGTCGCCGGTAATGACGACGAGATCGGGCCGCTCCTCGTTGCATAAGCGGGTCGCCATAAGCTGGGCGCGGTGCGGGGTCACCCGGCCGACGTGCAGGTCGGTCAGATGCACCACCCGGAGTCCATCGAGAGCTTCGGCGTGTGTCGCGGTGCCTGCAAAACGGCGAATCCGAAACTGGGCGCGAAGGCGAGAGCGTTCTTCGTTCATCAATGTTTTTCCAAACTAACCATGGTCGTTCGTGTTGCCCCTTTGAAAAGCGGGATTTCATCAAAACCAATCCCCCCATCGAGAGACTTCCCAATGTGTGGGGATTTCCCTACTGTGTGCAGAATCGCGCTCCGGAACATGGCGTTTTGGGCGCGCGATTGAGGGAGAGGAACCAAATCTATGCAACAACCTTTTGACCCCTACGCGCAGTACGGGCAGCCTCCGATTCCGGTCGACTCTGGGTTTGACGGTTTATGGGGCGTCGTATTCGGTGCGCTCGGTTTTGCCGTCACATTGCTCGTCATCATCGGGATTATTCGCTCGTTCTGGAAGATCGCGAAGCCAAGCACCGCGATGGTGATCTCGGGCAAAAAGACGAAACTCGCCGACGGAAGCTACCTTCCGTACACGATTCTTCAGCAAGGCAAGGCAGGTCTGCGCTGGCCGATCGTGCACCAGGTAAACGAGCTGGATATGCGATTGATTCCCGTCGATATCGTTGTCCAGAACGCCTACTCACTCGGAAATATCCCGCTGCAGATTCACGCGGTCGCGAATGTGAAGATCAGTGCCCGACCGGGGGTGATCTACAACGCCGTGGAACGTTTCCTTGGCCGGTCGATGGGCGAAGT
>JAHDCI010000156.1 GCA_020629955.1 Myxococcota bacterium | reverse complement strand
GAGGTGTACCCATGCGCAATTCCCGCGCGATTCATTCGTCCGTCCGGGCCACGAAGTTTCAGCTTCGTTCGGCTCTTGTTTTCGCCAGCTGCACGCTCGCGCTCGGCGCTTGTGTCAGCCGTGACCTCGCGCCTCTGAACCCGTGCACCACTGCGAGTGTGGGCATTACGGTGAAGCCAGACGCGATCACGGATATCGATCTCCTTTTTGTTATCGACAATTCCGGATCGATGGAGACCGAACAGAACGCGGTCCGGCGCGAGATTCCGCGCATGGTTGAGGTGTTGACGTCGGGCGATACCGACGGTGATGGGGAGCCAGATTTTCCACCGGTGCAGAACCTCAATGTTGGCGTCATCTCGACAAACGCGGGCGGCAATATTCGAAACTCCACGTGCACCATGGACGGTGGGGATGACGGCATCCTGCTTTCGGAAGTACAGCTTCCGGGTGGCGGCACCCAGGCCTGTAGCTCAACTCGTTTTCAGAATTTTCAACGCGCTGCCAACAACTCGGCGGAGGTGGTCGCGAACGTTCAGTGCCTCGCGGCACTCGGGACGAGAGGTTGCGGCTTTGAGCAGCCTCTTGAAGCGACGCTCAAGGCACTGACGCCTGGCTCGTCGAGCATTCAGTTCGGCCGCACCGGGGGCTCGGATATCGGTCATGCGGATGGCGCGAACGACGGTTTTCTTCGAACGGCCAGCAATAATGAGCGGGAGTCGCTTCTTGCGATCATTGTCGTGACCGATGAGGACGATTGCTCCGTCGCCGACCCGGCAGTCTTTAACCAGTCGGATATCACGCAGCTCAACCTCGGCTGTGGCCAGCACGGCGAGCGTGCGCACGATGTTCAGCGATATATTAACGGGCTCCTGGCGACCCGGTCGGATCCGGACCTCCTTCTTTTCGCGGCGATCACCGGAATCCCAACCGACACGAATCGGGAACTCTCCGGAGATGCATTTTACAACGCCATCTTGGGCAGCGAGTCCATGCAGGAGCGCGAGGATGAGACGGCGGTGAATGCGAGTGGTCAGCGTATCAAGCGTTTGGTTCCCAGCTGTTTCCGAATCTCGGAGTCTGGCACCGAGAGCGCCGATCCGCCGCGGCGTATCGTGCAGGTCGCCCAAGGGCTCGAAAACGAAGGCGCGAACGTCGTGCTCGAGACCATCTGTCAGGACGATTACTCCGGGGCCGTTCAGAATATCGTCGACCGCATCGCATCCGTGCTCAGCGGGACTTGCCTGCCAAGGCCGCTCGTCCGCGACAGCGAAGGCCTCGTAAGCTGCTCCGTTGTTGAGACCTTGCCAACGACCGGCGATATCACCCGCTGCGAACAGCTTCCCGGTCGTTCGTATCGAGGTCCCTCGGCGGATGGCGGCGAAATCTGTGTGGTCGAGCAGCTCGGTGCGGCCGGCGGACAGGTGCCGGATGGACAAGGCTGGTTTTACGACGACTTCTCGGACGAGATTGATGTCTGCGGCGACGCTCGACCTCATCGGGTGACGTACACTGCGCCTCCCGCGCCCGGAACGCTCGTGCAGCTCGACTGTCTCCAGAATATTGTTGCCGCACCCGAGGGGGAGGCGTCGATTGGAACGGGCTGCGCCGAGGACGCTTCCATCTGCGAGAATATGAGCCTAGAGACCCGCTCGCTCTTCCCCGGCATCAACGCTCTCGCATGCCATCCCGAGAGCAATACCTGCGAAGCGCCTTGTGAGAACGACAGCCAATGCGCAGGCGGCTGGGTGTGCATGGACGACTTCTGCGTGAACCCGACCTGCGGCGAATGAGAAAGCTCTCGGGGCCGGTGTTGGCCGGAAAACCACCGTAAACGCCGACAAGTACGGCAAATCGAGAGAGGCCCGCGATGATGCGGGCCTTTTTCGTGCGATCGACGAGGAGCGCTGACTTGCTCCTTCTGCACCAAGGAATCATACCCTCAGCCGACCTATGACCGCCAATGCCGATACGCAGGCCGCGCCCACAGGCGCGACGCCCAGGACCGGAAAAGAGCTGATTCGTGCCTCGCGTGAATACGCGAAGGACGATCCCAAGCGAAGCTGGTGGGCGGTCATCTCGACGCTCGGCGTCTGCGCGTTCTTCGAGACGCTGATCCTTCAGTCGATTCATCCCGCCGTGACCGTGATTTCCATCATTGGCCTCGGCCTGACGATGGTCCGCGCGTTCATTCTCTTCCACGACTATATGCACCTCGCGATTTTGCGGAAGTCGAAGCTCGGGAAGTTCGTCTTTCATATGATCGGCTACGCACTTCTTACGCCCGCCACGGTCTGGAAGCGCACGCACAACTATCACCACGCGAACAACTCGAAGATCGCGGGGAGCCATATCGGCTCGTACCCGATTCTCTCGACCACGATGTGGCGGCGCGCGAAGAAAATGCAGCGGCTTCAGTATCGCCTCTCGCGACACCCGCTCAATATCGTGCTCGGCTATTTCACCGTGTTCCTCATCGGATTGGTCCTTCTGCCTTTCTTCCGCCGACCAAAAGCCCACTACGATTCAATCTTCGCGCTGATCGTGCACTTCGGATGGCTTGCCGCAGTTTGGATTCTCGCCTCGCCGATGATGGCGGTTCTCGCAGTGATGTTGCCGATGGCGATCGCCACCGCCACCGGCGCCTACCTTTTCTACGCGCAGCACAACTTCCCGGACATGCATGTTCAATCGCGCGATGGCTGGGATTTCGCGGTCGCCGCCACCGAGTGCTCGAGCTACATGAAGATGTCGCCAATCATGCACTGGTTCACCGGCAATATCGGATATCACCACGTTCATCACCTGAACCCGCTGATCCCCTTCTATCGTCTCCCGGATGCCATGGAAGGCATCGAAGAGCTGCAGAATCCCGGCACGACCTCGCTCTTGCCCAAGGATATCTGGGCGTGCTTGCGCCTCTCCGTATGGGACCCGCGTAAGAAGAAGATGGTTTCGTTCGGCGGCGAATAGCCGATTCCCCTTCGGATTGGCTTTGACCCCGAGGCCAAAGGCATGCGTCGGCCTTGACCACCGGGCCAAAGGCGTGCTTCAACCCTCTGGATGCTAGATACGATCTTTGCGAGCCTCGTGAACCTGCAAGCGGCCGAGGCCGAAGCAGGCGGAGAAGCCCTCGACCCATGGCAGCTGATCGCCGACGCCTCCGGGGTCGTGCAGATGGTGATGGCGCTCCTGGTCATCATGGGCCTGGTCTGCTGGTTCATTACGGGCGCGAAGGTGCTCCGCATTGGACGCGCCATTCGTCGCAGCCGGGCGTTCCTGGCGGAGTTCAACAACGGCGGCGACGCATGGTCGACCGAGCGTCTCGAAGCCGTTTACGGAAAGCTCGCGTCGTTTGACGGTTCGCCCCTCGCCATGGCGTTTCACGCGGGTTACGTCGAGCTTGCGCGCGTCATGGGCAGCGGTAAGGCCGACCGCGTCGACCTTGAGAATATCGAACGTGCGCTGAAGCGTGCGGGCACGGCCGAGCTTACGAGCCTGGAAGCGATGCTTCCTTTCCTCGCGACCACCGGTTCGACGGCGCCTTTCGTCGGCCTCTTCGGTACGGTCTGGGGCATCATGAACTCCTTCCTCGGCATTCGAAACGAGGGCAGCGCGTCGCTCGACACGGTCGCTCCCGGTATCGCGGAAGCGCTCATCGCGACGGCCATCGGTCTTCTCGCAGCCATCCCGGCCGTCGTCGCCTACAACTACTTCGTTCGAAAGATCCGCGTGGTTGAATCCGAGGTGGAGACCTTCTCGAGCGACTTCCTCAACATCGTGCGTCGTCACTTCCTGAGGAGCTGAGATGGGCATGTCGAGCGGTGGAGGCGGTGGTCGCGCCCCTCTTGGAGAGATCAACGTTACGCCCCTTGTCGACGTCATGTTGGTGCTGCTGATCATCTTTATGGTCGCGGCTCCGATGATGACGACGGGCGTGGAAATCGACCTTCCTCAGACACGTGCGCCGCAGATGGAAGTCGACGAGGAAAAGCTGATGCTCACCATCGATGCGGACCGCCAGGTCTATCTCGGCGAGCAGCTTGTTCCTTCGGACCGCCTGGAAGAGGCGCTCCTCAACAATGCTCGTTTGCAGCAAGACGACGAAATCTATGTGCGCGCGGATGCCTCGGTTCCCTACGGTTTTGTGCTGCATGTCTTTACGACCGTACGCCGCGCCGGCATCGACACGTTGGGCTTGGTGACCGACCCGACGGGCGGCGGCGCAGAACCATCGCCCACCGAGGCTCCTCCCAGCGAGTAACGGGAATATCGGTGAGGGCCGGCGGCGGTTTTCATCTCGTGCCTCAAGTCTCTCAACTTTCGTTATGCTTTAACGCAAGAGCCGCTTCTCCACCCAAGGTCTCTCCTCTCCGAAGACTCCAACCTCCGTGCAACAACACTCCCTTCTCAATCCGGTCAAGCTTACGCCCGGCGCCGTTATCGCCGGCGCGAGCTCCAGTGTGCTCGGAGGTGCGTTGATGCTCCTGGTGTTGGCCTCGCCGGCGTTGCCCCATTGTGGGGGCGTTGATCCGAACGCTGCGCATCAAGAGATGGTTCCGATCGAAGAAGAGATTGTCGCCGCGCGCTTTGTTCAGCTTGGTCGGGATTTCCAGGACCAGTTGCCAGATCGTCAGGTGCCGGTTCGTTCGACCGCACCTCCCGATGGGGTTGCCGTCAGCAAACGTCCCCGAGACCGACGCGAGGAGCGGGAAGAGAGGCCGGACGACGCCATGGAAGATCCGCTTCAGCGCCTGCTCGATCGCGCGGATAACTTTGCGGAGATCGCGGAGCAGCGAGACCGCGAGGGGAGCCCAGATGGTGTCGAAGACGGCACCGAGACCCAGGCGTCCGAGGGCAATATTTACGCAGGGCAGCTACGAAACGCGATTCGCCGCGGCTGGTCTGTCCCGGAGACACTCGACCGGGAAGCGCTTCAAGAGCTCTCGGCGGTAGCGGTGATCCGTTTCGGGGAAGACCTTCAGATTCAAAACTTCGATATCGGCACGAGCAGCGGCAATCCCGATTTCGATCTCTCGGTTCGAAGCCATCTTGATCGTCTCCGGATGCGAGATTTCGAGATCCCGGAGCCTCCGGTGTTGGAGCGCGCCCAGTACATCGGTCCTGCGCGTAGCTTCCGCTTCTCCGGTCGCGGACGAGGGCGATGAGCCCGGAAATTGTACTCGGCGTTCTCACCGCCGGAGTAGGGGTGTTCGGGTCGGGATTCGCGTGGGTGATGCGCAAGCGTCGGTCTCAGTCGGTCCGCTCCATGGTCGCGCGCCTTCGGGAGCCGACGACTCGCGCCGCGGCGCTTGACCTTCTCCACGGTCGCGTACGTTTCGCCAACGGCACCGGCGATATCTTCAAGACCGAGGAAGCTCTACGCGACGCGCTCGAGCCTGTCATTTTGGCGGGTCTCTGGGAAGATGTGATCGAGCTCGCAAAGGCGGGGGTTATGAACCATACGCCGGAGTTTTCCCGCTGGCTGCACGGTGTTGTTGGCCTGGCGTATCTCTACGAGCAGAACTATCCGCGCTCTCAATCGGAACTCGAACAGGTCAAACAGCCGGATGATTGGGTGACCTCGGTCGACACCCTGCGCCTCGCGCTCTCAGGGGAGGCGCGCCAGGCGATGGAAGCGTTGGACGGGCTCGCTTCGAGCCGTAGCCCTGCAGTTCGCTATCAGTGTCGCTTGGCGCGGATGCACGCCCTCGCGGCGCTTGGACAAGAAGACTCGGCAGAAGAGATGCTTCGCGAGGTGATGCGTGAGCAGCCGGAGATCATCGAAGCCGTGGTCGAGCTCGAAGGGCCGGCATCGCCCATCGCGCGCAAAATGCAGCGCGGCGGCGCCAGTCCTTTCCGTTCGTAGGGGCGCTTATTGGCCTGGCGGGCCGTCAGACCTTGGTCATCCTTGGTTGAGCGCTCTCTAACCGCCGATCAGGCTCATGCCGACGTTGCGGTGTTCGTGCTCGCTTTGGTCAAGAAATGCGTGACCATCGCGCTTTTGCGCAAGCGCCTGGAGGATCCCCCATGCGAGCTCATGGTCATCTGCGCCGCGCCGCATCGCATCCCGCAGGTTGGTCGCGTTACGCCAAGCGAGGCAAGCGCGTAGGTCGCCCTTGGAGGAGATACGAAGTCGGTTGCAGGTTCCGCAGAACTCTTCGGTGATCGGCGTAATAAAGCCGATCCGTTGCCCTCGCTCGTTCGCGACGTAACGAGCAGGACCGTGATGCGCATCCGGTTCATTCAGGCCGCCGAATGCATCCCCCAGAACCGCGAGCGCATTCGCCATTGAAACCGGTGCCGCTTCCGTATCGAGGCCGAGCGGCATCCGTTCGATAAAGCGTGGGGTGATTCCGCGGTCCCAGGCAAACGCCACGAGCGCAGGGACTTCCGCAAGGTTCTCCGGCAAGAGTACGCTGTTGAGTTTGACCTCAAGCCCGGCGGCGAGCGCGGCGTCGATACCGAGCATGACTTTCTCGAGCGAGCCGCCTCGGGTGATTTCCCGAAAGCGTTCTGCATCGATGGAGTCGAGCGAGATGTTGACCGATCCGAGTCCGGCTGCGGCGAACTTGCTCGCGAATGAAGCAAGGCGCGTGGCGTTGGTGGTCATGGCGAGCGCGAGGCCGCGCGGCTCCGTAACTTCCCCGGCGGCGCAGACCAGTTCGAGGATATCCTTCCGAACCAGCGGTTCACCGCCCGTGAGACGAAAGCGGCGAACGCCCATTTTGGCGAGGAGTCGAATCAAGCGTCCAAGCTCGGTGGCGGAGAGGAGCCCACTTTGCGTTTCATGCTCTTCTTCGCCGCCCTCTGGCATGCAGTACGTGCAGCGGAGGTCGCATCGGTCGGTGACGCTTAAGCGCGCGTACGAGATCGAGCGGCCTTTGCGATCGACGAGCGTAGGAAGGGGCGCGTGACGAAACGCCTCCGGCGGTCCGGTCAACGCTTCGAGCGGAGTCGCCTGTCGGCTATCCAGCAATGGGAGAGAAACCCTCACCTCTTGGCTTTGCGGAAAGATCGGAGAGCGCGCAAGCGCATGGCTCCCGAGGAATGGGAGTGAGGGCTCGACGTTTCCACGGCGCGCAGACGCTCCCCCAGGCGAGTGCGTGGTTCAAATCGCCAGAAGGGCCCTCTTCCGTCAGGAGCGCCGATCCGCTTCGATCTACTCGGCATGTCGTTCGCCTGTCGAAGCTCGCCTCGGCGCCCTTGACGAAAGATCATCCCTTCCATCGGTCTGAACCCCGCACTTGCACACTCGAATCTTGCGCAATCGCGCAAAACTTGCTCGATGGGGGCGGTCTTCGGATCGTTGTTTAAGTGTTTGATTTTACGAAACAAAACCTCGTTCTTGTCCCTTCGATCCAAAGCGGCACGCCGCTTGAACTTCTCTTCCGCAAATCACAGAGGCGCTGGCCTCGAATATGGGGCAGCCAAGCCCGCGGAAAAGGAATCATCATGAACAAGCTATCTCTCGGTCATCTCAGCGCAGAAGACGTCGGCGAAGGGCAGGCGAATATGCCGAAGGCGGTCGCTGGAGCGTTTGCAGGCGCGATTCTGCTCGGGATTGTCTATGGCGTGGTCGGGAAATTCATCGGTGAGTTTTCGTACGCTGCGTTCCTCATCGGCGGCGCCACCGGGCTGGGTGCCATGGTACTCGGCGGCGGACGCGGCATGGTGGTCGGGCTCATGGCGAGCGCTGTGACCTTGGTGGGCGTGCTGGTCGGCAAGCTCATCTGCGGAGCACCCGAGGGCGTAAGCTGGGTCGCGTACCACACCACGATGTTCGACATTCTCTTCTGCTATCTCGCGCCACCCGTCGTCGCGTTCTTCGCTTCGGGCACCGACGCGGCGCGCGACTTCATTCGCAAGTACATCCCGGTCTGAGCGATGTCCGGGAATCCGTGACCTATTCCGAATCGAAGTTCTTTCGGATCCCGTACTTCTTCATTTTGTAGACAAGCGTGCGAAGCGGCATCTGAAGCCGCTTCGCTGCTTGCGTTTGATTGCCGCCGGCTTCCTTCAGCGCTTGGAGAAGTAAGGTCTGTTCGAAGCTCGCGATCTGGTCTTTAAAGGCCTCGCCGGTATCGACCGGGCCTGTTGCGGCTGTCGCTGCGGGCCTCTTTTTGAGGGCGCCTGGAAGGTCCTCCGGCAAAAGCGTTTCACCTTCGGCGACGACGCAGGCGCGCTCGATGACATTGCGTAACTCTCGAACGTTTCCCGGCCACGAGTGCCCAAGCAATAGCGCTCGGGCCGCGTCTGTGATCGTCAGCTCACGCCCGGCGAGCGTCATGAAATGTGCGCTTAGGGGAAGGATCTCGTCGCGTCGTTCTCGAAGCGGAGGCAGCTCGAGTGAAACGCCGTCGAGGCGATAAAGAAGATCGCTGCGGAACGATCCTTCCTCCGCGCACGCATGCAGGTCGCGATGGGTGGCGGACACGATCCGAACGTCAACTGCGATCTCTCGGGTATCGCCAACTCGTACAACTCGTCCTGTCTCAAGCACTCGTAGGAGCGCGGCCTGCGCGCCCTGGCTGAGCTCGCCAACCTCGTCGAGGAAAAGGGTGCCGCCGGTCGCGCTCTCAAAAAGCCCCGCTCGGTCGGTCTCGGCTCCGGTGAACGCGCCTTTGACGTGACCGAAGAGAACAGATTGCAGAATCGAATCGGAAAGCGCGCCACAGTTCACACTCTTTAACGGCCCTTGGCTGCGCGCCCCAGACTGGTCGTGAATTGCGCGCGCGATGAGTTCCTTGCCGGCGCCCGTCTCGCCTCGCACCAAGACGCTCAGGCGCGAAGGAGCGATGCGTTTCACCATCGCATAGAGCGCAACCATGGAGCTTGACGCGACGATCGCCTCTGGTTCGTTGGCGCCAGACGACATCCGGGCAACCGGAGCCTCGGCAGTGGAGCCCCGAAGCGAGCGCCGCGCCGCGCCGATGAGCTCGTCCACAGTCGACGCATCGCTTGGAAAGACTGCGAGCCCCACGCGGAGACCTTCATGTTGGCGTAGCGCCGAAGTCAGTCGGGCGTTCGCGCTTGCGGCGTCTTCGTTCGGAAGGAGAAGAAGCGCGCTCTTTGCGCTGTAGACGCACATGCGTTCTAGCGGGCCTGCGACCTCCTCCATGACCGTGAGAGCTCCCTGCACGTGCGCGTTCGCTCCCAGACAATGAACCAGCGCGACCGTGAAGCTTTGGCCGGATGGAATTGATCGTATCCGCTCACGGAGCACTGCTTGCCGCCACTCGTCGACCGATACGAGTTGTGGGCGTTCCTGCGAAGGGGCGTTCAGCGAAACCCGAACCGCGCCGATCCGAAAGTGTTTGCCGGGCAACATGAGTTCTTCGAAAACACGCCGTTCACCGACGTGCACGCCGTTCGTTGAGTCGAGGTCGCGGACCCAGATATTTCCGTCGACATTTCGGAACTCGACATGCAGACGCGAGAGGGAACGGTCTTCGAATACGAGCTCGGCTGGGCGGCTTCGTCCGACTCGAAGCTGGTCGCCATCGTGCAACGGAACGACGCGGGCTTCATGGCGATGATAGAAGACAAGATGGGGCGAGCGATGCTGTCCTTCGCCGCTATCGCTCGAGCGTTCGATGGTCTCTTCGTGCGTGTCGATGTGCTTACGATCCGATGCGCCTTCGATTTGGTCAAGGGGTCAGACGGCGCCATCGCGCCAAGTCTGCTACCTCCATGGCTATGGGAGCTTTTGATGCCGCCGCGTTGGTCGGCGAGACCATCGACCGCTACGAGCTGCTTGAGCTGCTCGGAGAAGGCGGGTTCGGCGCGGTCTACCGGGCGAAGCACCGCTTCCTTGGCCGCGAGGTCGCCCTAAAGCTCATCAAGAAGGGACACTCCGAACGTGCGCTCGAGCGTTTTCGCCGGGAGGCGCAAGTACTGGCCACGCTCGGATCGCCTCGTATCGTTCGAATCTTCGACTCGGGCGATGATGGCTGGCCCTTTCTCGCGCTCGAATATCTTGTAGGGGAATCGCTGCGCTCGTGGCACGCGCGCGAGGGATGCGACCTCGGCGGAGCGCTGCTCTACGCCCATCAGATTCTCGAAGGGCTTTCGGTCGCCCACGAAGCCGGCGTGATTCACCGGGATATCAAACCGAGCAATGTCTTCCTCCGCGAGACCATCGATGGCGCCGAGGCAGTGCTTCTCGATTTTGGGATCGCCAAGTCTCGGACCGCGGCCTCGCTGACGCGCACGGGTGCCGCACTCGGCACGCCTCGTTTCGCCGCTCCCGAACAGCTCCGATCCGCGAAACACGTCGACGAACGAACAGACCTCTACTCCGCCGGTGTGCTTCTCTACCATCTGCTTACCAACGAACTGCCTTATCCGAAAGCGAGCACCTATGAGCAGATCGTTGTCGCGATCTCGATGCATCCACGGATCGGAATCTCCGAGCGGATGCCGGAGCTGCCACCCGGTCTCGCGCGCGTCATCGATCGGGCCGTGAGTTGCGAACCTTCGGAACGCTATCAGAGCGCCGGAGATTTCATGAACGCGCTGCTCCGTTCTTTGCAAGAGAGCCCCTCAACCAGCGACGCGCTGCGCTCGATCACGATGACGATGACGCGACCCGAATCGGAGTAGGTCGGTCTCGAGATTCGCCGGCCTATCGCAGAACGGGCTCGTCGAACGATCTGCGGTTTCGCTTTTGCGGAGAAACTCCGGGAACCCAGTGACGAACTTTCTCAGTCTCTCAGAAGGCTTTCGGCGTGCCGGTGGTCGGATGTTCCAGAAGCGCGCGCGCGGCGTCGGCATGCTCTTTCGGAACCCACCATTCGACAGGTGCATAGCCAGCCCAAAAGTGGAAGAGGTTTCGGTAGAAGTAGTTCCGGCCCAGTAGTGGAAGTTTTTCTTCAACGAAATCAGTCTCCGTTTCGAAGAAGTGGTACGCCCGGTACTCCTCGCCGACTTTGACGATCGCGCCGTGCGCCCGCCGGAAGCGAAACTCGTTGACGATATCGAGCAGCAATGCGCCGGAGACAAGCATCGCGAGCGGGCTTACCGAGAGCCAGACCAGATGCTGAGTATCCTCGAGATGATAGGTCGCGAACGCGAGCATGATTCCGATGGAGGTACCGACTCGGAGTTTGATGCTCCGCTCGAATTGCATTTCGTCACGCCAGCCAGCGTAAAACGTATACGTCAGCAGTATCGTCAGCACGATCACCAGGGCATAGATGGGAGCGTTGCTCTCGATCCAAGAGATCAACCCGAGCGCGGAAGTCAGCGGAACCACACCGGCGCTCGGTACGGATATCGTGTGCTTTGCGTGCTCTTTTGCGTGATGAAGAGCAAGCGCCGCCACGACGCTGCCTCCCGCGAGCAGGCCAAACTGGCTGGCGCTCTGAGTGGCGACTGCAAATCCGGCGAAGTGGATTGCACCGAGGAGGGCGAGGCCGTTCGCGAGACCGTAGCGGTCGATATATCGTGCAATCGCATAGAGCGCGAGGGTCAGCGTGCAGGGAACGACCAGGAGCCGAGGCAACGCGACCGAATCGAGTCCGAGGCTCGCCTTTAACCAAAGCGCGATGCCGATTCCCTGCACGGCGACAAAGAGCAATGCGATGATCCAGCCGAACCTTCTGGCACTTGCACGGAATGCGGGATCCGTCCGCTTTTCCCGGAAGGAGGGCTTGAGATGAATCACGATCTCAACGAGGAGGAACGAGAAGAGAAAACCCGTCGCTGCCGTCAGAGAGCTCAGCCGCAGCTCAAAAAGGAGCCCGAGGTAGTCGTTGGCATACAACGATTCGATCCCGACGAGTTCGAGCGCGAAGCTTGCGTCGACTTGGTCCAGCAAGAAGACCAGCGCTGGGAGCGACAGTGTCAGAAGCAGACGTGCAAAGAGATTCATTTCCCACCTGGTTTGCGTTTGCGTTAGCGGTTCGCCTATCCCTTCCGAAGCCGGAGTGAGTTGCGGAACGAACAACAGGCTGTTCGCACGAGCTGGATACGTATCGGCACTAAAGCCGGTAGGCGATTCCGAGGGTGTAGCCGAAGTATTGGTCGAGCGCGCCGCCGA